>JANPKL010000172.1:0-29764 GCA_031425975.1 Sphingomonas sp.
CGCGACGGCGGCACGTCCAGCACGCGGCTGGCGGGGTGATGCTTGTCCAGATGCCGCTTGATGATCCGCAGGTTGCGGGTGTTGGACTTGAAGAAGTAATCGGGGATCGCGCCGACGAAGGGGATCAGCCCCAGCGCCCAGTCGATCCCGATATTCTTGCCCATCCGCGCAATCTGCCACTTGGACATGCCCAGGTTGCGCGCTTCCCACGCCAGATAGGCGCCCAGCCCGGCCGCCACCGTCGGGCCAATGCCGGGAATGAAGTCGAGGATCACGTCGAGCCCGACGCGTTTGCTAGTGCCCGGGATCGGGACCAACCCTTCGAGCAGATGCTCGATCTTCTCGATCCGCCCGCGGACGCTGGCGGGGTCGGAGCCGAGCCCTGGGCGCGGCGAATAAGGCGTGGGGCGAATGCTCATACTCCTAATCTCGTGTGTCGCGGGGCCCGCGCAAGTCCGTCAGCGGATGGCGGGCGAAGCGATTCTCCGCAAAGCCGGCCAGAGCGCGGTCGGCCAGCGCCCAGCGGATCGGCGCCGCGACAGGGATGAACAGCACATCGGCGCGCATCTGCCGCTCAGCCTCGGCAAAGAAGGCGTTGCGCTGGGGGGGAAAGCCGGTCAGCCGCGCCGCATCGAGCAACCGGTCGGCGTCTTCGAGGCAGACCGGCACCACGCCGCAGCGGAAACTGCGCAGATACCAGGCGGGGGACAGCGAGGGCGCGACCGCGTCGACCCAGCGGAAGTCGGGCCGTTCGCGCCCTTTCACCTCGGCCACGTCGAGCCCGAGCGCGCCCCAGTCAGCCTGCAGGCGCCGCAGCAATATCACCCCGCCCGGACCCTGCGGCAGCGCCACGCGGATGATCGGCCGGATTGGCGGCGAATCGCCGTCGAGCGGCATTTCGGCCGGCGGAAACAGGGCGCGGGATCGTTCGACCAGTCCGGCTCGCCGCTCTGCCAGAGGCACGCCGGCCCAGTCGGGCTGCGCCGGCGCGCCGATGCCGTCGAGCCCCGGCTGCAACAGGCTCGAGCGCGGCTGTAACTGAGGGAGCCCGAGCGCCGCGACCAGCGCGGCCCGGTCGATCGCCTCGTCGAGCAACGCGCGGATCTCGCGGTCGCCCGCAAACCCGTCGGCGCGGGCCGGTACCAGCCCGAACAGCCCTGCGACAGGGTCGATCCGCAGCGCGCCGCGCGGCAGCTTGGCGCCGAGCGCGAGCGCCAGGTCGGCGCTGGTCCCGCCGAGCACCACGTCGGCCCGTCCGGCGACGAAGTCGGCCACGGCCTGCGCCCCGGGACGGCTACCGAAGCGCACCCGCTCGCCCACCTCGGCCTGTCCGTCCGCGACCGGAATGCCGCGATCCAGGGTCAAGCCGTCCGGCCCTTGCTCGATCGCGAACGGGCCGCTTCCGACGCGCTCGCGGACCAGGCCGAATTCGGGCTGGGCGAGCAATTGCAACAAGTGCGGGCGGGCCGAGCTCAATTCGATCGCTACCACCCGGTCGGTCATCGCGACCACCTGGCTGACGGCCCCGATCGTGTCCCTGAGCGGATTGCGGCTACCGCGTGCGAATTGGCGCTGGAGCAGCCGCACTACGTCGCGCGCCCGCACCCGCCGTCCGTCCGCCCAGTCGCCCTTGCGCAGCCGAAAGGTATAGCTCAGCCCATCGTCGCTGACCGCCCAGCGCTCGGCGAGCCCGGGGGCGACATTGCCGGCCGAATCGAACCGCACCAGTCCCTGCGCGACATTTTCGACCAGTATGAGATCGGGCGCCGACAGCGCGGTGGCAGCGGGGTCGGCCAGCTTGGGCGCGCCCTCGCCGATCACCAGCACACGGACCGCGCTGCTGTCTTCGCCCCGGCAACCACCTAGCACAAGCGCCGCGCCGAGCAGCGCGGTCCACCATCCACCAAGTTTGCGCAGCCCTGTCACGATCCCGGCTTAGCCCAGCGCGCCCGCCGAAACCAAGCGTTCAGCTTCAATCCCCTAGCCACGCCCGCGCCGCTGTATTAGGGCATTAGGTCACCACCATATTATGGATCGGTCGAGGCATGGCGGAGCGCGACTCACCCTGGCAGCGGGGCGGGCATAATATCGAGGATCTGCCCGACCCCTTCGGTCCGGCTCCCGATCCCTTCGCCCCGCCGCGCAAGCGCCGCTGGTGGCATCGCGGGCCGCGCTCGGTCGAGCCCTCGCCCGTTCATTCGACAGGGTCGTCGCCGTACTTCCCGCCCCTCGACCCGATTGCGCCGACACCCCTCGCACGGCCGCGCCGCCCGTGGCTCCGCTGGGGTTTGACGGCCACTGCGGCCCTGTTCCTGATCACGCTCATCTGGTTGATCCTGACCGCCCCGCTCGGCCGCGCGCTCGAGCCGTTGCCCGATCCCGCCATGCTGATCGTGTCGAGCGAAGGCCGCCCGATCGCCCGGCGCGGCGCGATCAAGGACCGCCCGGTCGAAGTGGCGAGGCTCGATCCGCTCACGCCCGCCGCCTTCATCGCGATCGAGGATCGGCGTTTCCACCGCCACTGGGGCATCGACCCGCGTGCGATCGGCCGCGCGATGGTCGCCAATTTCAGCGCGGGCGGGGTTCGCCAGGGCGGCTCGACCCTCACCCAGCAGCTTGCGAAAACGAGCTTTCTCTCGTCGGATCGCAGCATCAAGCGCAAGGCGCAGGAGGTGATCATCGCCTTCTGGCTCGAAGGATGGCTGACCAAGGACGAAATCCTTTCGCGCTACCTGTCCTCGGTCTATTTCGGCGACGGGGTCTATGGCCTTCGCGCCGCCGCACGCCATTATTTCGCGAAACAGCCCGAGCAGCTTAACCTCGCCCAGTCGGCGATGCTGGCGGGCCTCGTTCAGGCGCCGAGCCGGCTCAACCCCAACAAGAACCTCGCCGGCGCCCGGAAGCGCGCGGCGCTGGTGCTGGCGGCGATGGCCGACACTGACGTCATCACCCTAGCGCGTGCCCGCGCGACCGTTGCGGCCCGGCCTATCCGCCGCGCCGGAAAACTTCCGGTCGGGACCTATTTCGCCGACTGGGTCGCACCCCAGGCGGCCAGCGCGTTCGGTGGCGACTTCGGCGAGATCAAGGTGATCACGACGCTCGACGCCGATCTCCAGCGGCTGGCCACGCGCGCGATCGGCAATGCGCCGCTGGGCAAGGACGTGCAGGCGGCGCTGGTCGCGATGCGCCCCGACGGGCGCGTGGTGGCGATGGTCGGCGGCCGCTCCTACAAGGCGTCGAGCTTCAATCGCGCGACCCAGGCCCGCCGCCAGCCGGGATCGGCATTCAAATTGTTCGTGTATCTCGCCGCCCTGCGCGCCGGTCGCACGCCCGCCTCACTGGTCCAGGATCGCGCGCTGACCATCGACGGGTGGAGCCCGGCCAATAATGACGGCGTCTATCGCGGCGCGATCCCGATGCGCGAGGCCTTTGCTCGCTCCAGTAACGCGGCGACAGTCCGCCTGTCGGAAGAGATCGGCCGCGCCAACGTCCTGCGCGCCGCGCGCGACCTCGGCCTGACCTCGCCCCTGCCCGACAGCCCGAGCGTCGCGCTTGGCACCGCGGGCGTCAGCCTGGTCGAGCTGACCGCCGCTTATGCCGCGGTCGCGGGCGGCCGCTATCCCGTCGCCGCGACCGGCCTGCCGCCGGGCGACGCAGCCGCGACTGGCTTTGCCGCAGGTTTGTTCGGCGGGCGCGGCGGCGCGCTCGACGGGCGGCGCGACTGGCGCCCGATGCTCGACCTCCTCTGGGCTGCCGCCAACGAGGGCACTGGGCGCAAGGCGGCGCTCGCCACCCCGACCTTCGGCAAGACCGGCACCAGCCAGGACAATCGCGACGCCATCTTCGTCGGCTTCGCCGGGGACTTGGTGGTTGGCGTATGGGTCGGCCGGGACGACAACAAGTCGCTCGGCAAAGCGGTCTCGGGAGGGACCGTGCCGGCGCAGATCTGGCGCAACTTCATGGCCCCGGCACTGAGCGTCGACGGCCGCAGCGCGCGCAGCCTGCCGGACGGCTATCGCGTGCCTCGCCCGGTCGCTGCGGGAAAGCCGGCCGAAGACTCGCTCGATGCCTTGCTCCAGGAGTTGGCGGGAGCCGCCGAACGCCTTTTAGAGGGCGCGCCCTGAAAAACTTTGGTCAACGCAGATTAACCGGCCGGTTCAAGAACTCCTTAACCCATCGCCACCTAAAAGGGCTTCGACCGACGGGCTCTGGAAGCTTGGCGGTGCCGGGGACGCCCCCCGGAAAGTGGAAACCAGGAGACCGGACATGACCAATTTCACCAAGATGCTGAACAACGAAGACGGCGCCACTGCGATCGAATACGGCCTGATTGCGGCCCTCATCGCCGTCGCCGCGATTACCGCGCTGACCACGATCGGCACGAACCTCAACAAGACCTTCACCAAGGTCGGCACCAATCTGAACAGCTAAATTCGGATTGACCGTCCCCGTCGTCATCCGTTTCTCAGGAAATGCGGTGGCGGCGGGGTCGTCGCTTCGGCGAGGTGCGGCCGGCGCCGAACGAGCCAGCCCTGTATCGTAAAAGAGGCCAGAGAAGCCCAACCCCTGTTCTTGGACTTCCGCGGAAATAGTTGCCGGGATCATCCTGATCAATCGTGCAATTTTCCAGGAGACCGAACATGACGAATTTCATCAAGCTGCTGAGTAACGAAGATGGTGCCACAGCGATCGAGTACGGCCTGATTGCCGCGCTCATCGCTGTCGCCGCGATCACCGCGCTGACCACGATCGGCAGCAACCTCAATGCGACCTTCACGAAGGTCGGCACCAACCTCAATAACTAAGCGCTCGCGCTGGCGACGGAATTGCAAGGAAGCGGCGTCGGGGCAACCCGGCGCCATTTTCTCGTTTGAGGGGGCCCGGCGCGCGGGACAAACCGCAGAGGCGCCGAACAAAGGGGTTGGCAGCACCGCCGCACCCTATTAAAGGCCGCCCGGGACATGGGGCCGTAGCTCAGCTGGGAGAGCGTCGCGATGGCATTGCGAAGGTCTGGGGTTCGATCCCCCACGGCTCCACCATCCTCCTTAAGGCCGTCCTTCGGGGCGGCCTTTTTCGTTTGATGCGAAGAGCGTCGTCCCGGCGAGGCCGGGATCCCGGACGGCTGAAGCGCGATGAACCAAGAGGTCCCGGCCTTCGCCGAGAGGACCGCTATTCCGCCAGGCAAAAAAAGAGCCGCCCGAAGGCAGCTCTTTACGTCTGCGATGCGGACCGGCAACCTTATTGGTTGTCCTCATCCTCATTCGGCGTCTCGACGCCCAGATCGTCGTCGCCGGTCGACAGGTCGACCTCGTCGTCGGCGCTGGGCTCCTCATCCTCGTCGGGCAGGGCCAGATCCTCGGCGCCGAGGTCGCTATCCGCCGTCGCCGTGGGGGCAACCGCGGTCACCTGCTCGAAGGGCATCGGCTGCTTGGATTTCAGCACCGTCTCGGGCGAAAAAGCCGCGCCGCATTCGATGCAGGTAATTGGATCTTCCTTGCCGAGATCGTAAAAACGCGTCGCGCATTTGGGGCAGGTGCGCTTGGTGCCCCACTCTGGCTTCACCATGGACTAAGTGTCTCTCCAATGAAAAGGGACCGGCGGCGGCAGGCCGCGTCGGACATCGCCGCGCGCCTTGCCATGCCGGGGGGGCAGTGTCAAAGCTCCGGCCATGCCAGCCGCCTCCTTGGTCATCGCCGTCGACGGGCCCGCCGCCAGCGGCAAGGGGACGATCGCGCGCGGGCTCGGGCGGCATTTCCGCCTGCCCCATCTTGATACCGGCAAGCTTTATCGCGCCGTTGCGCTGTCGCTGCTGCGCTGGGGTGGTGACCCCGACAGCGAGTTTGCGGCCTTGCGCGCCTGCGACGAGATCAGCGGCCTACTCGACGATCCCGAATTGAAGGGCGAGATGGTCGGAGGGATAGCCAGCCGGATCAGCGCCTATCCCGCAGTTCGCGCCGCCCTGCTCGAGCGTCAGCGCGACTTCGCCGGCCAGCCCGGCGGCGCGGTGCTCGACGGACGCGACATCGGGACCGTCATAGCGCCCTCCGCCACCGCCAAATTGTTCGTCACCGCTGCCCCCGAAGAACGCGCCAGACGCCGCCACGCCGAGCTGACCGCCGCCGGCCTCAACGCCCATTACGACGACGTCCTGATCGACATCCGCGCCCGCGACGAACGCGATTCGGGGCGCTCGGCGGCGCCCTTGGTCCAGGCCGGGGACGCATTGCTGCTCGACACCAGCACGATGGACGCCGAGGCCGCGCTGGCCCAGGCGATCCGGCTGTTGGAGGGGCGCCTGACCCGCTGAACACCCCTTCTCGTCACCCCCGCGAAGGCGGGGATCCCGCTTCTTTCCTGGCGATGAAGTGCAAGGCAGCGGGACCCCCCGCCCTCGCGGGGGTGACGGACTGGGTTGGGCGAGGCTAAAGCCCCTCCATGACCTCTTCCCCCACCCGCACCGGCGGCCAGCTTCTCGTCGACCAGCTCAGGATCAACGGTTGCGACCGGATCTTCACCGTGCCGGGCGAGAGCTTCCTCGCGGTGCTCGACGCGCTGCACGACGCGCCCGAAATCCAGACCGTCGTGTGCCGGCAGGAGGGCGGGGTCGCCTACATGGCGGAGGCCGACGGCAAGCTCACCGGGCGCCCCGGCGTCGCCTTCGTCACCCGCGGGCCGGGGGCGACCAACGCCTCGCCCGGCGTCCACGTCGCCTTCCAGGATTCGACCCCGATGATCCTGTTCGTCGGTGACATCGACCGCAAGGACAAGGACCGCGAGGGCTTTCAGGAGATCGACTTCCCAGCCTTTTTCGCGCCCATCGCCAAATGGGCGGCGCGGATCGACGACGCCGCTCGCATCCCAGAATATGTCGCGCGGGCTTGGCGCGTCGCCACCGTCGGTCGGCCCGGCCCGGTCGTCATCGCGCTTCCCGAGGACATGCTCCGCGATCCTGTCTCGGTGCCCGACCGCCCGCCGGTCCCGCCCCTGGTCGAGCATCCCGACCCCGCCGCCATCGCCACCTTGCACGAATTGCTCAAGGACGCCGCCGCCCCGCTGGCGATCGTCGGCGGGGCCGACTGGAGCCCGTGCGCCGCGCATCATTTCGCCGCCTGGGCGAGCCGCATCGGCCTCCCCGTCGCCGCCGCCTTCCGCCGCCAGGACGCGATCGCCAACGACTGCGCGGTCTATGCCGGCAACCTTGGCTACGGCCCCAATCCCAAGCTCCTCCAGCGTGTTCGCGACGCCGATCTGCTGCTGGTGGTCGGCGCCCGGCTCGGCGAATCGACGACCGAGGGCTACACCCTCGTCACCCTGGACCATCCTGGGCAGATTCTCGTGCACGTCCATCCCGACCCCAACGAACTCGGCCGGGTCTATCATGCCGACCTGCCGATCTGCTCGGACATGGGCGAATTCGCGCAGGAGCTCGACGCCTGGAGCGACGAGGAATTTCTCCCCTTCAGTGCCGGCGCCGAGGCCCATGCCGATTATCTCGCCTGGTCCGAGCCAGCGCCGCGCGATGGCGTGACGCTCGACCTTGGTCCCTGCGTCGCCTTGCTGCGGGACAAGCTTCCCGCCGACACGATCGTCTGCAACGGCGCGGGCAATTTCTCGGGCTGGTTCCACCGTTACTGGCGCTACGCCGCCTGCCCCTCGCAACTGGCGCCGACCAGCGGCACCATGGGCTATGGCCTCCCCGCCGCGGTCGCCGCCGCGCTGCGCTTCAGGGATCGCTCGGTGCTGTGCGTGGCCGGCGACGGCGATTATCTGATGAACGGGCAGGAGCTCGCCACCGCCGTCCAATATGGCGCTGACCTCATCGTGCTGGTGATCGACAACGGCAGTTACGGCACCATCCGCATGCACCAGGAGCGCGACTATCCGGAGCGGATCAGCGCCACTACGCTCCATAATCCCGACTTCGCTGCCCTCGCGCGGGCCTATGGTGCCTGGGCCGCGACGGTCGAGCGGACCGAGGATTTCGCCGCTGCGCTAGACGAGGCGCTGGCCGGCAAGGGTGTCCGCCTCCTCCATCTCAAGACCGACGTCGAGGTAATCACCAACCAGACGACCATCAGTACCTTGCGGCAGCGCGCACGCGACTAACGGCGGCCCCGGTTGAGGGGGTAGGGAAGGTCTTTATTGGGGGTCGCGGGCAGCGGCGGCGGCATCTTCTCGATGCGGCGCTGGGGCGGAAGTCCCGGGGAGAAAATCCCGAAGGGCGATTCCACGCAGTTTGTGAATGTACCTGGACATGCGAGCATCTCGAGTCCCTCTCTCTTCGACTCGCAGTAGCAAATTGTTAACCATGGAGTCTGAAGAGTCGGGTCCGTAACGAGTGGGCTTAGGTCCGTTTGGAACGAGATCAGATCAACCGGCAAGCGGACTGGGCCTTTGCTCAGATCAGTCCCGCAAGCGGACTGCGCCTTTGCTCAGATCAGTCCCGCAAGCGGACTGCTGGGATCGGCATAAAGCCGCTTGGCCATCCGTCCCGCGCGATAGGCCAGGCGGCCGCTCTGCACTGCCGCCTTCATCGCCCGCGCCATCAATATCGGGTCTTTCGCCTCGGCGATGGCAGTGTTCATCAGCACTCCGTCGCAGCCCAATTCCATCGCGAAGGCCGCGTCGCTGGCCGTGCCGACGCCCGCATCGACCAGCACCGGCACCTTGCTGCCCTCGACGATGAGGCGGATGGTGACCGGGTTCTGCACGCCGAGTCCGCTGCCGATCGGAGCGCCCAGCGGCATGATCGCCACCGCGCCCGCATTTTCGCAGCGCCGCGCCATGATCGGATCGTCGGTGCAATAGACCATCACCTCGAACCCCTCGTTCGCCAACAATTCGGTCGCGCGGACGGTCTCGATCATGTCGGGGTAAAGCGTCTTGGCCTCGGCCAGCACCTCCAGCTTGACCAGCGTCCAGCCCCCCGCCTCGCGCGCCAGCCGCAGCGTCCGCATCGCCTCCTCGGCAGTGAAGCAGCCCGCGGTATTGGGCAGATAGGTGGTGACCCCGGGGTCGATGAAGTCGCTCAGCCGGGGCGCGTTAGGATCGGTCAGATTGACCCGCCGCACCGCCACGGTGACGATCTCGGCTCCGCTCGCCGCCACCGCCGCGGCATTCTGCTCGAGGCTCTTATATTTGCCCGTGCCGACGATCAGCCGCGAGGTAAAATGGCGCCCGGCGACGCTCCAGCCATCGGCGTCGGCGTCGGCGGCGGAAAAGGAAACGGGCGAAGAAGGGAGTGGATCAGTGGCCATGTCCGCTGATACGAGGGTCGCGATGCTGCTTGCAACGTTGCTCTTTTTGTCCAGTCCGTATTCCGCTCATGCCCATGAACAGGCGACGGTGATCGTCCGCGCCAACCGTGCGCGCCCGGCGATCGAGCGTATCCTCAGGGCCGACAATCTGAGCGTCGACCTGCTCCCCCCGGCCGAGGTTGCGGCGCGCATGGAACAGATCGATCAGGGCGGCGCGCCCGACCATTTCTGGGCCGCCTATCAGATCCATGTCCGCGCCTGGCGGGCTTATGCCAGCGCTCTCGCGCGCAGCCGCCGGGCCGATCCACGCGACCCCGACCGCCAGGCCGCGATGGCCGTCGCCGAGGCCCGGATCGCGATCAACACCAGCTTTGCCCGGGTGGAGAAGATCGCCCGCCACTACAAGGCCCGCATCCCCGTTCTCACGTCTGCTCGCTGAATTCAGCCGCCGCCGACGAAGTGGACGATCTCATAATCGTCGCCATCCTCGACCAACACATGGCCAAGCGTCGAGCGCGGCACGATCATCAAGTTTCGCTCCACTGCCACCCGTGCCGGATCCAGCCCCAATTCGCCGACCAGCCCCGCAATGCTGGTCCCCGCGGCCACCCGCCGATGCTCGCCGTTGACCTTGACGCTGTGGGTTTCCGTCTCGCTCATCAGGTCCTTCCCTAACCGTTCGCCCCGAGCGAAGTCGAGGGGCCTCGCGCGGGTGTCTCGACTTCGCTGGGCACAAGCGGGTAAGGACGGTGGGTGAAGCGCATTTTCATCCTCAACGGCCCCAACCTCAACCGCCTCGGCACCCGCGAGCCCGAGGTCTATGGGTCCGATACGCTCGACGACATTGCCGCGCAGCTCCACGAGCGTGCGCAACACCTCACCGTCGACATCGACCTGCGTCAGTCCAACCACGAGGGCCATTTGATCGACTGGCTGCACGAGGCGGCCGACACCGGCGTCCACGCCGTCATCCTCAACGCAGGCGGCTTCACTCATACCTCGGTCGCGTTGCGTGATGCGATCGCCGCGATTCCGACCCCGGTGATCGAGGTGCATCTGTCCAACCCCGCCGCGCGCGAAAGCTTCCGTCGCCGAAGTCTGATCGCGGGGGTATGCACCGGCTCGATCAGCGGTTTCGGTGCGGGCTCCTACCGGCTTGCACTGGACGCCGCCGCCCGGCTCTGACAGAGCGCGCGGCTCGGAATATAGGAAAGTTTCATGGCCGACGAACATAAGCAGATGCGGATCGACGGGTCGCTGGTGCGCGAGCTGGCCGAGCTGCTCAGCGCCAACGAATTAACCGAGATCGAGGTCGAGGACGGCGACCGCAAGATCCGCGTCAAGCGCGAACTGACGGTCGCGGCGCCGGTGCAGCAATATGTGGCGGCGCCCCAAAGCGTCGTCGCGGCACAGGCCGGGACCCCGGGCGGCCAGAGCGCCGAGCCCGCCCCCGAGCCCGCCGGCGACATCGTCCGCTCACCGATGGTCGGCACCTGCTTCCTCGCCGCCGAACCCGGCGCCAAGCCCTTCGCCAGCGTCGGCGACACGGTCAAGGAAGGCGACACCCTCGTCATCGTCGAGGCGATGAAGGTCATGAACCCGATCCAGGCACCGCGCGCCGGCCGGATCACGCAGGTGATGGTCTCCAACGCCCAGCCGATCGAGTTCGACCAGCCACTGATGGTCATCGATTAAATGGCCAAAATCAGCAAGCTGCTGATCGCCAATCGCGGCGAGATTGCGCTGCGCATCCAGCGCGCGGCCAAGGAACTGGGCATCCGCACCGTCGCGGTCCACTCCACCGCCGACACCGACGCGATGCATGTGCGGCTGGCCGACGAGGCGATCTGCATCGGGCCACCGCAGGCGCGGGACAGCTATCTCAACATCGCCAACATCATCTCGGCGGCCGAGATCGTCCATGCCGACGCCATCCACCCCGGCTACGGCTTCCTCTCCGAGAATGCCCAATTCGCCGAGATCGTCGAGCTGCACAATCTGATCTGGGTCGGCCCGAAGCCCGAGCATATCCGGATCATGGGCGACAAGGTCGAGGCCAAGCGCACCGCCGCCAAGCTCGGCCTGCCGTTGGTTCCCGGCTCACCCGGCCCGCTTGAGACCGTCGAGGAAGCCAAGGCGATCGCCGCCGACATCGGCTATCCGGTGCTGATCAAAGCGGCGTCGGGCGGAGGCGGGCGCGGCATGAAGGTGGTCGAGAGCGAGGAGTTGCTCGAGAGCCTGATGGGCCAGGCTGCGTCCGAGGCCAAGGCCGCGTTCGGCGACGCCACCGTTTATCTGGAGAAATATCTCGGCGACCCGCGCCACATCGAATTCCAGGTGTTCGGCGACGGTGAGGGCCAGGCGATCCACCTCGGCGAGCGCGATTGCTCGATCCAGCGCCGCCACCAGAAGGTCATCGAGGAAGCGCCCTCGCCGGTAATTTCGGCCGAGCAGCGCGCGCACATGGGCGGGATCGTCGCCAAAGCAATGGCCGACATGGGCTATCGCGGCGCCGGCACCATTGAGTTCCTTTACGAGAACGGCGAGTTCTTCTTCATCGAGATGAACACCCGGCTGCAGGTCGAGCATCCGGTGACCGAGATGATCAGCGGCCTCGACCTGGTCGCAGAGCAGATCCGCATCGCCGAGGGGCGCGGGCTGAGCGTGACGCAGGACCAGGTGCGCCTCAGAGGCCATTCGATCGAATGCCGAATCAACGCCGAGGATCCTGACAGCTTCGCTCCCTCGCCCGGGCTGGTGACAAATTTCGTCGCGCCGGGGGGTTTGCAGACCCGCGTCGATAGCGGGCTCTATTCGGGCTACAAGGTGCCGCCCTATTACGACAGCATGATCGGCAAGCTGATCGTGTGGGGCGAGGATCGCGACGCCGCCATACGCCGCCTGCGCCGCGCGCTCGAGGAATTCGTGGTGCAGGGCCCCAAGACCAATATCCCGCTCCACCAGCGCATCGTGCGCGACCCCGATTTCGAAAGCGGCGACTATACGATCAAGTGGCTCGAACGCTGGCTCGAGCAGGGTCGCACCGACTGACTGCGCCGAAGGGCGGGCAGTGGTTGTAATCGCGCTTGCGTCCCCGTGGGATAGGCCTAGCCTGCCCTTCGGGAACGGGGGTTTCGACAAGGTGGAAACGGCGCTTGCCGATACGCCGGGGGTCAAGATCGCGCCGCGCGCGAGGCTGCGGCTGTTTGCACTTGTCTTCATCGCTTACTTCGCCGCGGCCTGGATCGGGCTGCAATGGGCGGTCGCGGACGGCGCCGCGTCACCCATCTGGCCGGCGGCGGGGGTCGGGCTTGCTGTCGTCATCCTGTTTGGGCGCCGGGCCGCACTGGCGATTCCGCTGGCATTGTTCGCTGCCGCGCAAGTGGCGTGCACGGACGGTTCCGAATGGAAGCAACTGGTCATCGGAGTAGGCAATGCTTTCGCCGCGCTGGCCGGGGCGGCCGTATATTGCCGAATCGCGGAAGGGGCCGGGCAACGGCTGGCCACGATGCGCGGCGTCGTCGCGCTTGGCTGCGCCGCGCTGGTCGAGGCTGTGGTTTCGGCGATTGGCGGCATAATGGTGCTGACCCTGTCGACCACCATCGAGGTCGCCGCGGTGGCTCCTGTGCTCCTGACCTGGTTGGCCGGTAATGCCGTCGGCGCCCTGATCGTCGGCGCGCTGCTGCTGACCTGCGCGCCCGCGCCGTGGCGCGCCGCCACCCGGTCGTGGCCATGGCCGATGGCGCTTGTCATTGGGTCGGCCCTGCTGGCGATCGGAGCCTATCTCTTCTTCGGCGGATCGAGCGGACGGGCGTGGATGATCTATCCGGCTCTCGTCTGGGCGGCCATGGCGCTGGGCCCGCGCGGGGCGACGATCGGCATGACCCTGACAGCCCTCATGGCAACCGCCGGCGCGTTGTACGGGCTTGGTCCATTCGCCTTTCCAGACGGCACCAATCTGTTCCTGCTGCAGGCTTTTCTAGCCGTATCCGCAATCACCATCTTTCTCCTCGCGGCAGCGGTCGACGAACGCGATTCCCAATCCGATCGGCGCCGGGATGCCGAAGCCGAGCGACTGGCACTGGAATTGAATCGCGAATCCGAGCGCCGTCTGAGCCTCGCCATGGAAGCCGCGAGCATCGGCATGTGGGACTGGAACCTGGCAACCGGCGAAGTCGAATGGTCGCCGGAATGCTATCACATCTTCGGACTCGCCCCCGGTCAATTCGAAGGCACCGCAACGGCGTTCCAGAAGCTCGTCCATCCCGACGACATTGATGCATTGTGGCGGTCGGTGACGGCCGCGATCGACACGCGCGGCAATTATTACGCGGAGTTTCGAATCATACGCAGCGGCACCTCCTGTTTCGTCAACAATGCTGGTCGTGCCATTTACGACGACGACGGCACTCCACTGCGGATGCTTGGCACCATCTCCGACATCAGCGAGCGCAAGCAGGCAGAAGCCGAGCTGGTCCGCTTGGCCCAACGCGCCGAACTGGCCCAGCGCGCCGCCCGCTCCTCGCTCTACGAACTGGACGTGATCGCGGGCACGATCGAACGCGATGGCTTGATCCTCGAGCTCGCTGGCTATGAGCCCGACGAGATCGGTACCACCCTGTGCGACTGGACCGCGCTCATCCATCCCGACGATCACCCCGATGTCGTGGCGACCGTCGCCAAATCCTGCGAGGCCGCCGAGCAATTTGCGATCGAATATCGCATCCGCACCCGCGATGGCGGGATCCTGTGGGTGGCCGATGTCGGTCGGCTGATCCGCGATGCCGAGGGGGTCGTGATCCGGGTCGCCGGCATAGCCAGCGACATCACCGCGCGCAAGGAGCAGGCGCAGACCCTCGCCGACCGGACAGCAGAGCTCGAGACCCTCCTTACATCGGCACCGATCGGCCTTGCCTATTTCGACCGCGAGGGACGCTATGTCCGCATCAACGAGGAATTGGCCAGGGCCAATGGAGTGCCTGTCGAGGCCCATCTGCAGCGAACCGTGGCCGAAGCCCTTGGCCACGAAGCCCCCAATGCGCACAGGCAGATCGAGCAGGTGTTCGCGACCGGCGAGCCGATCGGCGGCATCGAACTCGATGGCCATCGGCCTTTCGAGCCGAATATCCGACGCCATTCGCTGACCGGCTATTTCCCCGTGCGCGGGCCGTCGGGCGACGTGCAGAGCGTGGGGGTCTGGGTAATCGATATCACTGGCCGAAAGCAGGCCGAGGAGCGCGAGCTGATGCTCGCCCGCGAGGTCGACCATCGCGCCAAAAACCTGCTCGCGGTGGTCCAGTCGGTCGTCCAGCTCAGCCGCGCCGACGACATCGTCCCGTTCCGCGCCAGCGTCATCGGTCGGATCCAGAGCCTGGCCAGGGCGCACAGCCTGCTTTCCGCCGCGCGCTGGGAGGGGGTCGGACTTGCCGATCTCGTGGGCGAGGAACTTGCTGCCTACACGCTCGACCGTCCCGACCGTGTCGCCGTCGACGGTCCGGCGCTCCAGCTCCGTCCCGCTGCCGCGCAAAGCCTCGCCCTGACTATTCACGAGCTGGCCACCAATGCCGCCAAATATGGCGCGTTGCGCGAAGCCGAGGGCCGCCTGGACGTGCGCTGGGCCCGCGACAGTGAAGGCGCGCTGACGCTGATCTGGCGTGAGAGCGGCAGCGCGGTCACTTCTCCCTCGCGCCAAGGGTTCGGCACCCGCGTCATCGCCGCCAGCATCGAACGGCAACTCGGGGGAATGCTCGAGCGCCGCTGGCACGACGATGGACTGGAGATGGTCATCCGCCTGCCGGCGGGTCAGTTGGTCGATAGCCTCGGCGCTCCCTTGGAGGAGGCGGATGCAGAGCCAGCGTCCGCAGTCGAAGCCGTCGCCGTCCCGCCCCCGGTTCGCGCAGAAGGGCCGCTCTCCGTGCTGGTGGTCGAGGATGAAGCGCTGATCGGGCTCGAGCTCGAACAATCGCTGTCCGCCAGGGGAATTGTCGTCATCGGCCCCTGCGCCACCATCGCCGAAGCGCTGGACCGGATTGCGGAGCATCGCCCCGACGCCGCTTTGCTCGACCTTAATCTGGGGGGCGAGATGAGTTTCGCCGTCGCCGAGGCGCTGCTTGCGCTCGGCGGCGTGAGGATCGTCTTTTGCACCGGCTACGACGGGGATCGCCCGCTCCCGCCTGGTCTCACCGACGTTACGGTGCTCCGAAAGCCGTTCGATCTCGAAGAGGTGATAACGGCGCTGACCGGTTGAGGCGATGGTCGCGGCGGGTAAACGGCGCTAGGCTTGTTCGATGAGCGGCCTGCTGGATCCCGCCATGATGCTGCACGGCTATGCCTCCGGGGTTTTTCCGATGGCCGATTCGCGCGATAGCGACGAGCTTTACTGGGTCGAGCCGCGTACCCGCGCGATCCTTCCGCTGGAACGTTTCCATGTCTCGCGCAGCCTCGCCAAACGGCTCCGTTCGGGCCGCTATCGGGTCACCGCCGACCAGGCCTTCGCGGGCGTGATAGACGGCTGCGCGGATCGGCCAGAAACCTGGATCAACCGTCCAATCCGGAGCGCGATGCTCGCGCTGTTCGAGGCGGGTTTCGCGCATTCGATCGAGGTCTGGGAGGGCGAAGCGCTGGTCGGCGGGGTGTACGGGGTCGCCATTGGCCGCGTTTTCTTCGCCGAGAGCATGTATTCGGCCCGTGTCGACGCTTCGAAAGTCGCCCTCGCGTTCCTCGTCGCGCGGCTTCGGCTCGCCGGATTCAACCTGTTCGACTGCCAGTTCATGACCGGCCATCTCGCCAGTCTCGGCGTGATCGACGTGCCGCGCCCCGTCTATGCCCGGCGGCTGCGCGAGGCCCTCGACCCGGCCGGCGCTCAGGCCCCTGACTGGGGATCGCTCGACGGACTGCTGTCGTCGGACAATTCGCCGGCCTGCTCGGCGGCGTCGGGGAAGCGCATCGTGCAGCTCTTGGGCCAGACGTCGTAGACCGGGTGCTCGACCACGTTGAGGCTCGGGCTTTCCTTGTAAAGCCAGCCCGAAAAAACCCGTTTCCAGCCGCCCCCCGGCTGCGCCACGTCGACCTGCACGAACGCTCCGGTCAGCGGGTCGAATTCCCACGGCGGGGTCGTCTCGCACGCCTTCAAACGGATGATGACATCCTTGATCCGCACCGCCCGCCCGGGGCGAAGCACGAGGTCGCGGGCGATGCCATTGCGCTTGTTGAGGAAGCCCAGCACCGCGACCCGCTCGGCCATCGGGGTGGTCCCGGGGGCGATGGGGGTTGGCGGCGCAACCGGCCGGGCCGCCGCGGCCTTGCGCTCTGCCTGTTCGGCCCGACCCTGCGCGCCGGGCAGGCGATCGCAACCGGCGGTGAGAAGCCCGAGCGCGAGCCAGGCGGCGAACTTGCCGGTCACTTCAGTCCGGGGTCCATGCCTGATAATCGCCAGTTGCCGCCGGCCGTGTGCCGCCGCGGCTGAGCGATCCCGCCGGGCGCCAAGTCTCGCTCGTGCCCGACAGATTGGCCACCGCGGGCTGCTCGAACGCGCGGCGCGGCGGCAGCGCCTTGTCGGGCACGTCGCCGATCTGCCCGCGCAGCCAGCTCTGCCACTGCGGCGGCGCCCGGCTGCTGTCGTTCGACCCGGCGTAGATAACCCAGCGGCGCCGGGCGTCCTTCCGGTGCTCGAAATAGACATTGCCGAGCGCATCGCGCCCGACCTCGCGCCCATGCCGCCGCGTAAAGATGCGCGTGCCGAGCGAGGCCCCGTTCCACCAGGTGAAGATATTGGCGAGAGTTCCCATGGTGCCGGTGCCCTAGCCCGGCGGGCGGGAGGGGGGCAAGATTTCTTATGGCAGGGGGCGGCTGCCTTTCCTCCCAGTCGCGCAGCGACGGGGAGGAAAGAATGCGCCAACCCTCACCAGCGCACCTTGTCCCCCGCCTTCACCCCCAGCTCCGCCGCCCGCCCGCCAGCGAGTTCCAGCACCAGTGCCACCGGCTCGACGCTGACCACCGGGTCGAGGCTCAATGGCACCGTATTCTCGGCGATATTGGCGATCGTGCCGTCGGAGCGGACGAAGATGATGTCGAGCGGGATCAGCGTGTTCTTCATCCAGAAGCTCGCCGGGCGGACCGGTTCCTGCGGGAAGATCATTCCCGCATTCGGCGCCAGCGAGGACCGGTTCATCAGCCCCTGCTGCTGCTGCTCAGGGCTGCGCGCGACCTCGACGGTGAAGCGATGCTCGGTCCCGTCGGCCTTGCGGATCGTCAGCGGCACTTGCTCCAGGCCAGCGGCGGATTGCTCCAGTTTCGGGCTACCCTCGCCGCTCGGCTGGCAGGCGGCGGCAGTCAGCGCCAGCGGCAGTGCCGCCAGCAATGCCAGCCGGCTCAGCCCTCTTGGAGGTCGACCGCGGTCAGGCCCTTGCGCCCCTCCGCAATCCGCGCTTCCAGCCGGTCCCCCGGCTGCAAGTCGTTCAGCGCCGCCCGGCGCACTGTTTCCATGTGCAGGAAGATGTCCTGGTCGGGCGTGTCGACCCTCGTGACGAAGCCATAGCCTTTGACGCGATTGAACCACTTGACCTCCACCGGCTCGAACGGCCCGGCGCCGTCCATCAGGGCGGTCCGGTCCGAGCGATCTTCGCCCACCACGGCGCTTGCCGGAATTGGCACCGCATCGGCAAGGTCGATTTCGACGATCCGGATCGCCTGCAGCCCGCGATCCTGCCGCACGACGTCGCAAGTCACAACCGCCCCTTCGGGCAAACTGCGCCGGCCATGCTCTCTCAGGACCGAGAAATGCACGAGAATATCGTCTTCGATGTCGTCGCTGATCAGGAAGCCAAAGCCGCGGGTCGAGTCGAACCATTTGATTCGCCCGTGGACCCGCTGGGCCGAGTCGGGGACATCTGCGGGTGCCGCCTCCAAGGCTTCAACCCCGTCATCGCCCCCCGACGCTGACGCATACTCCCGTTGCACGTTGCTACGCATAGCATGAGCTTCGTAGAATGCAAAAGGTTACGTAACCAAAACGAATAGGGTTGTCCGGACAATTCAGGGGGGCTCAGGGACCTCTCCGGGCAGGCTCGCGACGATCCTTCGCGCGACCGCAAAATCATGCCCCCCGCGAAGCATTGCAGCAAGCGCCTTGCGGCCCGCTTCCGGCCCCGCAGGGGCCGCGGCCCAGGGTCCGAGCCGACGACGTTCGGCAAAACGCAGCGCCGCGGTCCAAGCCTGTCCCGCCGCGCCGTCGAGGGCCGCACCCTGGTCGTCGGCGCTGATCCCCGCCGCGCCCAACGCCGCCCTCACCCGCCGGACGCCCAGCCCGCGCCGGGTGAGGCTGCCGGCCTTGGCCTCGGCAAAAGCGCGATCGTCGATGAACCCTAGCCGGATAAGCTTTTCGGCCAATGCTTCGAGAGCCGGTTCCGCCTCCCCCGCCCAGCCGCGCTCGCGCAATTTGCGCTTAAGGTACATAAGCAGCTTGGCCCGGCTGGTCGCGAAGCGCGCGACGTAGGACAGCGCCATTTCATCGAGACTCGCCGGATCGAGCGGCCTGGGCACGCGTCGTCGCCGTTTCCCGCCCTCCTCGCTGCCCGTTTCGCTCCCGCTCACGCCCTGCCGCTCCCCCAGACGCCTTGATTGTGCCACAGTCCCCCGCGAACAACCATGGCCGGCCAAGGCGCGGCATCCGGCCGCTCACTCTTCGCGTATCTGTCGTACGCAGCAGGACATAACAGCGTGCTCGACGCCACGACCATCACCGATTGCCTTTCGCCGCCCGGCGCCACCCCGACGCTCGACCCCTTGCCCCGCCGCATCGCCGATTTCGGGACGCTGGGCGAGGCACTCGACTATGCCGCAAAGGGCGCGCGCGGCCTCAATTTCCACGATCCGCGGGGCAAGCTCAGCCACGCTTATCCGTTCGCCGAGCTGCGGGCCGTAGCGCTCGCCCATGCCCGCCGCCTGCTCGCGCTCGGGCACAAGCCGGGCGATCGCATCGCGCTGGTCGCCGAGACTGGGCCCGAATTTGCCGCTGGTTTCTTCGGTGCGGTCTATGCCGGGCTGTGGCCGGTCCCGCTGCCCCTTCCGACCAGCTTCGGCGGGCGCGACGCCTATGTCGAACAACTGACGGTCATGCTGACCAGCTCCGACCCGGCCTTGTTCCTCTATCCCGCCGAGCTTGCCGATTATTGCACCGCCGCGGCCGAGCGCCGCCAGGTCGCCGCGACGAGCTGGGACGAGCTTGCCGCCTGCCCCCATGACCCCGCCGCGCCGCTTCCCGAAGCGCGGCCGGGCGACATCGCTTATCTCCAATATTCGAGCGGCTCGACCCGCTTCCCGCATGGTGTCGCGGTGACCCACCACGCCTTGCTCGACAATCTGCGCGCGCACGGTCTCGGCCTGCAGGTCGAGGACACCGACCGCTGCATCAGCTGGCTGCCCTGGTATCACGACATGGGGCTGGTCGGCTGTTTCCTGTCGCCGATCGCCAACCAGCTCAGTGTCGATTTCCTCAAGACCGAGGATTTCGCCCGACGTCCGCTCGCCTGGCTCGACCTCATCAGCCGCAACCCCGGCACCACCCTCTCTTATTCGCCGACCTTCGGCTATGACATTTGCGCGCGCCGGATGAGCTCGCAGATCAAGGCCGGCGAGCGGTTCGATCTGTCGCGCTGGCGGATCGCGGGCAATGGCGCGGATATGATCCGCCCCGACGTGATGCAGGCCTTCGTCGACGCCTTCGCCGACGCCGGCTTCAAGGCGTCGAGCTTCTGTCCCTCTTATGGTCTGGCCGAAGCCACGCTGGCGGTATCGCTGATGCCGCCGGGCGAGGGCATCCGGCTCGAACTGGTCGAGGAGAGCCAGCTGTCGGGCGCGTCCGCTCCCGACGGCCAGGACCGGCCCAAGCGCTACCGCGCGATCGTCAATTGCGGCCGCGCGGTCGAGGGGATGGAGATCGAGGTCCGCGACGCCGTCGGCGCGCTCCTTCCAGACCGCGAGATCGGCAAGGTCTGGGTGCGCGGCGCCAGCGTCATGGCGGGCTATTTCCGCGATACCGAGTCGACCGAGGCCTGCATGGTCGGCGGCTGGCTCGACACCGGCGACATGGGCTATCTCTCGGCCGGCTACATTTTCATCGTCGGCCGCGCCAAGGACATGATCATTATCAACGGCCGCAATCACTGGCCGCAGGACATCGAATGGGCGGTCGAGCAATTGCCTGGCTTCAAGGCCGGCGACATTGCCGCCTTCGCCATTTTAGGCCCGTCGGGCGAGGAGCAGCCCGCGGTGCTGGTCCATTGCCGAGTATCCGACCTGGCCGAGCGCGGCCGTCTGCGCGACGACATTCGCGAGCGGGTCCGCGCCATCACCGGCATCTCCCCGGTAGTCGAGCTGATCGCCCCGCGTACCCTGCCCCGCACAAGCTCGGGCAAACTCTCGCGTACAAAGGCCCGCAACCTCTACCTCTCCGGCGAAATCGTCCCCCTCGACATCGCTGCCTGAAGCCAATCCGGCCAGCGGGCCTGGATCGCCTCCGCCGCCTAGATCGCCTCCGCCGGAAATCCGCTTTCGCGGACGTGGCGGAAGTAGTTTTCGAGCGTCGTCCGGCCCTTGTCGCTCAAATGGACAAAGTATTTGCGCCGGTCGTTCGGGCATTGCAGGCGGACGATCAGCCGCTGGCTTTCGAGATAGTCGAGCCAGCGGATCGCGGTGGTCAGCGGCGCTTCGCTGAACTCGGCAAGCCGGGTGACCGACAGCCGCTCGCCGCGGTCGCCGTAGATGTAGAGCACCAGCAGCATGTCCCAGGCATATTCGCTGAACAGCGCGGGGCCGAAATGCTCGGCGCGGCGCTTGCGGCTGAGGTAGACGGTTCGGGCCAACGTGCGCAGGTCGTCGCCGGTATCGATCATCGCCTCGCCCGGGATGGCCGGCGCAGGCGCGCCGCCGACCAGCTTGGAAAGCAGACGTCGGGCGGCCGCGGCCTCATCCCCCGTCAGGGTGACGAATTGCTCCATCACCGCATCGCCGATCAACTGCGAGGCTTCCGGCTTCTCGAGATAACTCATGGCGTGGCGTGTTTCCCAATAGTGCGGACGGCAGCCATCCCATCCCGATGACCGAGCATATTCAAACTTAACCCTCGACCCGCTTTCGCGAGGCAGGTCAAATCCGATACGGCTTAATAAGACACCGTCTCGGTTGCGTTAACGCCTTGATACCATGAACTAATTCAGCGAGTGTCGTGCAATGGACAAAACGCTTCTACGGACATGGAAACGTCCCGAGCTGTTGCGGGTTCCACTGACGCTGGAGCTCCTTGCGCTGTTCGAAACCGGCATTCCCGCAGCGGTCTCGGAGGGGTCCTTCCACCCCGAAACCGCGCTTGCCCTCGCGTCGGGCAGGGGGTAACGCCGCCCCCGGCCTAGGGGTATAGCTCAGTTGGTAGAGCATCGGTCTCCAAAACCGAGGGTCGTGGGTTCGAGTCCCCCTGCCCCTGCCAGGCCGAAGGCAGACGACTAGCGCAGCTAGGAGCCGGTCGCGCAGCGAGTCGCACGGTCGGCCGACCTGCCGTGGCTTGCAGGCTGGTCAGGATGGGCAAGCCACCCTGACGCGGACCGGATCGACGTCACGGGGTTCATCTCCGTGACGGCCCGGTGCGAGGCGCGCGGACCTCGCCTTGAACCTTCTCGATCTTCGCGCTACATGCCCTTCAACCGAGGTCCGGCGGAGCCATCCGCGGACCTCGTTTTTGTATCTTTTTCCTCTCACCCGTGAGGCACGCAAACAGTGGCCAAGGTTACTCCCGGCGAATTCATCCGCCAGGTCCGCGTCGAGGCCGGCAAGGTCGTCTGGCCGACCGGCAAGGAGACCTGGGTCACCGCGGTGATGGTGTTCATCCTGACCGCGCTCCTCGCGATCTTCTTCTTCGCCGTGGACAGTGCGTTTGCCGCGATCGTCCGCTGGCTCCTCAGCCTCCTCGGTTAAAGGCACGAACATGTCCCGCTGGTACATCATCCACGCTTATTCGGGCTTCGAGAACAAGGTTCGCGATTCGATCCTGTCCGAGGCCAAGCGCCTCAACCTCGAGCCGCTGGTCGAATCGGTCGAGGTCCCGACCGAGAAGATCACCGAGATCCGCCGCGGCAAGAAGGTTACCAGCGACCGCAAGTTCTTCCCCGGCTACGTGCTCGCCAAGCTCGGCATGAACGACGACGTCTACCACCTCGTCAAGAACACGCCCAAGGTGACCGGCTTCCTCGGCCCCAATGGCAAGCCGCAGGCGATCAGCGAGGCCGAGGCCGCGCGCATCCTCAACACCAAGGAAGAAGCCGCCGCCGCCGCGCCTAAGGCTAAGATCAGCGTCGACTATGAGATTGGCGACAGCGTCAAGGTGCTCGACGGTCCCTTCGCCAGCTTCAACGGGCTGGTCGAGGAACTCGATTTCGACCGTGGCCGGGTCAAGGTCGGCGTGTCCATCTTCGGCCGCGCGACCCCGGTCGAGCTGGAATTCGAACAGGTCGAACGCGCCAAGTAACGCGGCTCCGCGGGTCCGCCCGCAAGGACCACCGCTTGGCCTGCTGCATATTGCCGCCAGCCTGCACGATTTGAGAACGGCGCGCGTAATCCCGCTGCCGTCCATGCTCCTTCGCCGCGGCAATTGCAGAGTCGTGGAATCGTGCGCCCCGAAAAAATCGACACGGCACCGACGACGGTGGGAACCCGCGACATGAACGGCCGTTAAGGCCAAGTAAGTCGGAGAGCCTGTTGCATGTCGCTTCCATCCTTTACTGCGCCATGACGCGCATCCGGCACTCCATTCCTTCCTGCCATCGCTCGACCCGACGACATCGGCCGCGCCTTACTGCGCCGAGCTATGCCCTTCGTCATTTACGATTTCTTGCAGCGCACCCGCGGCTTTTTTCTCGCGGCCCTGCATCCGCCAATCCCGATCCGCCGTATCTCGTGTGCGCGACCTGCGCAGCTTGAGCATCAATCCCATGTCAGCCGTGTCGAAGGAGTAGTCGCGATGCAGGAAACCTTGAGCCTTCAAGTCCTGGAGGGCCGTGAAAAGCGACGCAATGAGCGCCGCGACTTCTTCCGAATCGCCGCCACGGCGGCCTGTGCCACGCCGCTGGTGCTGACGATGGGGGGACAAAGGGTCTCGGCCCAGACGACGGTGTCGGATGCCGACATCCTCAATTTCGCGCTCAACCTCGAATATCTCGAGGCGCAATTCTACCTTTATGCGGTGACCGGCGCGGGCCTGCCTGCGGGACTCACCACCGGCACCGGCACACAGGGTGCCGTAACCGGGGGCCGGCAGGTGACCTTCACCGACCCGATCGTCGCGCAATATGCCAATGAGATCGCGTCGGACGAGCAGGCCCATGTCGCCTTCCTGCGCACTGCGCTGGGGGCGTCGGCGGTGGCGCAACCCGCGATCGACATCGGGAGCTCGCCGACTGGCGCCTTCTCGACCGCGGCACGCGCCGCCGGGCTGATCGGCCCGGGGCAGAGCTTCGATCCCTATGCCAATGACGAGAACTTCCTTCTCGGCGCGTTCATATTCGAGGATGTCGGGGTCACTGCCTACAAGGGCGCGGCGCCGCTGATCAGCAACAAGACTTTCCTCGAGGCGGCCGCCGGGATCCTGGCGGTCGAGGCTTATCATGCGGCGCTGGTCCGCACGACGCTTTACCGCAAGGGTATCCAGACCCCTTCCCTCATCAGCGCCACTGAGGCCATCTCGAATGCCCGCGACAGCCTCGATGGTCCGTCCGACAAGGACCAGGGGATCGCGGTCCGCGACAATGCGTCGAATATCGCCCCGCTCGATGCCAATGGTCTCGCCTACAGCCGCTCGGCCGGCGAGGTCCTGAATATCGTGTATCTCACCGCAATGGCCCGGTCGCAGGGCGGGTTTTTCCCGGCCGGCGTCAACGGCACCATCCGCACCAGCCAGGCGAATTGAGCCCTTCGGACCGGAGACCTATCATGTACGATAAAGATCAAATGTCCGAAGTTTTGGACGCGTGCGACAAGCGGCGGGACGCGCGGCGCGCCTTCCTTCGCGGTGGTTCGACTGCAGCGCTGTTCGCCGGGGCATCCGCACTGGCGGCCTGCGGCGGCGGCGGCGGCGGCGGCAATGACGACCCGTTCGTCACCTTGCCCGGGTCGCCGGGCGGGCCGGGCACGGGCACCCCGACGCCAACCCCGGCCGGCAGTCTCTCGGATGCCGACATTCTGAATTTCGCCCTCAATCTCGAATATCTCGAGGCGCAATTCTACGCCTTTGCGGCGTTCGGAACCGGTTTGCCCGCCAGTCTGTTGGGCGGCACCGGCACGCAGGGTGCGGTCACGGGCGGACGGCAGGTCGCCTTCACGGATCCGGTCGTCGCCCAATATGCCCGCGAGATTGCAAACGACGAGCGCCAGCATGTCGCGTTCCTGCGCTCGGCGCTCGGCAGTGCTGCGGTGGCGCAACCGGCGATCAACATCGCTTCCGACGCCAACAGCGCTTTTTCGGCAGCGGCGCGGGCGGCGGGACTGATCGGCCCGGGCCAGGCATTCGATCCTTATGCCAATGACGAGAACTTCCTGCTCGGCGCGTTCATCTTCGAGGACGTCGGGGTTACCGCCTACAAAGGTGCATCGCCGCTGATCACCAACAAGACCTTCCTCGAAGCCGCTGCCGGCATTCTTGCCGCCGAGGCCTATCACGCCGGGCTCGTCCGCACAGTACTTTATGGCAAGGGCCTGCAGACTCCGTCACTGCGCACGGCGACCGAGCAGATCTCCGATGCTCGCGACCGGCTCGACGGACCGACCGATGTCGATCAGGGGGTCGCCCAGCGCGGCAATTCCTCGAACATCGTTCCGACCGACGCCAATGCGATCGTCTACAGTCGCACGCCGGGCGATGTCCTCAACATTGTCTATCTGACCGACGCCGCAGCCTCGCAGGGCGGGTTCTTCCCGTCCGGGGTCAACGGCACCATCCGCTTGAGCACTTTGGGCTAGAATAGCGGGGGGAGCGGGCGCGCAGCCTGCTTCCCTCGTTGCGGCCGGGCGAGGACCAGAGACCAAGCGTCGCTGCGGCCCGCAGGGAATTCGAACTAGGGGAATTTGCGATGAAAAAGCTTCTGTTGGTCGGCACCATGATCGTGATCGCCGCACCTGCCCATGCCCGCGATGGTCAACCTTATTTCGGGGTCAGCGGCGGTATAATGGCGCCCAAGACCAACCAGGCGGATGTCCTCGTGGACTTCACCACCACCCAGACCCCCACCACGCCGAGCGGCCCGGCCGTGGCTGGCGATACCATCCTGCCCGGCGCGATCCGGGTCGACTACAAGAGGGGTTATGACCTCGATGCCGTGGCCGGCTACGATTTCGGGATCATCCGGGGCGAGCTCGAACTGGGCTACAAGCGCGCCAAGCTCGAGGAATATCGCTTCGGCGCCGCCGAGCTTGCCGCGCTGAGCATCGCACTCAATCGCCCGTCCGCCGCGCCCGATCCCTTCGCGCCGGGCTTTGCCGCGCTCGCCACCGACAATGTCGACGGCCGGGTCACGGTGATGTCGGCGATGGCCAACGCGCTGCTCGACATTGGCGGCAATGACGGACTGGGCTTCTTCGCCGGTGGCGGTTTTGGCCGCGCGCGGGTCAAGCTGCTCGGCAACCGAGACGATGCCTGGGCCTATCAGGCGCTCGCCGGCGTGCGCTATCCGGTCAGTGACAATATCGATTTCGGGATCAAGTATCGTTATTTCCGCACCGCCAGGCTGTCGCTGAGCGATGATGAGGTGACGTTGGTCCAGGGCAATCCCGACCTCCTCAACCTCGGCACCACCGCCTCGCCGATCTTCGTCGAGCGGCGCACCACCGCCGGGCTCAACACCGATTTCGGCGATCGCTTCTCGTCGCACAGCCTGCTCGCCAGCCTGACTTTCAACTTTGGCGGGCGCAGCGCCGCGCCGATGATGGCGCCCGCCCCGATGGTCGAGGCAGCGCCGCCTCCGCCGCCGCCGCCCGCGACGCAGACCTGCTATGACGGCACCGTGATCCTTGCGACGGACAACTGCCCGCAGCCGCCGGCCCCGCCGCCGCCACCGCCGCCAGCCCCCGTCCGCGGTTGATCGACTGAACAGCGCACGGGCGGGCATCCGCTGCACCGCCTGCCTGTGCGCTCTTCCCTTCGCGCCGCACCCCTGCTAGGGGCGTGCTCTTCCAGCACAATCTGGATTCGCCGCGGGAGGGCGTCTTTGGGCGCCCGCTTGTACCGCTAAACTTCGTGGCCCTTCTTCGCGCTCCGGCGCGTGGGGCCCCTAAACGAGAGTGATCATGGCCAAGAAGATTACCGGCTATATTAAGTTGCAGGTGCCCGCCGGCGCCGCCAATCCCTCCCCGCCGATCGGCCCTGCGCTGGGTCAGCGCGGTGTCAACATCATGGAATTCTGCAAGGCGTTCAACGCGTCGACGCAGGAGATGGAAAAGGGGATGCCGATCCCGACGGTGATCACCGTCTACGCCGATCGCAGCTTCTCCTTCGCCACCAAGACCCCGCCCGCCAGCTACCTCTTGAAGAAGGCCGCCGGGATCAAGTCGGGTTCCAAGGAGCCGAGCAAGGTCTCGGCCGGGACCATCAAGCGTTCGCAGCTCGAGGAGATTGCGACCGCCAAGATGAAGGACTTGAACGCCAACGATCTGGGTGCCGCCACCAAGATCATCGAAGGCTCCGCCCGCGCGATGGGCCTTCAGGTTGTGGAGGGCTGATCCGATGACCAAGCAGACCAAGAAGCAGAAGGCGCTCGCCGGCCAGATCGACCGCGAGAAGTTCTACGGGATCGACGAAGCGATTGCGCTCGCCAAGACCCTCGCCACCTCCATGTTCGACGAGTCGCTCGAGGTTGCGCTGAACCTCGGGGTTGATCCGCGCCACGCCGACCAGATGGTCCGCGGCGTCGTCAACCTGCCCAAGGGCACCGGCAAGACTGTTCGCGTGGCCGTGTTCGCCAAGGGCGCCAAGGCCGAGGAAGCGACCAAGGCCGGGGCTGACGTGGTCGGTGCCGAGGACCTGATGGAGACCATCCAGGGCGGCACCATCGACTTCGACCGGGTCATCGCGACCCCCGACATGATGGGTCTGGTCGGACGCCTCGGCAAGGTGCTCGGGCCAAAGGGCCTGATGCCCAATCCGAAGCTGGGCACCGTCACCATGGACGTCACCAAGGCGGTGACCGATGCCAAGGCCGGCCAGATCGAGTTCCGCGTCGAGAAGGCGGGGATCATCCACGCCGGCATCGGCAAATGCTCGTTCCCGGCCGAAGACCTCAAGGCGAATTACGACGCCTTCGTCGACGCCATCGTCAAGGCCAAGCCGGCCGGCGCCAAGGGCAAGTATCTCCAGAAGGCGGCGCTCAGCTCCTCGATGGGCCCGGGCATTAAGCTCCAGCTCGAAGAAGGCGTCGCGTAAACCGCCCCTCCCTTGCTGGGGAGGTGCCTTGCGGAGCATGGCGGAGGGGTTCGGATCACTGACATTCGTGATCCCAACCTCCACTCGGCTTCGCCGATCTGCCCTCCTGAAGGAGGGCTGCAGGGCCGCGGCGGATACGCTGCGGCCCTCGCTCGTTCAGGTGCAAAAGGAGCACCCTCATGACCGACACCCCCACCCCCGCCGTCGACCCCGCCGAAATCGACCCCACTCGGATCGACTCCGCCCCGCCCGAGGGCGACGACGACGCGTTCAGCAACGAGCACCCCCTCGCCAGCCCCAATGAGCTCGCGGGCGACGCCGCCAGCGGCCTCGAGCTTGAGTTCGCCGCCCGCGATCTCGCCGACGCACAAGGCGCTGCCGCCGGCGTCGATTACGAGGAAGACACACTCCCGCTCGAGGGCAACTAGTCCCGCTAATCCCCAGCGAAGGCGAGGGACGCCTCGACACCGCTCGGCACAAGCCGGTGAAGGCGCTAGGGCTCCGATATGCCGGCCCCTAAATCCTACGACGCGATCATTCTCGGAGCCGGCGGGGCCGGGCTGATGTGTGCGGCCGCCGCTGGCCAGCGCGGGCACCGGATCTTGCTCCTCGACCACGCACCCGAGCCGGGGCGCAAAATCCTGATATCGGGCGGCGGGCGGTGCAACTTCACCAACCTCCACACCGCGCCTGACCGCTATCTCAGCGCCAACCCGCATTTCGCCCGCTCGGCGCTAGCCCGATATACGCCGCAGGACTTCCTGGCCCTGGTCGAGAAGCACGGCATTGCCTGGCACGAGAAGACGCTGGGGCAGTTATTCTGCGACGGCTCGGCACGGCAGATCGTCCGCCTGCTACTCGACGAATGCGATGCGGGCCGGGTGAACTACAGCTTCGGCCAGCCGCTCGGCGCGATCGATCATACCGATGGCCGTTTCCACGTCGGCGAGGCTGAAGCCCCCGCCCTGGTCATCGCCACCGGCGGCCCCTCAATCCCCAAATTGGGTGCGACCGACTTCGCTTATGATCTCGCGCGGCGCTTCGGCCTCAAGGTGGTCGAGCCGCGCCCGGCGCTGGTCCCGCTCACGCTGGGCGGCGAAGAAGCGCTGTTCCGCACACTGTCCGGCGTCGCCGCCCCGGTCGAGGCGCGCTGCGGCGGCGCTTCCTTCCGCGAAGCCGCACTATTCACCCATCGCGGCCTAAGCGGCCCCGCCATCCTGCAAGTCTCCAGCTACTGGCGCCACGGCCAGGTGGTCGGGATCGATTTTCTTCCCGAAGTCGCACCCGGCTGGCTGCGCGAGGCCAAGCGTCAGCGGCCAAAGGCGAAGCTGTCGGGCGTGCTTGCCGACACTCTCCCCGGCCGCCTCGCCGACACGCTGGCCGAACGGCTCGGTCTCCCCGCCGAGTTGCGGAACGTCCCCGACAAGGCGCTGGCCCTAGCCGAGCAGCGGCTCGCCGACTGGTCGTTCGAGCCCAATGGCAGCGAGGGCTTCGCCAAGGCCGAGGTCACCGTCGGCGGGATCAGCACTGCCGACCTTTCGTCGCAGACCATGGCCGCCCGCAAGGTCCCCGGTCTCTATGCGATCGGTGAGGCAGTGGACGTCACCGGCTGGCTCGGCGGCTATAATTTCCAATGGGCCTGGGCCAGCGCCCACGCCGCCGCGCAGGCACTGTAACGCCGCCGCGCAGGCACTGTAACACCGCAGCGCAGGCACTCCAAAGCCACTGGCGCGTTGGGTCAGGATGAAGAGGAGACCATCATGAATCACGATCACGGCCAGTCCGAGCCACTCATCCCCGAGCCCACGACCTTCGAGCAGGCGCGCCGCGACGGGGTCGCCGAGCGAATTGCGAGCGGCGACACCGAGGGCGGTAAGGACCAGTTCGAAACGCTCGAGCGCAAGGAAAAAGAGAGCCTGTCGGAGGAGGGCAACCGCACGCTCCGTTCGGGCCAGGAGGGTGCGGGGCAGGACCAGGACGATGCGCCCAGCACGCCGGGCCACGGCGTCGGCTCGCGTCTGTCGAACACCGAGGCCGCGACCGGCGGCGG
>JANPKL010000173.1:0-5922 GCA_031425975.1 Sphingomonas sp.
GGCGGCGGTCGCCTTCGGGCTCGGCCATCCCGAGTGGCTGGAGGGCGCGCGCCTCGGCTTTGCAAGGGCCCGGAGGCGTCTGGCGGAAGGGCTTGAGGCAGCCGGCTATGTCCTGCTGCCGAGCGAGGCGACCTATTTCCAATGCGTCGACCTAAGCGCTTCGGGGATCGCGATGCAGGACCGCGACTTCGCCGACCTCGCCGTCCGCCAGGCCGGGGTAGCGGTCATTCCGCTGTCGCCCTTTTACGAAGCCAAGGCCGAGACCGGGCTGATCCGACTGTGCTTTGCCAAGCACGACGCGACGATCGACGCCGGCGTGGAGGCAATGGCGCAGGCCAGGAGCCTTGCTGGCCGCTAAGGTCAGGCGTGCGCCTCGATCCGCTTGCGCAGATGCGGATCCTCGGGCGGCCGAATCAGCAATTTCCAGCGCCTTTTGTGGCGGCTTGCCCAGGCGACGAGGTCGCCGGGTTCGAGAGGGTGCGCAAGGAGATACCCCTGGACCAGGTCGCATCCGAGCTCGCGCAGGGCGGCCAGTTGCTCCACCGTCTCGACCCCTTCGGCGGTGACCGACAGGCCGAGACCATGCGCCAGTTCGACCACCGCGCGGACGATTACCGCGTCGTCGCGGCTGCGCGGCAGGTCGGTGACGAACTGGCGATCGATCTTGATCTCGGTAAAGGGCAGTCGGCGCAGCTGGATCAGGCCCGAATAACCGGTCCCGAAGTCGTCCACCGCCAACCCGACGCCCTTGATCCGGAAGCGGGTCAGTGTGTCCATCAGCTTGATCAGCGGCTGGGTCGCGCCTTCGGTGAGTTCCAGCACCAGCCGGTCGATCGGCACATCCAGTGCGCGGCACATGCGCTCGACCAGGTCCGGAAAGTCGAGGTGCTCGAGGCTGACCGCAGAGATGTTGACGGCAACGGCGGTGTCGAGACCCACGGCTTTCCACAACCGCCACTGCCGCAGCGCGTTGCGCAACGCCCATTGGGTGAGGGTATCGATCAGTCCATGCGCCTCGGCCAGCGGCACGAAGCGGGTCGGGGAGACCGGCCCCAAATCGGGGTGGGTCCAGCGCATCAATGCCTCGACCCGAACCAGGCTGCCGTCCGCGCAGGCGACCTTGGGCTGGTAGACCAGCCGCAGGCCGTGGTTCCTGATCAGCGCCCGCTCGAGGTCGTCGAGCAGGAGCCTATCGTCCCGGTTCACGGGGTGACGCCGGGCTTCAGCGACAGGAGCAGTTGCTCGAGATCGTCGAGCCGCGCCGGCTTCTCCAGCGGTCCGACCATGGTGAGGCCGAGCGCGGCGCCCAGCCGGAAGGCGCTTTCCAGCACGCGGCGGTCGAAGCCGGAGACGATCAGCACCGGTCCATCGAAATCGTGCGCGGCGAGATAGCGGAGGAATTCGACCCCGTCGGTGTCGGGCATCCCAAGGTCCAGCACGACCACGGCGGGCGGGCTGGCCTCGTAGAGGCGATGGAAGCTGGCCTCGTTCGACGCGACCGCCGGCTCATAACCGCACTCGCGCGCCGCCGCTGCGACGAACTCGGCCAGCGCCGGTTCGTCATCGATCAACAGCAGTCGCGGTTCACTCATCATGGCCGTCCCCTGCACGGCTTTGCGCATGGGTTGCAACCGCTTCTTAACCTGCGCTGCGCTAGGCCTTCTCGGAGGAGTGCCGTCCGGCACCCCGAGTGCTTGCCCGCAAGGGAGAAAAAGGGGGCCTGTGTGTTTCACAGCCTGATCCGACGCCGCGGGGCCCAGCCCGCCGAGCAGAATGCGGCCGCATTCGATTCGACCAACGTCTCGCTGAGCCTGGACGTCCCGCGTCCACCCGAGCAGCGGCTGGAGTCGCGGATTTCGCCGACGCTGCGCCTCGCCAAGCTCGACAGCGCGATCGGCTCGCAACTCATCCGCATGCGCAACATGTCGGCGGGCGGGGTGATGGCCGATTGCGCGCGCTGTCCACCGGTTGGCGAGGCGGTGACGGTGGAGATCAGTGGCCAGTCGATCCCGTCGAGCGTGGTGTGGATCCGCGACGGGCTGATCGGCCTCAAATTCGACGGTGGCGTCGACCTCGGCGAGTTGCTGGCGGGTCGCAAGCCGCGCCACGGCTTCCGCCCGCGCCCGCCGCGCCTCGACATCGCCTGCGCGGCCAGCGTCAAGCTCGGCAAGCTCTACTACAAGGTCGAGGTGCAGGATATCTCGCTCGGCGGAATGAAGGTCGCGCCGATCGACGAATATTGCATCGGCGAGAAAGTCGTCGTCGTGGTCGAGAGCCTTCGCCCGATCAAGGGCATCGTCCGCTGGTATTCCGATCGCCGTGCCGGCATCGTGTTCGATCAGGAATTGAGCTTCGAGGAGCTCGCCGAATGGGCGGGCAAGAGGCTCGAACTCGCCAGCCTCAAGGCCAGCTTCAAGCGCTGACCGCGGCTTGCGTCGGCCGCGACAGGGCCCATATCGGCTCCGAACGAACGGAGCTTATCCATGCAAGAACAAGCGATCCTCGCCGGCGGCTGCTTCTGGTGCACCGAAGCGGTGTTCCTCGACATCGCGGGCGTCAGCCTGGTCGAAAGCGGCTATATCGGCGGGCACCAGCCCGATCCGACCTATCGAGAGGTCTGCGGCGGGGACACTGGCCATGCCGAGGCGATCCGCGTTACCTATGACTCCGACGTGGTCGGCTATGAAGACCTGCTCGACATGTTCTTCGCGACCCATGACCCGACCCAGCTCAATCGCCAGGGCAATGACGTGGGAACGCAATATCGCAGCGCCATCTTCCCGCTATCGGACGAGCAGGAAATCGCGGCACGGACCAAGATTGCCGCGCTGAATGCGGACGGCGGCAAGATCGTGACCACCATCGAGCCCGCGTCGACCTGGTATCCCGCCGAGGACTATCATCAGGATTATTGGGCGACTCAAGGGCGCAGCAACCCCTATTGCATGGCGGTCATCCCGCCCAAGCTCGCCAAGCTTCGCAAGAGCTTCCAGAACCGCCTGAAGGCGGGCGCCGAGGCCTGAGGCTGCTCAGGCCCATTTACTGAGGGCGAAGGCCAGCAGGAAGCCGGCGACGGCGATGATCCCGGCAAAGTCGTGCGTGCCCTCGAACGCCTCGGGGACCATCGTGTCGACGACCATCGCCAGGATGGCACCGGCGGCGAGCGCCTGGACGAAAGCGACAAGCATCGGGCTGGCGCCCGCGAACAGCAAGAATCCGAGCGTGGCGGAAACGCCCGCGATCACGGCGATCCCGCCCCACAAGGCGAAGGTGAAGGTCGCGCTCTTGCCTTCCTTGCGCATCCCGGCCGCGCTCGACAGTCCCTCGGGCAGGTTGGAGAGGAACACCGCCGCGACCGCGACCAGTCCGATCCGCCCGCCTTCGATCAGGCTGATCCCGATCACCAGCGATTCGGGGATACCGTCAAGCAGCGCACCCAGTGCCAGCGCCGAGGCATTGCCCGATACTTTCGCCGTTGCCGGATTGCCGCACTCCGCTGCTTCATCCGCCTGCTCGGCACGTTTCTCGCCTCCGGAGCGCTTGCGGTGCCGGGCGCCGTAGCGGGCGAGCAGGAGGTTCAATCCGGTGAACAGCCCCGCGCCGCCAAGAAATCCTCCGGCGACGGGCAGGATTCCGCCCAGTTTCCAGCCTTCCTCCATCAATTCGAACGACAGCGCGCTGATCAGCACGCCCGCGCCAAAGGCCATGATCCCGGCGATGGAGCGTTTCGAGAAGGGTATGAACCAGCCAGCGAGCGCGCCCAGCAGCAGCGCCGAACCCGATAATAGACCCCACAGGCCAGCTTGCAGCGCCATCGGCATGACCGACCAATGCCTCACCCGTGGCGAAGTTGCCGCTGGACGCCGGGCGCCGGGGCTTTGTAATCACCGGGTTCATGGCGCGCCCCTGCTTCAAGCTCGAGAAGGATCACCCATTGCCGCTCGCGGGAGTGGACGAGGCCGGTTGCGGGCCGCTCGCGGGTCCCGTGGTGGCCGCAGCCGTGGTGCTCGACCGGGATCGCTTCCCGCGCGGGATCGACGACAGCAAGAAACTCTCGGCGGAAGCGCGCGAGACGATCCATGACCGCTTGATGGTCCAGGCGCGGTGCGGAGTAGGGATCGTCAGCGCGGCGGAGATCGACGCGCTCAACATCTATTGGGCGCGAATGCTCGCGATGGCGCGCGCGGTCGAGGCACTGGGCTTCGACCCCGCCTTCGTATTGGTCGACGGCAATCGTTCGCCGCGCTGGGACCGCCCGGGCCGGGCGATCGTCGCGGGCGATGCGCGCTGCCGCTCGATTGCCGCAGCATCGATCATCGCCAAAGTCACCCGCGACCGCATCATGGCCGTACATGCCGCAGAGCATCCGGGCTACGGCTGGGAGCGCAATTGCGGCTATCCCACGCCCGACCATCGCCGCGCCCTGCGCGAACTCGGTCCTACCCCATTGCACCGCCGCAGCTTCGCTTTGGTGCGCGAGGCGGCTGTGCTCACGACGATCGTCGATGAGGCGAGTCCTGCGGGCCACACCACAGCCGCTTGAGTCCCTTGCTGGCCACAGGACTCAACATCTTGTGTCCCGCTCGTTCCGGACTCGTTCCGTTCTCGTCGCGGTCGCGGGGCCGTTAACCCTTTCTCCGTTGACCCGGACTCATGGGGTACTCACCATGAGGGACGTAAGCAGGGGACCAGCCACGATGAACCTCATGACGCCCGTCAGGGACTTGCCGAGCCGTGCGCGCCGCGCGCCCGCCGCCGATGCGAGCGGGCGGATCATCGCGGGCGACTGCATCGCGGAAATGCGCAAGTTGCCCGCCGCCAGCGTCGACCTGATCTTCGCCGACCCACCCTATAACCTCCAGCTCGGCGGCGACCTGTTCCGGCCCGAGGGCGGCAGGGTCGATGCCGTGGACGATGCCTGGGACCGCTTCGACAGCATCGCCGCCTATGACGCCTTCACCCGCGCCTGGCTTCACGAAGCGCGCCGCGTGCTCAAGGACGATGGCGCGATCTGGGTAATCGGCAGTTATCACAACATCTTCCGGGTCGGGACGGCGTTGCAGGACCAGGGCTATTGGATCTTGAACGACATCGTCTGGCGCAAGTCGAACCCGATGCCCAATTTCCGCGGCACCCGCTTCACCAACGCGCACGAAACCCTGCTGTGGTGCGCCAAGTCGGCCGACGCGCGCTACACCTTCAACTATCGCGCGATGAAGGCGCTAAACGACGACCTGCAGATGCGTTCCGACTGGGTGCTTCCGATCTGTTCGGGTGCCGAGCGCGAGAAGGGCGCCGATGGGCACAAGGCGCATCCGACGCAAAAGCCCGAGAGCCTGCTTTATCGCGTGCTGCTGGCCTGCACCAAACCGGGCGACGTCGTCCTCGATCCCTTCTTCGGCACCGGCACCACCGGCGCAGTCGCCAAACGGCTCGGCCGGCAGTGGATCGGGATCGAGCGCGAAGCCGACTACATCGAGGTCGCGCAGCGCCGCATCGCCGCCACCCTGCCGCTCGACGAGGCGGCGATGGAGGTCATCCCCGAGAAGCGCAGCGTGCCCCGCGTCGCCTTCGGACTGCTGGTCGAAAGCGGCGTGGTCGCGCCCGGGACCGTGCTGATGGACTCCAAACGCCGCTGGAAGGCTGCGGTCCGCGCCGACGGCTCGCTGTCTTGCGGTCCGCACGCCGGATCGATCCACAAGGTCGGGGCAGGGCTCAACAAGGCGCCGAGCTGCAACGGCTGGATCTTCTGGCATATCGAGCGGGGCGGGCGGCTGGAGCCGATCGACGTGCTTCGCCAGGAGCATCTGGCGAGCCTTACGTGACCTTCCGAACGATCCTTCGCCCCACCGGTTTCGTCGATGCGCCGTTCGGCTACGACGGGCAAGTCGCGCGGCTGGCGGGGACGATGCAGTGGTTTTC
>JANPKL010000174.1:0-16830 GCA_031425975.1 Sphingomonas sp.
GGCGCGGCCGGGACCGGCGCTCAAGGGCTCGGTGATGGACTTCGCCTGGTCGCCCGACAGCCGCAGAATGGCCGTGCTGCTGCTCGACCCCGATCCCGATGTCGACAAGAAAAGCGCCGACGGCAAGAAGCAGCCGCAGCCAATCGTCATCGATCGCTTCCAGTTCAAGGCTGATATTGACGGCTACCTCGGTAAGCGCCGCCAGCGCTTGATGCTGGTCGACCTTGCCAGTGGCGAAGCGCGCCGGCTCACCACTGGCGAATTCGACGAATTCCTGCCTGCATTCTCTCCTGACGGCCGCCGCATCGCCTTTGTCAGCAATCGTGATGCCGACCCCGACCGCAGCTACAATAGCGATATCTGGACGGTGCCGGTCGATAGCCAGATCTCCGAGCCCCGGCGCCTGACCAGCTTCGTCGGTGCCGACAATGATCTCGACCACGACAGCGCTCTGGCCTGGAGCCCGGACGGACGTTCGATCGCCTTTCTCCGGGGTGGGCCGATCGAGCTATTCGCCTACGGCACGACCCGGCTGGCCGTAATCCCGTCCGGGGGGGGCGAAGCACGGGTCATCACCGCCGATTTCGACCGCAATGTCTCCCACCCGAGCTGGTCGCGCGACGGAAAGTCCTTGCGCTTCCTGGTCGAAGACGACGGCGCGCGCTGGGTGGGCGAGGCTGCGGCCAGCGGCGGGAAAGTGCGCCGCCTGACCAATGGCGGCTCGGTCATCCAGGGCATGGACGTCAGCCCCAGCGGCCGTGTCGCCGTACTCGCCTCGGATCCGCTGCACCCTCCCGAGGTTCACGCATTGAGTGCGAGCGGAACCCTCACCCGGCTGTCGCGCCAGAACGACGCCTGGCTGAAGGACATCACACTCGCGCCGGTCGAGGACACGCGGCTCAAGTCGAAGGACGGCACCGCCGTCTCGGGCTTCCTGGTGCAACCCGTCACCGCCGTGGCCGGCCCAGCCCCCACCATCCTTCGCCTTCACGGTGGGCCCCAGGCGCAATATGACCGCAGCTTCAACCTGGACTGGCAACTGCTGGCGGCGCAGGGCTATGCCGTGGTCGCCGCCAATCCGCGCGGCAGCACCGGGCGCGGGCAGGACTTCGCCAAGGGAATCTACGCCGCCTGGGGCTCGGTCGACGTGCCCGACGTCCTCGCCGCAGTCGACGATGCGGTCGCACGTGGAGTTGCCGATCCTGCCCGCCTCGGCGTCGGCGGATGGAGCTATGGCGGGATGCTCACCAATTACGTCATCGCCAGCGACACCCGGTTCAAGGCCGCGGTCAGCGGCGCCAGCATCGGCAACGTGCTCGCGGGCTACGGCACCGACCAATATATCCGCGACTATGAGATGGAGCTAGGCAAGCCTTGGGAAAAGCCCGAGAATTGGGCGCGGGTTTCCTATCCCTTCCTGCGCGCCGACCGGATCACGACCCCGACTTTGTTCATTGTCGGCAAGGACGATTTCAACGTCCCCGCACTCGCCAGCGAGCAGATGTATCAGGCGCTGCGCAGTTTGGGGGTCAAGACCGGGCTGATCCTCTATCCCGGCCAGTATCACGGGCTGACCCGGCCAAGCTTTCTGCGCGATCGGGCACAGCGGACGCTCGACTGGTATGCCACGCTGCTGCGGAAGTAAGCGCGGCGGGCTCTGCCTCAGGCGCGTTTGAGGAGGGGCTGGAAGGCGGCGACCACGGCGGCCGGGTCGGGGGCGTTCCACACCGCGCCCGACGCGGCGAGGAAGTCGGCTCCGGCCGCCACCAAGGGTCCGCCATTGGCCGGGGTGATCCCGCCGATCGCGACGCAGGGCAATTCGAACAAGGTCGCCCACCAGCCCAGGATCGAAATATCGGGGTGGTGCCGGGCCTCCTTGGTGGTCGAGGGGAAGAAGGCCCCGAAGGCCACGTAATCGGCCCCCGCCTCGCCCGCTTCCATCGCCAGGTGCCGGCTGTCGTGGCAGGTGACGCCGATCTGCGCCTCGGGCCCGAGCAGGGCACGCGCCTCGCGCGGGTCGCCGTCGCCCTGGCCCAGATGCACGCCGTCGGCGCCAATGCGCTTGGCGAGGCCCATGTCGTCATTGACGATGAAAGCCGTGCCCGCATCGGCGCAGATACGCTGCAGGGGCTCGGCGGCTGCGGCCAGCGCATGCTGGTCGAGCGATTTCACGCGTAGCTGGAAGGCGGCGACCCTGCCCCCGCCGAGCGCCGCGCGCAGCCGGTCGGGAAAATCGCCGCCGATTTCCTGCGGGCCGATCAGGTAGAGCGAGGCGTCGCCGCGCCCGGCAAGGTCGAAGCGATCGGCGAAGCCGTCGAGCGTGGTCACGTCATGGTTGATGTCGGTCATGTTGCTCCCCCTAGCGGCTGCCACCTGCGCGGAACAGGGCCGCCGCCGCCAGCCACGGCACGACGAAGAAGCAGCTGAGAACGGCGCCGCGCGGATCCTGCGCATAACCGCCGAGTGCCGCCGCCAATTCCAAGGCCGCGGTGATGACCATCACGATCGAGGTGGGGCGCGTCGCGAGCCGGGTGATCGCCATTCCGCAGAGGCCGAACAGGATGACCCCCGCGAAGAGGAGATTATACTTCCCGTCCCCGATCATGCCGACCGCGAGATTGACCCAGATCGTCAGGAACGAGGCGATCACGGCGACCGCCGCCCCGAGCCGAGTGAAGGTCGAGCCGGATCGCCGAACCAGAAACTCGATCCCGACCCCGACGCTCCCGAGCAGCAGGCCCATGATGACGAAGTCGGAGGCGGTCCAGGGAAATCGCAGGATAGCGGGGAGCAACAGCAAGGTCGCGATGATGCCCCAGCCCATGAGCCGCCACGGCGAGATCTTGCGGGGAAGCGACTGGGCAATATCACTCATGGTCGGTCCTCATTTCGTCGTTGGTCGATGACGCTTGTCCTTTGGGCTCCGCTTCTGCTGAAAGCATGAGATGGAGATGAGCATTTGCTGAGTGCGGCGAATGAAGACGGCTATGCGTTCGGCGAGTGGCTGCTGGACCCCGGCGAGCGCCGCCTTGCCCGCGCCGGGGCGCCGGTTGAGGTAAGCTCGCGCTACCTCGACGCGCTACTGCTGCTGGTCGCGAACGGCGGGGCGCTGATCACCAAGGACCGCTTCATGGACGAGGTGTGGCGCGGAGTGCCGGTGACCGACGAGGCGCTGACCCAATGCATCCGCACGCTCCGCCGGCTGCTCGGCGACGACGCCGCCCGACCGCGCTTCATCGAGACCGTGCCCAAGCACGGCTATCGCTTCGTCGCGCGGGTTCGGACGTTGACGCACGATGGTGAAATCGATTCGCCGAGGGCGCAGCCGAGCGATGGTCCGGAAGGAATGCCTCGACTTCCCTCGGCGCGAACGGATTCGGATGGCGAGATGTCGCAGACGGCGAACGGCCTCCTCGTGGAATCCACGGCCGGGCTGGTGGGGGGCGCGGTGGCGGGGCTTGGCGGAGGGCTGCTCTACGGGCTGCTGGCGGCAAGCGCGCCGCCCGCCGGGACCGGGGCGATTTCGGTGCTGCTGGTGATGACCTGCCTGTGCCTGCTGATCGGCATCCTGGCCGGTGCCGGAGTGGGCTTCGGGATCGCGGCCGCACGCCGGGTCGCGGGCGGGCGCCTGTTTCCGGTCATGCTCGGCGGCGCGCTGGGCGGACTGCTGATCGGCACGATCGGGCGGCTGGTCGGGCTCGACGCCTTCGCCCTGCTCATCGGCAGCCACCCGCTGGCGATCACCGGCGGCGGCGAGGGGCTGGTCGTGGGGGCGCTAACCGGGGCGGGCGTGTGGCTGGTGCTGCGCGACAAAGGCAGGCGGGTCGAGAAGGTCGCGGCTACGAGCGCCGCATGCGGCGCGGTTGCCGGGCTGCTGGTGGTGATCGGGGGCGGCAAGATGATGGCCGGCAGCCTGGCGGTGCTGGCCGCCGCGCATCCGCAGGCCCCGCTCGGCGCCTTGCTCGGGCCCGGCGGGGCGGCGTTGCCCGCCTGGGCGATGCTGCTGACCGGCGCGGTCGAGGGGGCGACCTTCGCCGCCGCCCTCGCCCTTGCCTTCAGCCTGGCGCTGCGCCGCCGCGCGGACTGACCTCAGGCGACCGAGGCGGCGTGGATCTCGTCGATCGCATTACCCAGAGTGCGGTCGAACTCCTCGTCGGAGTGGCCGTGGCGCAGGTCCGACAGCAAGGCCCGGCTGAAGCTCGCGATCACGCCCGGGTTGGCGGCAAGCTGAGCGCATGCCTCATCCCGCGCGAACCCGCCCGACAACGCGACGACGCGCAGCACGCGGGGATGGTCGACCAACGGCTGGAACAGCCCGGCCTCGGCCGGAAGCGACAGCTTGAGCATCACCTCATGACCTTCAGGCAACCGGTCGAGATGGCGCAATATTTCGGCCAGCAGAAGCCGGTCACAGGCGTCGCGGGTCTCGCTTCGGATGTCGACCTCGGGCTCGATGATCGGGACGAGGCCGTGGCGCAGTACTTGAAACGCGACCTCGAACTGCTGGCCGACGACGGCCGCCACGCCCGCCTCATTGGCGGCGTTGACGACCGAACGCTCCTTGGTGCCGAACACGCCGAGGCCTTTGGCGCGGCTCAGCAGCGCGTCGAGCTCGGGCATCGGCTTCATCAGCTGGACGCCGTCCCGTTCGTCCTCAAGGCCCTTGTCGATCTTGATGAACGGGACGATCCCGCGCTCGATCAGTGCCTCCGGAGTGGGCTTCCCGGCGACTTGGCCATCCATGGTCCGCTCGAACAGGATCGCGCCGATCACCTTTTCGCCCGAGAAGCAAGGCGAGGTGATGATCCGCGCGCGCATGCCGTGGATCAGCCCGAACATCTCCTCGTCGCCGTCCCACGCATCTTCCTCGACGCCATAGCCCTTGAGCGCCTTGGGGGTGGAGCCGCCCGACTGGTCGAGCGCGGCAATGAACCCCTGCCCCGCGGCGATCTTCTCACGCATCTCACTTACTTGCATTTTCGTCCTCAACATTCGATTGCCAAGTTACAGGTCGAGCCAGCGGCGCAGCGCGTCGTCGATGCGATTCAGCACATCGATTTCGATCGTCCCGATGCGCTTGCCGATACTCCCAATGGGATGGGTATAGATCCAGTCATATTGCGCTTCGCAAGCGACCCTCAGGCCATTCTCCGGGGTCGGCACCGCCAACGGACGAGCACCGGAAGCCCCTTGCAGCCGCGAAGTCAAAGGACAGACCGTGATCTTTGGCGGCCCCTCCAGGGTGTCCGAATGCTGCACAATGATGCACGGACGCGACTTGGCCGCCGGTGATCCGCGCTCCCGCACCGTCACGACGTCGCCTCGCTTCAAGCCGGCGGCCCCTCATCGCCCCAGTCGAACCCGCCATCCTCGGCGTCGAGGGCCTCGAACCAGTCCTTTCCTGCGGCATCCTCTGAAGGCGTCTTGCCGTCAGCGAGCGCGAAATGAGCCGCAATTCTTCGCAGCTTCCGGTCGACGCCCTCGCTTTCCAAACGCTCCAGGATCCATTCGCGCGCAATGACACTTTTACCGCGGCCAAGCGCTTTGGCGTGCCGCCCGAGCGCGGCTTCTGCGTCCGCGCTCAACCTGATACCCAACATCGCAGCCTCCGTTCAACATGTTTAACGTAAGCATTCAATCAGAAATGGTCAATGCAGCCACGCCAGGCAAAGTCCGCCCCTCCATCCATTCGAGAAATGCCCCGCCCGCGGTCGAGACGAAGCTGAAATCCCCCGCCACGCCGGCCTGGTTGAGCGCCGCGACGGTGTCGCCTCCGCCAGCGACCGAGACCAGGCTGCCGTCGGCGGTCAGCGCCGCCGCGGTCCGTGCAAGCGCCACGGTGGCGGCGTCGAACGGCGGGGTCTCGAACGCGCCAAGCGGCCCGTTCCAGACCAGGGTGCGGCAGTTCTTGAGCACGTCGCCGAGCGCCTCGACCGCGACCGGGCCGATGTCGACAATCATCTCGTCGGCGGCGACTTCGTGGACGTTGCAGGTGCGCAGGGACGGCGGGTTGGCGGCAAATTCCTTCGCGACCACCACATCGTAAGGGAGGTGGACGGTGCAATTGGCGGCCTCGGCGCGGGCGAGGATCGCTTCGGCCTTTAACGTCAGGTCATGCTCGCACAGCGACTTGCCGACCGCGACGCCGCGCGCGGCGAGGAAGGTATTGGCCATCCCGCCGCCGATGATCAGGTGATCGACCTTGTCGACGAGGTGTCCGAGGACGGCGAGCTTGGACGAGACCTTGGCCCCGCCCACCACCGCTGCCACCGGCCGCTCGGGCGCGCCGAGCGCGATCTGCAGGGCCGTCAATTCGGCTTCCATCGCGCGGCCCGCGAAGCTGGGCAGCAAATGCGCGACCCCTTCGGTCGAGGCGTGGGCGCGGTGCGCGGCGGAGAAGGCGTCGTTGACGAAATAGTCGCCCAGCGCGGCGATGCCCTGCGCGAGGGCCGGGTCGTTCGCCTCCTCGCCAGCGTGGAAGCGCGTGTTCTCCAGCACCGCGATCGAGCCCGCGGTCATGGTCGAGATGGCCCGCGCGGCATGTTCTCCCGCGCAATCCTCGATGAAGCGAACCGAGCGGCCGAGCAGCTCGGCGAGCGGCTTGACCAGTAAGGCGGTCGACATGTCGGGGCGGTTCTGCCCCTTTGGCCTGCCGAAGTGACTAAGCAGCAGCACGATCGCGCCGCGCTCGGCGAGCTCGGATATGGTCGGCAGCGCGGCCTGCAGCCGCGTCGCGTCACTGACCGCGCCATCCTGCATCGGCACGTTCAAATCGACGCGGACCAGCACGCGCTTGCCGGTCAGGTTGGTGGGGAGGTCGTCGAGGGTGTTGAAGCTGGTCACTGGAAATCTCCGTTTGTGCCGAGCGAAGTCGAGGCACATTGGCACCCACCCCTCGACTTCGCTCGGGGCTAACGGTTTTTCGTCGCCCTACCCCAGCTTCGCCATTGCCGCCGCCGTGTCGACCATGCGGTTCGAAAAACCCCATTCATTGTCGTACCAGCTGACCACGCGGACCAATTTGCCCTCCAGCACCGCGGTTTCGAGGCTGTCGACGGTCGAGCTGGCCGGCGTGTGGTTGAGGTCGATCGAGACCAAAGGATCCGTCGAATAATCGAGGATGCCCTTGAGCGGGCCGCTTTCCGACGCCGCCTTGAGCACGCCATTGACCTCGGCCAGCGTGGTGTCGCGCTTGGGAGTGAAGGTCAGGTCGACCATCGACACGTTGGGCGTCGGCACTCGGACCGCCGAGCCGTCGAGCTTGCCCTTCAGTTCGGGCAGCACCTCGCCCACCGCCCGGGCCGCGCCGGTGGTGGTCGGGATCATGCTCATCCCCGCGGCGCGCGCGCGGCGCATGTCGGGGTGGATCTGGTCGAGAATTTTCTGGTCGTTGGTGTAGGCGTGGATGGTGGTCATCAGCCCGCGCTCGATCCCGATCGTATCGTTCAGCACCTTGGCGACCGGCGCCAGGCAGTTGGTGGTGCAGCTGGCGTTGGAGACGATGCGGTGTTCCGCCGTCAGTTTTTCATGGTTGACGCCATAGACGACGGTCAAATCGGCGCCCTTGGCCGGGGCCGAGATCAGCACGCGTTTTGCGCCCGCGGCCAGATGCTTTTCCCCGCCTTCCTTGTCGGCGAAAAAGCCGGTGCATTCGAGCGCGATCTCGACGCCGTGCTGGGCGTGGGGGAGCTTGGCGGGATCGCGCTCGGCGGTCACCGCGATGCGCTTGCCGTTGACGATGATCGCATCGCCCTCGGCGCTGACCTCGCCCGGGAAGCGGCCGTGGACCGAATCGCGGCTGAACAGCCAGGCGTTGGACTTGGCGTCGGCCAAGTCGTTGATCGCGACCAGTTCGAGCCCGCAGTCGGGCCGCTCGAGGATGGCCCGCGCGACGAGCCGGCCGATGCGGCCAAATCCGTTGATGGCGACTTTGGTCATGTCTTCAAATTCTCCTGTTTCCGTTCGCCCCGAGCGAAGTCGAGGGGTCGGGTTCCGCACGTGCCTCGACTTCGCGCGGCACGAACGGACATGGGTTGATCAACTCGGATGCGCTTCGACCTCAATCTCCGCAGCCGCCGAGGCCTGCGTCGGCGAAAGCTCGCGCAACCGCGCGATGACTTGCGGAGCGATCTTGTGGGCGGTCAGGCCGAAATGGTCGTACAGGTCCGCGGCCGGGGCGCTTGCCCCGAAGCCGTCGAGCCCGAAGCGCAGGCCCTTGGCCATGGTCAGCCGCTCCCAACCGAAGGTGGTCCCGGCCTCGATCGAGACGCGCAGGATCTGCTCGGGATCGACGCTTGGCAGCACCGCTTCGCGCCAGGCTTCGTCCTGAGCCTCGAACCGGCTCCAGTTGGGCAGGCTGACGACTCGCGCCGCCACTCCGCCGTCCGCCAGCCGGTCGGCGACCTCGAGCGCGAGTTCGACTTCGGAGCCGGTGGCGATCAGGATCACGCGTGGGTCGGCCGCATCGCGCAGCACGTAGCCGCCGCGAGCCGTCAAATTCTCGCCCGCCTTCTCCAGGCGCACGGCTTTGAGATTCTGCCGCGACAGGCACAGCACCGAGGGCCCGTCCTGCTTCAATGCCTCGGCCCAGCATTCGGCGGTCTCGACCGCATCGGCCGGACGCCACACCTCCAGATTGGGGATCAGCCGCAGCGACTGGATATGCTCGACCGGCTGGTGGGTCGGCCCATCCTCGCCGAGCCCGATCGAATCATGCGTCATGACATAGATGACGCGGGCATTCTGGAGCGCCGAAAGGCGGATCGCAGGGCGGCAGTAATCGGAGAACACCAGGAACGTGCCGCCGTAGGGGATGACGCCGCCGTGCAGCGCCATCCCGTTCATCGCCGCCGCCATGCCGAACTCGCGGATGCCGTAATAGACGTAGCGACCGGCATAATCCTCGGCCGTCAGCGGCCCCGTCGCCTTGGTCTTGGTGTTGTTCGAGCCGGTGAGGTCGGCCGAACCGCCGATCGTCGCCGGGACCGCGGTATTGATCACTTCCAGCGCCATTTCGGACGCCTTGCGGGTCGCCACCGTCGGCGGGCTCTCAATCAGCGCGTCGAGATAGGGGGCGAGCCAGCGATCGTCGGTCTCGCCGGCCATACGGCGGCGGAACTCGTCGGCCTTGGGCGAGGCGGCGAGGCGCTGCTCCCAGGCGCGGCGTTCGGGCGCGCCGCGCTGGCCGCATTTGCGCCACGCCGACATGACGTCGTCAGGAATGGTGAATTCGTGCGGTGACAGGCCCAATTCCTTGCGCGCCGCCTCGACCTCGACCTTGCCGAGCGCGGCGCCATGGGTCGCCGACGTGCCCTGCTTGTTGGGTGCGCCATAGCCGATCACCGTCTTGCAGCGGATCAGGCTGGGCCGCATGTCGCCGATCGCCTTTTCGAGTGCCTGGCCGACCTTGCCCGCGTCGAGGCCGTCGCATTCGACCGTGTGCCAGCCCGCCGCCGCATGGCGCGCCATCACGTCCTCGGAGCGCGACAGGTCGGTCGAGCCGTCGATGGTAATCTTGTTATCGTCCCACAGCACGATCAGTCGCCCGAGCTTTAGGTGCCCGGCAAGCCCGACCGCTTCGTGATTGATGCCCTCCATCAGGCAGCCGTCCCCGGCGATGACATAGGTGCGGTGGTCGACCAGATCGTCGCCGTAAATGGCGTTCAAGTGGCGCTCGGCGATGGCCATGCCGACGGCGGTGGCGAGCCCCTGGCCGAGTGGGCCGGTGGTGGTCTCGATCCCGTCCAGCTCGAAATTCTCGGGGTGGCCGGCGCAGGGAGAGCCAAGCTTCCGGAAGCGGCGGATGTCGTCCATCGTCGGCCGGGTATACCCCGTCAGGTGGAGCAAGGCGTAGATCAGCATCGAGCCGTGTCCCGCTGACAGGACGAAGCGGTCGCGGTCGGGCCATTTCGGGTCGGCGGGATCATATTTCAGCGTGCGGGTGAACAGCGCGGTGGCGGCGTCGGCCATGCCCATCGGCATCCCCGGATGCCCCGAGTTTGCGGCCTCCACCGCGTCCATGGCCAGCGCCCTGATGGCATTGGCAAGACGGCGTTGGGTGGGCTGCATCGAGGCTCCGGAGATGAGGGTCGGCCGCTCATGGATTCGACGGCACCGACGATGCGGCTCCTTTGGGCGGTGAGCCGTTGAGCGTCAACACCCGCGCCGCTTGTTAAGCACTCGCGGCGCGCATAGGTCCGTTCCATGACACAGGAAGCATTGGAAGCCGCGCTCACCCGCGCCGAGCGGGCCCTTGCCCGGGTCGAGCGCGTCGCCCAGCAAATAGGCTCGCGCGGTGACGGCGAGGAACGGCTGCGCGCCAAGGTCCGCACCGCGCTGGCCGAGCTCGACACCATCATTCGCAAGGTGGAAGCCTGACATGGCCGAGATCGAAATCAATATCGCCGGGCGTGGCTACAAGGTCGCCTGCCGTGACGGCGAGGAGCAGAATTTGCGCCGCGCCGCCGAGATGGTCGACGCCAAGGGCCGTGAGGCACTGGCCGGCCTCGGCGCGCTGTCCGAGGGCCGCACCTTGCTGTTCGCCTCGCTACTATTGGCCGACCAGCTGATCGACAAACAGGGCAGCAGCACCCCGCCGCCGGTGATGCCGCCCGACCCTCAGGTGGTGCGCCGGGTCGATGCCTTGGCCGAACGGCTGGAGCGGCTTGCCGGCAACCTTGAGAAAGAGGTCGCAAAGGCTTAGATAGGGTCCTGACGGGTACTGCGTGGCACGAGCTTTTCGCAATCCCTGAGGCTATTCCCAATCCATGGGAGCTGTCTCTGGTTTGGTCACGGGGGTCTCCTCGGGGCCAGGCACACATGGTTCCCACCTGACGTTAAAGGCGTCAGAGGATTACAGAGCAACGACCTCATGGCGGTCCCGTCACCCTCCATCCCTTCCGCCGAGAAGGCGGCCCTGCGCGCCGATTATCGGGCCCGGCGCAAGGCTTATGCCGTCAGCCTTGCGCCCGAGATGCGGACCGCGCTCGAGATCGACATAGCCGCCTTGATCGAGCCGATGCTCGCCGCCGCCACGATCGTCGCCGCCTATCAGCCGATGACCGACGAGCCGAGCCCCCTCCCCGCACTCGCCCGCGCCGCCGCGCTGGGCAAGGTCACGGCCCTCCCCGCCTTCGTGGCGCGTGATTCGCGCATGACCTTTCGCACTGGCGCGGCAACCGAGGCGGGCCCATGGGGCCTGCTCCAGCCGGCATTGGCCGAGCCGGCGGTCGCTCCAGACCTCGTCCTCCTGCCGCTGGTCGCCTGCGATGCCCGCGGCAATCGCATTGGCATGGGCCAGGGTCATTACGACCGCGCGCTCGTCGGCTTAAGCGAGACGACGCGGCTGGCGGGCATCGGCTGGGACTTGCAATTGCTCGATGGAATGTTGGAGCCCGACCCCTGGGACCAGCCGCTTCACGCCTTTGTTTCCCCTTCCTCCATTCGGACTTTCACCCCATGAACCATGAAGAAACCCCACGCCCGCGGCCGACCATTGCGATCTTCCTGATCCTCGGCGTTATTGCCGTCTGGGCGGCGCTGGTGGCTAGCGTGTCGGACACGGTGACCCGCTGGCCAGCCCTGGTTCAGCTGATTTTCTACATCATCGCCGGCGTCGTCTGGATCATTCCCCTGAAGCCGATCCTGCGCTGGGGGGAGACCGGACGGTGGCGGGCCGACGCCCCCAAACCTTGAAAAATCGCGCTGCATTAGGTATCTGACACACTCCGCATGACCCCGACGATTGCCCTTCCGGCCTGGCGGCCCTCGGCCGACACGGCGCTTGCGTTGCTCCGCAGCCATCCGCGCGAAAGCCTCGGCGCGGGCCTGCTTCTGCTCGCCGCCGGCGCCTCGGTCGCGGCGCTTGCCAATGAGAGCGGCGCAACGCCCGTGCGGCCCGAGGCGGTGCGCGCCGCGGCTGCCCCGACCGTCGCCGACATGACCCCCTTCGCGGTCCGCAAGGTCGCTCCGGGCGAGGCGCAGGCGCTCAATGCCGCCGTGCCGCTGGCAGGTGGTCCCAACCCGTCCGCCGCGCCGTTCGTCCTCAAGACTGACGACAAGACCTATTCACGGGCGCTCGAATGCCTGACCCAGGCGATCTATTACGAGGCCGCGCGCGAGCCCGAAGAGGGCCAGCGCGCAGTCGCGCAGGTCGTCCTGAACCGGATGCGCCACGCGGCCTATCCCGCCAGCGTCTGTGCGGTGGTCTATCAGGGCGCCGAGCGCCCGACCGGCTGCCAGTTCAGCTTCACCTGCGACGGCAGCCTCGCCCGCGCGCCGATGCGCGGTTATTGGGACCGCGCCCGCCGCTATGCCCACGAGGCGCTGCAGGGCCAGGTCGTGGCCGCGGTCGGCAATGCGACCCATTATCACGCCAACTACGTCCTGCCCTATTGGGCGCCGACGCTGACCAAGAATGCCGTGCTGGCGACGCATATCTTCTATCGCTGGTCGGGCAATTGGGGCCAGCCTTCGTCGTTCGCGCAGAAGTGGGCGAAGCGCGAGGCCGATCCCTGGGCACTGCGCAGCGCCGCGCTGGCCGCCGAAGCGCGCCATGCGTCGACGGCGGCGACGCTCGAAGCGCTGCCCGAGGGCGTCAATCCCGAGATCGTGGTCCAGGCGAAGCGCGAGCTTCCGCCCGAACTGGCGCGGCTGGTCGAGGCCGAACTCGGCCCCAAAGGCGAGACCAGGGTCGCGCTCAAGATCGTTAATCCGCGCCGCGACGGGAAGGCGGAACTGAAGCAGCTCGACCGCGCGCTGGCGGGGGCGGGCAAATCTTCGACCAGTCTCGACTGGGGCCTTACCGGACGTGATGCGGGCGGCGAGGCGCAAGCTCCCCTCGGCCGCAAGGCGGATGGCGCGGCAGCGGCGGGCGGCGCTCTCTAACTACCAGATTTTAGCGAGGTTTCCGGCGCCATTCCCGACGAAAGGGAATGGCGCGAGTGACGGGGCTCGAACCCGCGACCTCCGGCGTGACAGGCCGGCGCTCTAACCAACTGAGCTACACCCGCTTGGGAAGCGGCCAACTAGGCGGTGGGGCCGGGCGCGTCAACCGCGTTTTGCTAGCTTTGCGTCGCCGTACCCGCTCCCGTGACCGCCGGAGCGGGCGGTCGCGCATCGGCCTGCGCCTCATCCTCCCCATCCTCCTCGCCGGCATGAGTCAGCGTGCCCTGCTCGAACAGGAAGCCGGCGATGTCGGGCGTGCCCGCCGCGGCAAAGATGGTCTTGATGATGATCAGCAGCGGGATCGCCAGCAGCGCGCCGGTCGTCCCCCACACCCATGCCCAGAAGCTCAGCGAGAGGAGAATGAGCAGCGGGTTGATGCGCACCCGCAGCCCGACCACCATCGGGGTGATGACATTGGCCTCGACCATGTGCAGCCCGACGAAGATCAACGGCGGCAGAAAGGCGGTCCAGGGGTCGGCGAAGCTGACCAGTCCACCCAGCGCGAGCAGCAATGTGGCGGCGATCGGCCCGAGATAGGGAATATAATTCAAGACCGCGACGATGCCGCCCCACATCAACGGCGAATCCATCCCCAGCCACCACAGGATCAACGCCATCGCCGCGCCCAGGGTGACGTTGATGAGGGTGATGGTGCCAAGATAGGTGGACGTGGCGGCGACAACCTGCTGAATCACCCGCGCGGTGGTCAGCGCGCCCTCGAAGCTGCCGCGGCTGGTGATCGTCTGCTTGCGCATGGCGGTCCAGCCCGAGAGGAAGAAGAAGATCACCAGCAAAGCGAAAAACAACTGAATCGCGGCATGCGGGGCCGAGGTGGTGATAAGGTCGAACAGCGAATTGGGGGTCTCGAGCTGGACCGTGCGCGGATTGCCGTCCTGCGCGGTCGGCAACTGAGTGAGGATCCGGTCGACGAACCGTTCGAGATCCTTGACCAGAGCAAGAATGGGCTCGATCGTCTCCCGCACCCGGCCGATCCGCTCGGGCAGCAGCGCGACCCAGTCGATCGCGGGAATGACGATCGACAGGATGGCGAAGGCAGTGACCGCAAGGAACACCAGCACGCAGGTGAACGCCGCCAACCCGGAGGGCAGGCGGTGCCGCTCGAACCATTCGAGCAGCGGCACCAACGCGATGGCGATGACCAGCGCGGCGGTCACCGGCAGGAAGAATTCGGCCCCCGCCCGGAGCGCGAAGGGAATGCCGAACAACAGCCCGATCCCGGCGATCAACGTCAGCGAAGCGAGCAGCCGGTCGCGCTTGATCGTGATATGCTCGGCGATGACGGCCGCTTCATCTTCGTGATGCTCGGTGCGGCTGGTCAATGCGTCCATGTGGCCCAGTCTAGCGGGGCTCCGAGGAGGGCGCCAGCGGCTCTCTAACCTCCTCCGACACATGATCGAGCGCGAGGCCGGCGGTCAGCCCGTGGACCACGGCCGAGAGCAGGATCGTGCAGGCGATGGTCGCCCACAATTCATATTCGTTGGTCAGCTCGACGTGATGGCCGGCGTAGGCGAGGTAATAGATGGAGCCGATCCCGCGCACCCCGTAGAAGGCCACCACCGCCCGGTCTCGGCCCTGGATCCGCGTCCCGATCAGCGACACCCAGCCCGCCAGCGGACGGATGATGAAGATCAGCGCGAACGCGATCAGCGCATTGGCGGGCGTGAAATGCGGCCACAGGGTCGGCAGCGCGGCACCCAATGCAACCAGCAGCAAGGCGGTCAGCGCATGTTCGAGCGACTCCGAAAAATCGTGCAGCCGTTTATGAAAATCGTGGTGGCTTTCCGATCGGCGCAGTGTCAGGCCGGCGACGAACACCGCGATGAAACCATAGCCCTCGACCAATTCGGTCGCGCCATAGGCAAGCAGCACGCCGGCAAAGGCGATCACGCCGCTTTCGGTCCGAGACAAGGCGTTCTCGCGCGGCCAGTCGAACAATATCTTGCCGAGCAGCCAGCCGACCAGCCAGCCCGAGCCGACGCCCACGACGACCCGGTAAAGGAGGTCGCGCAGCGCCCATTCGCCGGCCAGGTCCCAACTCAATGCGCCTGCTCCGGCAACCAATATGCCAAGGTGGACGAAGGGAAAGGCGAGCCCGTCATTCAATCCCGCTTCGGTGGTGAGGGTATAGCGGACGGGATGCTCGCCGCCTTCGAGCGGGGGGCCGACCGCGACATCGGCGGCCAGGACCGGATCGGTCGGGGCCAGGATCGCGCCCAAGAGCAGCGCCCCGGCAAAGGTCAGGCCCGCGACATACCACCCGAACAAGGCGAGTGCGGCGATGCACAAGGGCATTGCGACCACCAGCAGCCGCAGGGTCGGGGTCCACTTTGCACGGTTGACCAGGCGGTCGATGCGCAGGCCCGTGCCGAACAGCCCGACGATCACGCACAATTCGGCCATCAGCTCCCACGGCCGGGGCACTGCAACCGGATCGACCGAGGCGGCGAGGTCGGGAAAGGGCAGGAACGCGACCAGCCCGAGCAGGATCAGCAGCGCCGACGCCGCCGGCTCCCGCCCCGACACGAACCGCGGCAGCCAGTAAGCGACGAGGATGGCGAGGCCGACGAAGGCCAGACCGATGTGATAGGACTCAAATCCGAACATGCCGCCCCCAATGCGCCGGGAGGCTATTCGGGTGCGCCCAATGAAAAACCGCAAGATCGGGAACGATCGGTTCGTGGCCTTGCCTGTAGGGTCGGGCTCTAAATTGAGGAGGATCACCCGATGAAGTCCGATCAACGTCTCGCTTATGCCGAACGCATTTCGCGAGGCATCGCCCTTCTCGAGGGGAGCGATCCCGACGCCCCGCCGTCGCTCGACGAAATGGCCTCGGCGGCGGCGCTGTCAGCCTATCACTTCCACCGCATTTTTCGGTTGATGACCGGCGAAACGCCGGCAACGGCCATTCGCCGCGTGCGGCTTGCCCGCGCGCTGCCTGATCTGGCCGAGGACACTACAATTACCGCCGCCGCCGCCAGCAGCGGCTATGCCTCCAGCCAGGGCTTTGCCCGCGCGTTGCGGGTGACCGCTGGCGCAAGTGCGAGCGAGCTGCGCGCCGATCCGGCCCGGCTCGACCGTCTGGCAGCCCGGCTGCGCGCGCCGGGCGACGAGGCCCTCGGTGCCCCGCTTGAAGTGACGGTGGTCAGCGTCCGGCCGTTCCGCCTGCTCGCGCTGCGCAATGTCGGCGACTATGCCGCGCTGAACGAGGGTTATGGCCGATTGTTCGAGGCGGTCCTGGCGCAGATCCCGTCCGAGGCGTTGCAGGGCATTTACGGGGTGCCGCATGACGATCCGCGCTTCGTCCCGGCCGATCGCTGCCGGTTCGATTGCGCGCTGGCGGTAGGCGAAGCGGGACGAGCCGAGGCCGGGCTGGCAGAACTGACGCTGGGCGGCGGCGATTTCCTGCGTCTCAGCAGCCGCGGCGACTATGATCGGCTGCACGAGACGATCGACCTCGCCTATGTCGCGGCGCTGACCTCGACAACCCGCGAGATCGCCGTCTCGCCGTTGTTCGTTCATTATCTGGACGATCCCGAAGAGGTCGCCGAGGCCGACCTGCGCGCCGACATCTTTCTTCCGCTGATCTGAGCGGGTTTGCTGGTGCCCCCGGTCCGACTCGAACGGACACGTCTCTCGACAACCGATTTTGAGTCGGTCGCGTCTACCATTCCGCCACGGGGGCGCGGAAATCGCCCTCTAGGCGAGCGCCTCCGCGACGGCAAGCACGCTCCAGCCTGACTGGCGTCAGGCGCGCGCCTTGGCGAAGGAGAAAGCGGTCGGGCTGGCACCCCATTTGTTGGGTACCTTGCTGCCCGGCTTGATGAGGTGGCGCAGCATTGCGGCGAACAGGAGGAGCGCGGTGGC
>JANPKL010000175.1:0-3624 GCA_031425975.1 Sphingomonas sp.
GGGCGCGGGCATCGACTAGGCCCGCGTCCATGATCGCCGCCCGCCACAGACCCGCCATCGCCTTTGCGGTCGGAACGCTCGGCATCGCCCTGTTCTCGGGCATGGATGCGGTGATGAAGGGGCTGGTGCTGGCGATCGGCGCTTATTCGACGATGCTGTGGCGCAATTTCGTCGGGGTCGGGATTTCGAGCATCGGCTATGCAGTGAGCTGGAAGCGCTGGCCGGAGGCCGCCGTCCTCCGCCTCCACGTGACCCGCGGCGTGCTGAGCTGCGCGATGGGCCTGTTGTTCTTCTGGGGGATCGGCCGGGTGCCGCTGGCGCAGGCGATCGCGCTCGCCTTCATCGCGCCGTTGATCGCGCTTTATCTGGCGGGTGCGATGCTGAACGAGACGGTCGGCAAGCGCACGGTCGGCGCGTCGTTCGTCGCGCTGGCCGGGGTGGTGGTAATCTTCATCGGCCAGGCCCGCGCCGACCTAGGCCGCGAGGCACTGCTCGGCAGCCTCGCGATCCTGCTGTCGGCGGTCCTTTATGCCTTCAACATCATCATGATGCGGCGGCAAAGCCAGGCGGCGGGCGGACTGGAAATCGCTTTCTTCCAGAGCCTGACCGTGAGTTCGGTCCTGCTGCTCGGACTACCGCTGGTGGGCACGCAGCTGCCCGCCGCCGAACATTGGCCCGACTTGCTGCTCGCTGCCGTGCTTGCGATTGCCTCAATGCTATTGCTGTCCTGGGCCTATGCCCGCGCCGAGGCGAGCTATCTCGCGGCAACCGAATATACCGCCTTCCTGTGGGCGGCCCTGTTCGGCTGGCTGATGTTCGGCGAGCCGCTGTCGGGGTGGACGCTGGCCGGGGCGGGGCTGATCGTCGCCGGTTGCCTCGCTGCCGCTCGGACCCCGCAAGCCGCCAATCCCCATCTCGAAGCCGCGACCTAAGGAGAGACGTTCATGGCCTGGTTCCTGCTCATCCTCGGCGGCCTGTTCGAGGTCGGCTTCACCACCTCGCTGCGGTTCGTCGATGGCTTTCGCAATGTGCCGTGGACCGGGGCCTTCCTGGTCAGCGTCACCGCCTCGATGTTGCTGCTGCAGGCAGCCGCGCGGACTATTCCGATGGGCACCGCTTATGCGGTCTGGGCGGGCATAGGGGCGATCGGAACGGTGGCCGTCGGCATGGCGTTCTTCGACGAGCCATCAACGACGGTGCGGCTGCTGCTGATCCTGGTGATCGTCGGCGCGATCGCCGGGCTGAAGTTGACGGCTTAAGGCCGTTGCGGCTCCAGCGTCGGTGCCACCTCGGGCGAGGTTTCGATACTTGGTAGGAAACCCGCGCGCGGCAGCACGCCGCGCGCCCACTCGTAAGCATGGCCCATCGCCAGCAGAGACCCGTCCGCCCACTTCGGGCCGACGAAGCTCAAGCCCACCGGTAGCCCGAGGATCTGGCCCATCGGCACGGTCAGATGCGGATAGCCGGCGACCGCCGCCATCGAGCCGATACCGTTGCCGCCGGGCGAGACGTCGCCGTGAACCGCGTCGATCTTCCAGGCGGCCGGGCGGGTCGGAAAGACGATCGCATCGACGCCCTTCAACAGCCGGTCGAGGTCGGCTTTCGCGATCCGGCGGCTGTCGGCACGGGCCTTGCGATAAGCGGGGTCGGTCAGCCCCTTGGTCTTTTCCGCGGCCTCGAACACGTCTTGCCCGAACAGGGGCATTTCGCGGTCGGCATACGTGGCGTTGAAGGCGATGACGTCGGCCAGGCTGCGAACAGGAATGTTGGCGGGGCTGCCCTTGAGATAGGCGTCGAGCCCTACCTTGAATTCGGTCAGCAGCACCAGATACTCGGCCTCGCCGAAGTCGCCCGAGGGCTTGAACTCCTTGATCTCGATCAGCTCCGCCCCGGCTTTGCGAAGTGTGTCGAGCGCGGCGTCGAAGGGGCGATTGGTGCCGAAGCCGCCGGCGAAGCGAAGCACGGCGATCCGCTTGCCCTTGAGCGCGTCGGGCGAAAGCCCGGCGGAATAATCGGTCCTGCGCTTGTCCGCTTCGCCCGTGGCCGGATCACCGGGGTCACTGCCGGCGATCACCGTGAGTAACTCCGCCGCCTGCGCCACGGTGCGGGTCATCGGCCCGGCAGTGTCCTGACTCTCGCTGATCGGCACGATGTGGGTGCGGCTGACGAGCCCCATGCTGGGCTTGAGCCCGACCACGCCGGTCATCGCGGCGGGACAGGTGATCGATCCGTCGGTCTCGGTCCCGATCGCATAATCGGCGTATCCCGCCGCCACCGCCGCCCCGCTCCCGCTCGAGCTGCCGCAGGTATTGCGGTCGAGCGCATGGGGGTTGCGGGTCTGCCCGCCGACCGCGCTCCAGCCAGAGATCGAACTGTTGGAGCGGATATTGGCCCACTCGGACAAGTTGGTCTTGCCCAGGATGACGGCCCCCGCGGCGCGCAGCCGGGTGACGATGGCGGCGTCCCGGCCGGTGGCGTTGGCTGCAAGCGCGAGGCTGCCGGCGGTAGTCGGCAAGCCGGCGACCTCGATATTATCCTTGAGCAGGACATGGTGCCCGAACATCGGCTGGCGCAGCATCGGTGCGCGCTGGACCCGCTCAGCCTGAGCGAGCGCAGTCGGATCGAGCGCGATGATGGCGTGCAGCTGCTTGTCGCGCTCGGCCACGCGGGCCTGCGCCGCGCGGACACCGTCTATCCAGCGCAGCTCGGGATCCGCGACTTTCTGGGCGACGGCGGGGGCGATTGTCGCCGACGCGGTCGCGTAGTCGCCGATCAGGAAAGGAACGAAGCACAAATACCAGCGGCCGTTGGTCAAGTCAGCGCTTCCTTTGGTCGAAGGGAGGGGGTGGAAGACATGAAAGGTTCAGGGCAGGGACACAAGGGCAGCGCCTCTCGTGAAGCCGCCACAACTGCCGGATACTCGATTTCCATGACCCGTTATTTGATGCTTGCCTCGACCGCCTTTTGGGCCCTGCCTGCGACCGCCCAGCAGTCGCCGGCGCCTGCGGAGCCACTGCCGACACCGGTCGAGCAACCGTCGGCGGAAGAAGCTGACGGCGAGGAGGAGGAGGCGATCGTCGTTCGCGGGCTGCGTGAGCGGGGTGCGGTGATCGGCGACGTGCCGCCGGAGAACCAGCTCAATGCTCGCGACATTCGCGCGACCGGGGCGAGCTCGATCAACGAGCTGCTCGCCAATATCGCGATCCAGACCGGCAGCAGCCGCGGGCGCGGGGGCGGCGCGCCGGTGGTCCTCCTGAACGGGCGTCGGACCTCGGGCTTCCAGGAATTACGTGATTTGCCGCCCGAGGCCATCCTCCGCGTCGATATCCTGCCCGAGGAAGTCGCGCTGAAATACGGCTATCGTGCCGACCAACGTGTCGTGAACATCGTGCTTCGTCCGCGCTTCCGCTCGACCGCGGCACGGGTCGAGGCCGGGACCAGCACCGAGGGCGGCCGCAGCGAGGGCGAGGTCGACGTCACCCGCCTGCTGCTCAATGACAATGGCCGGATCAGCCTCAACGCCCATGCCGAGCGAAGCAACCGCCTCCTCGAAACCCAGCGCGAGATCGTGCTTCAGCCGGTCACGATTGGAACCGGCCAGGTCGATCCTCGCCCGTTCCGCAC
>JANPKL010000176.1:0-12279 GCA_031425975.1 Sphingomonas sp.
CCCATGCGATAGAGCAGCGACAGGATCATGCAGTTGAGGCCGACCGACTTGCCCGAGCCGGTGGTGCCCGCGACCAGCAGATGGGGCATGGGCGCGAGATCGGCGATGACCGGGTCGCCGGCGATATTCTTGCCGAGCACCAGCGGCAGGCTCATGCTCTGGTCGGCGAAGGCCTGGCTGCCGACCAGTTCGCGCAACGCGACCCCCTCGCGCTTGCTGTTGGGGAGCTCGATCCCGATCACGCTGCGCCCGGGGATGGTCGCGACGCGGGCCGACAGTGCGCTCATGTTGCGGGCGATGTCGTCGGCCAGCTGGATGACGCGGCTGGCCTTGATCCCGCTAGCGGGCTCGAGCTCGTACATAGTCACGACCGGACCGGGGCGCACCTCGACGATGTCGCCGCGGACGTGGAAATCCTCGAGCACGCTCTCGAGCAGCCGGGCGTTGCGCTCCAGCCCGGCGCGATCGATCACGTTGCGGCTCGAATCCGCCGGCGCGGCGAGGAGGTCGATCGGGGGCAAGGCGTAATTGTCCCCGAGCGCGAGACTCTGCTGCTGCCCGCCGCCCTTGCGGCCGCGCTCCTTGACCATTGCCGGGGCGACCCCGCGCGAGGGTTCGGTAACCGCCACCTGCGGGCGCGAGCGGGGCGGAGCAACGCCGCGCGGCTCGGCCGCCTCGGCCACGGTCTTGCGCGGCGCGGGCACACGATCGGCGGGCGCACGCTTCAATTTGTCGGCGACGAACGCCTTTTCCTCGGGCCGCAGGGCGAGCGCGAGGAAGAACATCAATGCGCCACCGACGCCGAGCAGGAGGATCAAAGCGATCCGGCTCGGACCCGCGATGCTCGGCTCGGGGATCAGGCCGAGCAGGGCGTTGAGGCCCGTTGCGCCGGCCAGCCCGACCACGCCGCCCCAGCCCGCCGGCAGCCCCGACACTGCCGAGCCAGCGAACAGCCCGAGCGCGACCCCGATTAACCCCGCGCCGAGCGCCGCAACACTCAACGCCCGGCCCAATCGTCCGCGCGGATGGCCGCCGAGCAGGCGCAGGCCGGCCAGAGCAAGGACCGGCAGCAGCATCGCCGAGGCCGGGCCGAGCAGCAGCAGCATGAGATCGCTGGCATAGGCGCCCGGGCTCCCCAACCAGTTGAGCGCCGGGCCGCCGGCCGCGGTGCTGCCGCTGGGATCGGTGCTGTTGTGGGTGAGGAGCGCGACCGCGAGCGCGACCGCAAGCGCCACCAGCAAGGTCCCCGCGACCCGCACGCCGAGCGCGCGCAGGGCCCCGCCGAGGCGGTCGCGCCAATCGGGCTCCAGGTCCCGCCGGTCGGCGCGGGTGCGCGCTGCTGCCGTCGCCATATTCACTCCCGCCCCTTTATACCGTCGCTGCCATAATGCCTTGCGGGCGAGTCCATGGTCAAGGATGACGCCAGGGGTGCGAGCCCCTACATGCGTCTTCCATGACACAGCCAGACCATCGCACAGACGTGATCATCCTTGGCGGCGGGATGGTCGGGCTGACGCTCGCCGCCGCGCTCGACAGCGCCGGACTGCGCTCCACGGTGATCGATCCCGCCGATCCGACTCCGCGGGCCAGCGCGGCATTCGACGGGCGGACCACCGCGGTCGCCTCGTCGAGCGGGCGGATGCTGACGGCGTGCGGGGTGATGGACCATCTGCCCGAGCCTGGTTGCCCGATCCACGCCATCCGCGTCGCCGACGGCCTCCAGCCCGGTGCGCTGACGTTCGAGCCCGGGGCCGATGGCGAGCCGCTCGGCGTGATGCACGAGAATCGTCACCTGCGCGCCGCGCTTCATGCCCGCTGCGCGGCGCGCGCCAATATCGACCTCAAGTGGAACAGCGCGCCGATCGAAGTGGTGCGCGGCGAACATGGCGTCAGCGTGCGCCTCGCCGATCAAGTTGTCCGCGCGCAGTTGCTGGTCGGCGCGGAAGGACGCAATTCGCCGATGCGCGACGCGGCCGGAATCCGCATGGCGCGCTGGTCCTATGCCCACACCGCCATCGTCGGCACCCTCGCCCACGACGCGCCGCATGACAATTTCGCCTATGAGATCTTCTATCCGAGCGGGCCGTTCGCGCTGCTGCCGATGACCGATCTGCCCGATGGCACGCATCGCTCGGCGATCGTCTGGTCGATCCGCGACGCCGATGCGGTAGGCCTGCTTAAATTGGACGACGCGGCCTTTGCGGCCGAAGCCCAGGCGGCGATGGGCGGCTTCCTCGGCGCCATCCGGCTCTTGACCGCGCGCTCCTCCTATCCGCTCGGCTTCCACCATGCCACGCGGATCACCGACAACCGCCTCGCTTTGGTCGGAGATGCCGCCCATGCGATCCACCCGATCGCCGGCCAGGGGGTCAATCTTGGCTTTCGCGACGCCGCCGCCCTTGCCGAAGTGCTGGTCGACGGCGCTCGGCTGGGACTCGACCTCGGTGACGCGCAACTAATGGCTCGATATCAGCGCTGGCGCGCGCTCGATGCGTTCAGTGTGGCGCTTGCAACCGATGGATTGACCCGTCTCTACGGCGTCCCCGGCAAGACCGCGTCGAGGGTGCGGCGCCTGGGTATGGGGCTGATCGATCGCCTGGGCCCGATCAAGCACAAGCTCAACGCCGCGGCGCGCGGCAATAGCGGTGACCTCCCCCGCCTGTTGCTCGGCGAAGCGCTTTAGCGCGGCCTAGTGCATGCGCGGGGACAAATCCCCGCCGCCATGCGCGACCCGCAGGAACTGCATCAGCTGGACCAGCAATTCCGCGCGCGGGCCGAGCCCGTCCTGCTCCAGCAGCGCCTGCTTGGCCCCGGTATCGAACGGCGCGACCTGCGCGATCGCATTGACCAGCATTTCGTCGTCGAGCCGCTCGACCGCGGCCCAGTCGACCGTTAGTCCCATGACGTCGCCCAACGCACGCGCCTCCTGCTCGACCGCGGCGCGCAGCACGGGCGGCAAAGCCGCATCGTCGGCCTCGTCAGCCATTTCCGCGAGCACGTCGGCCTGGCGATAGGGCGTTCCGACATCGGCCTCGGCCACCAGCCGGAAGCGGGTGGTGCCCTGCAGCACGAGATTGAAGCGCCCGTCGGCCAGCTCTTCCAGGCCGACGATCTCGCCGATGCAGCCGACCCGGTAAAGCTCGGGCTGGCCGAGCCCGTCGTCGGGTGCGGCCTTGGGCTGGATCATCCCGATCAAATTGCTCCCGGCAGTCGCATCCTCGATCATCTGCCGATAGCGCGGCTCGAAGATGTGCAGCGGCAAATGGCTGCGCGGGAACAGGATCGCCCCGCCGAGCGGAAACAGCGGCAGTCGCAGCGGCTTGGCGTCGCTCACGTGAAGAGCAATGCGGACAGGCGCCGGCGCTGCCCGCGCGCCCACGGATCCTCGAGGCCGGTCGCTTCGAGCAATTGCAGGAAACGGGCACGGGCAAGACCCTCGCTCCAGCCGCGGTCGCGACGCACGATCTCCAGCAGGTGATCGGCCGCACCGTCGCGGTCACCCGCCGTCAGCAACGCCGCGGCAAGGTCGAAGCGGGCCTGGTGATCGTCGGCATCGGCGGCGAGTTTTTGCTCAAATTCGGCGGTATCGGTAACCTCCACCCTGGTCGCGACAAGGTCGAGCGCGGCGCGGGCGCGGGCGATCGCCGGGTCCTTCGCCGCCGCTTCCGGCGCGCCGTCGATCACAGCGCGCGCTTCGTCGATCCGGTCGCGCGCGATCAGGGCCCGCGCCAGTCCTCCGATGACCTGCGGATGATCTGCGTCCATCTCGATGATCTGGCGGAAGATATTCTCCGCGCGGTCCGCGTCGCCGCCGTCGAGGACCTCCTCGGCCATTGCGATCAGCGGTGCGATCTCGGCCTCCAGCGCCTGCGCTTCGCCCTTGATCGGCAATTGGCCGAGCAATTGGTCGATCACGCGCTTCAGCTGCGCCTCGGTGCGATATTGGGTGAGGTCGGCGACCGGCTGCCCGCCGAAGATCGCATAAACGGTCGGGATCGAGCGAATCTGGAACTGCGCCGCGATCACCTTTTCTGCGTCGACGTCGACCTTGACCAACGTGACGCCCTTGTCGGCATAATCGGCCGCGACCTTTTCGAGCACCGGCCCGAGCTGCTTGCACGGCCCGCACCATTCAGCCCAGAAATCGAGGATCACGAGCCGATCGAGCGAGGGCGTCAGCACCCTGTCCTGGAAGCTCTGGATTGCAGCGCGCTCCTCGGCGCTCATTCCCAATGTGGCCACGTCTGCGGGTCGTCCTTTGCGTTCGATGTCGCGGCGCATATGGGCCGGGGGCCGCCCCGCGCCAAGGGTGATCCTTGCCCTCCTTGCCAACGGACCGGCGCGCCAAGGGTTGCCAGCCCAGCCGACCGTTGCTAATGGCCCGCGACCCCGGCGGCTCCTTCGTGCGAGCCGCCCCATTCGCCAGAGCGGGCGTAGCTCAGGGGTAGAGCACAACCTTGCCAAGGTTGGGGTCGAGGGTTCGAATCCCTTCGCCCGCTCCAGCAATGTCAGGTCTTCCGAACCCTCGCGTTTCTTGATGCGCTCCGCCAAAGGGCTGCACTGGTGGTTCGAATCCATTCGCCCGCTCCAGCGACGTCCGGTCTTCCAAACACTCGCGTTTCTTGATGCGCTCCGCCAAAGGGCTGCGCTGGTGGCTCGAGTCCCTTCGCCCGCTCCAGCGATTCCTACTGAATTTTCATCCTGTTCACTCGGGCTTGCCTTCGCTAGGCAGCCGCCGATGCATCTCGACCTTGGCGAAAACAGGCCCGGACGGCTCGAGGCCGAGGTGGCGATTGTCGGTGCGGGGGCGGCGGGGCTGACCCTCGCGCGCCGGCTGATCGAGGGCGGCAAATCGGTGCTTCTGATCGAAAGCGGCGGGGTCGATTACGAAAGTGTCACCGCCGAGCTCAATGCCGGCACCAATGTAGGTCAGGAATATTATCCCCTCGAGGACAGCCGGCTGCGCTTCGTCGGCGGCACTACCGCCATCTGGGGCGGACGCGTCGCCGAGCTGGACGCGATCGATTTCGAGCGGCGCGACTGGGTCCCCTACAGCGGCTGGCCATTCGGGCGCGCCGCGCTCGAGCCTTATTATCGCGAAAGCCGGTTGTTGCTCGACCTGCCCGCCGACGAGCCCGCGGGGCCCCCTTCGCTGCTGGACGAGCTTGATCCCGCGCTGGTCGAGCGCCGCAACTGGCTGATCGATCCGACCTTCGACCGCTTCGGCTATGCGGCTCAGCGGGACCTGTTCGACGACCCGCGTCTGACGCTCGTCACCCATGCCACGGTGCGCGAGGTCCGCGCCGCGCCCGACGGCGGGCGGATCGCGGCGCTCGACGTCGTCGGCCCCGATAGCCACCCGTTGGAAGTCGTCGCGCACGACTATGTGCTCGCGGCCGGCGGGTTGGAGAATCCACGCCTGCTGCTTGCCTCGCGCTCGGTCATGCCGGCCGGGCTCGGCAACGACCATGATCTGGTCGGGCGCTTCTTCATGGAGCATCCCCACGGCCGCGGCGGACGGGTGATCGCGCCGCCCGCCATCGCCTGGCAGCTGATCCGCGCCTTTCAAAAGCAGTCGCAGGGCAATTTCGAAACCGCCGCGCTGGTCCGCCCGTCCGACCGGCTGCAGGCCGATAAGCGCATCCTCAACAGCGCGCTTGCGCTGGCCGTGCGGCGCGGCGAGGGCGAGCGCCAGCCGGCGGTGACCGCGGCCTATCTCGCCGCTAAGCACAAGGTCGATCCGACCCGCACCGGCCGCGCCGCCTGGCGCACCTACAAGGGGGCAGGGCGGATCATTCGGCGCGGCGTGGGCCCGTCGATCTGGTGGTTGCGAGCGCTCGGGCGACGCAATGAGCTGACCCTGGTCCTGCGGGCGGAACAGGCGCCCAACCGCGACAGTCGGATCCTGCTGGACGAAACCGATCGCGATTCGGTGGGGGTCCCGCGCATGGCGCTCGACTGGCGGCTGCTGCCGCTCGACCGGATCAGTGCCGCCAGCCTGGTCGATGCCTTCGGGGCGGAGCTCGAGCGGCTGGGCCTCGCCCGGGTCGAGCGAGCGGCCTGGCTGTCGGACGCGGCCGAAAACTGGGTCAGCGACCCGCTCGTCAGCGTCCATCCGCTCGGCGGCTATCATCACATGGGCACCACCCGCATGGCCCAGGAACCGCGCGAGGGCGTGACCGACGGCCACGGCCAAGTCCACGGCCTGCCCAATTTGTGGATCGCGGGCTCGTCGCTCTTTCCCACCGGCGGCTGGGCCAATCCGACCCTGACTATCCTCGCGCTGGCCTTGCGCCAGGCCGACCGCCTGCTCGGGCGGACTTAGCGGGCGCCAGTCAGGCCGGGCGCTCGCGATACCAGCGGGTGAGGATGGTCTTGACGCCTCGCCGGACCTTCATCCCTTGGTGGAGGGTAGCAGGATTGGGCCGGCCGTCGGACAGGAGGTTGTTCCAGGCGAGCAATTTGCCGGCTTCCGCCTGGATCGTCTTCCCGAGCGTCTTGAAGCGGGTCGCCCCGCCCTCCTCGACCGCATTCAGATAAATCATCGCGGTCCACGTCCGCTGGCCGCGGTCGGCGCAGTGGAGGAAGTAATCGGCCCGGCCCGGCTCGAACGTGTCGGTATGCGGCTTGAATTCCTGACCGGCAGCGTAGCGCTGACCCTGCAGCGGCTCGCCCAGCGCATCGTCCAGCCCGAGCAAGGCGCTGATCCGCGCATTCACCTCCGCCGCCACCGGATCATCGGACGAAAGGTCGCAAGTCTCGCTGGTGCGAAAGGCGGCGTCGCCCCGATCGTCGGCGAGCGTGGACGGGCGGCGGCTGGCCTCGATCCGCGCGATCAGCGCCGCGCAGGTCGCGGCGTCGAGAAAGTCGCGCAGGACAAACAGCTCGAGCCGGGGATCGGGAACGCGCTGGACCCCGGGCGCGGCGCGCAGCCGGGCGGCGACCTCAGAAGACAAGGCTGCCCTGCCCCGCCTCATGCGCCGCGATGACGGTGCGCACCACCTCGTTCATCAGGGTCATCCGCACCGGCAGCGGGGTCGAGGTGCGCTTGATCAGGACGACCACCGAATAGCTTTGCCCATTGGGCGCGGTCAGCACGCCGATGTCGTTATAGCCCGCCTGCACCCCCTCCAGGATCTGCCCGGTACCGGTCTTGTGGGCGAGCGTCCAGCCGGGCTTGGTCCCGCCGCGCAGCCGGTTCTTGCCGGTCCTGGTATCGCTCATGATCCGCAGCAATCGCGCGGTTGAGGCAGGCGACAGCAACTCGCCGCGCTTCAACCGCGCCAGGGTTCCGGCGATGGCGGCCGGCGACGCGCCGTCATAAGGATCGTCGATATAGCGATTGAACAGGCTGCGCCTGACGCTCAGCGGCAAGGCATTGCGGGCGCGGTAGAAGCTGTCGCCGATCGAATAGCTCTGGCTCCAGGTCAGTCCGGCGATGCGCGACTGGAGCGCACGCTCGCCTTCGTAGAACCGGATTGCGCCCAGCCCCCGGTCGGCGATGAAGCGCCGCACCACCGCCGGCCCGCCGATCACGCGCATCAACTTGTCGTTGGCGGTATTGTCGGACTTGGTCATCGCCTCGATCAGCAGGGTCTCGACGCTGGTGGTGTAGGTGCCCCCGTTAATGATCCGCTGCGCGATCGGCTGATTGAACAGAGTCAGGTCCGAGCGCGTGAGAGTGACCGGCCCGGCGAGGGTCAGTTTTCCCCGGTCGACCGCATCCATTGCCGCTAGCGCGACAAAGAATTTACTGACGCTCTGCTGCGGATAGAGCTCGCCGTCCTTCCACCCGGTGCGCCAGCCGAGCTCGACCGACTGGACCGAAATCCCGACGCGGCCCGGAAAAGCGGCGCCCAATAGGTCGATCCGCTGAGCCAGGCTGGCTGGCGCAACTGTCGTTGCTTGCGCCGCGATCGCCACCGGCGCGAAAGACAGCATCGCGGCAGCGAGGAGCAGGCGGAAAAATGGCGTCATGCAGTCGTCACTCCCCCGCTCGCTTTCACCTGAGAATCGCAAAAACGGCCTGCCTGCGCAAGCCTTCAGCGGGCGAGCAGGGCAGCGCCCTCGAGCTGATCGAGCGCGCGGTGCGAGGCGATATAGCGGCGGGCATCGCCGACGAAGCCGGGCGCGGCCTCGATCCCGGGAAGGCGCATCGCCTCGGCCAGCGCCTGGTCGACCTGTCCGGCATTGAGCCGAGCGGCCGCCCGGTCATAGGTCGGTACGGTTTTCTGGCTCGGCTGGTCGGCGCGGCGGATCGCGACCAGTCCGCCAAGCTCGCGGCGGATATTCTGCCACAGGCCGGCCCCGGCCGGGACGGCCTTGAGGCGCGGCGCGAGCATGGCGAATTCGGCATTGAGCTGGTCGAGGCGGACGGGATCGCGCGACGCGGTGACGATCGTCGCGACCGCTTGGGGATGGGTCGAGCCGAAACGCTCGGCCAGCAACGGCTCGAGATAGCCCAGGCTCACCCCACGATCGATCGCGCGGCGCGCGGCAAAGGCCACCAACAAGGCATCGGCCCGGCCGGCCGAGCCCTCGGCCCGGGCTGTGGCATTCTCGACCCGCGCCAGACGCGCCTCCAACGTCGCGACGCGTGCGGCGGCATCGGCCGGAGCAGGGACGGCGATGGCCGGCGCCGGCGTGTTCGCGAGCACGGGCGCGGCACTTGCCAATGGCATCGGAACGGGGCGAGCCACACCCAGGAACCGCGCCGCCTCGGGGCTGCGGGCAAGCACCCAGGCGCAAAGCGCCGCGCCCGCGATCAGCAACAGCAGGGCGAGGAGCAGGATCGCGCTCACGCTCATGCCGCGGTTTGCCTGGCTGCTCATCGCCTCAACCCTTGCACAGAGCGGCGGCGAGGGAAAGCAAGGCGGCGTCGGTGGGCTGCCCGGCCGCCGCGACCTGCGCCCAGCCCGCACCGCAGGCGGCGGCGGCGGCCGGGCTGATCGCCGCGATCCGTACCTGCCGCCGATCGCACTCGCATGACGCCAGCCGCGCTCCGGCTGCGGGAGAATGAACAAGGGCAACCGCGCCTTCCAGCGCCGCCGCATCGGGCAGGTCGAGCGCCTTTGCCCGATAGACGATCACGGCGGTGACCTCCGGCTCCGCGCGCGTCGGCACCATCCGCTCCTCCCCCGCCAGATGGAGCAGCCGCAACCCGGGCGGCAGTGCTTCGAGCAGGACGTCGACTCCGGCGTCGCCGACACTCGACACCTCGCACCCTGCGGCGCGCGCGGCGGCGGCGGTCGCCGGGCCGACCGCATGCACTGGCAGGGGCGGCATTCGCCCACCCAGCCGCACTGCATTGGCGCTGGTCAGCAGCAGTGCGTCGAAGCGCCCCACGGGCATCGTCCAGGCGACCGGCTCGAGCGCGAACAAGGGATGGCAGGCCGCCTCCAGCCCCATCGCGCGTGCCCGCGCCGCCGTCGCATCGGCCATCGGTCGCGGGCGCAGGACCAACAGCGGTCTCACGGCGCGGAAAACAGCCCGCGGATCGAGGGTGGGGCACGCTCGAGCAGATCCTCGGCCAGCGCCCGTCCCGCCTCCTCCTCCGCCCCGGCCTCGGCCCGCGCCTCCCCCGCGACGATATCGGCGCCGTCGCTGCTCAATAATTCGGCTCTGAGCCACAGCGACCCGTCGCCCTCGATCAGCCCGAGCGCGGCGACCGGCGAATGGCAGCTGCCCCCGACCGCCCGCGCCAGCGCGCGCTCGGCGAGAATGGCGCGGTGGGTGTCCGAATGATCGACCGCGGCAATCAGCGCCCGCATGTCCGCATCGTCCGAACGGCATTCGATCGCGATTGCTGCCTGGCCCGGCGCGGGCAGGAAGTCATTGGCCTCGATCGCGCGCCCCTCGGCGATGCCCAGCCGGTCGAGCCCCGCCGCCGCCAGGAAGGTCGCCTCGACCTCGCCTGCCGCAACGCGCTGCAACCGGGTCGCCACATTGCCGCGGATCGGCACCGCCTGGACGTCGGGCCGCCGCCGCAACAATTGCGCCGTCCGTCGGGGCGAGGAGGTCCCGACCCGCGCGCCCTGAGACAGTGAGGTGAGCGACTCCACCCCGATCAGCCGGTCGCGCACATCGGCCCGCTCGAGGCAGGCGGCGATCACCAGCGCCACCGGCCGCTCGCTCTCGACATCCTTGAGCGAATGCACCGAGGCGTGGGTCAGTCCTTCGAGAAGCGCGAGGTCGAGCTCCTTGGTCCACAGCGCCTTTCCGCCGATCTCGGCCAGCGGGCGGTCCTGGATCCGGTCGCCGCTGGTCCGCACCTCGTGCAGCAATACGCTGCCCTCCGCCCAGCCATGCGCCGCCTCCAGCGCCGCCGCCGCCAGCCGCGCCTGGGCCAACGCGAGGGGTGAGGCCCGGGTGCCGAGGATCATCCGTATTGCCATATCGGAACGCCCCCTAGTGCAACCAGCCCGCATGAGGCAAAGGCCGCGCATAAGATGACGCTCATCCTCGGCCTTGAATCCTCGTGCGACGACAGTGCGGTCGCGCTCGTCACGGCCGACCGCCGCATCCTCGCGCAGGCCGTCGTCGGGCAGAATGAGGCCCACGCCCCGTTCGGCGGGGTCGTTCCCGAAATCGCCGCCCGCGCGCATGTCGAGATCCTCCCCGGCCTCGTCACACGGGTCCTCGACGAAGCGGGCATTGCGATCGATCAGGTCGACGCCATCGCCGCCACCGCCGGCCCCGGGCTGATCGGCGGAGTGATGGTCGGGCTGCTGACCGCCAAGGGGCTCGCGCTCGCCACTGGCAAGCCCCTGCTTGCGGTCAATCACCTCGAGGGCCATGCGCTGTCGCCGCGGCTGGTCGATCCCGCGCTGGACTTTCCCTACCTTCTGCTGCTGGCGAGCGGCGGCCATTGCCAGTTGCTCGAGGTGCGCGGGGTCGGCGACTATGTCCGCCTCGCCACCACCATCGACGACGCCGCGGGCGAAGCCTTCGACAAGGCCGCCAAGTCGCTCGGCCTACCCTATCCGGGCGGACCGGCGATCGAAGCCCTGGCGAAGGAGGGTGACCCTGCCGCCGTGACTCTCCCCCGCCCCTTGCTCGGGTCGAGCGAGCCGCATTTCTCCTTTGCCGGGCTCAAGAGCGCGGTGTCGCGCGCGGTCGCCCCCGGCATCCATCGCCCGGCCGACATTGCCGCGAGCTTCCAGGCGGCGGTGGTCGATTGCCTGGTCGACCGCACCCGCCGCGCGCTTCGTGCCAGCGATGCGCCGACGTTGGTGGTCGCCGGCGGTGTCGCCGCCAACGGGCCGATCCGCTCTGCTCTGGCCGCATTGGCTGCGAGCGAAAACCGGCGCTTCTCGGTCCCGCCGGGCTGGTTGTGCACCGACAATGCGGCCATGATCGCCTGGGCGGGGGCCGAGCGGCTGGCGGCCGGGCTGATCGACGGGCTCGACTCTCCGGCACGGGCGCGCTGGCCGCTCGACGAAACCGCCGAAACCGTCCGCGGGGCAGGAGTGAAGGGATGAAGACGGGCGTGATCGGTGGCGGCGCTTGGGGCACCGCTCTGGCGCAGGTCGCGGCACAAGGCGGCGAGACCCGGCTGTGGGCGCGCGAGCCCGAGGTCGTCGCAAGCATCATCGAGCGCCGCGAGAACGCTCTTTTCCTGCCCGGCGTAATTCTCTCGGATGCGATCCACCCGACCGACCGAATTGAGGACCTCGCCGACTGCGACCTGCTGCTGGTCGTCACTCCCGCCCAGCATATGCGCCCGGTCCTCGCCGCCGCCCCGCGCTGCGCGGCCGCCCTGTTGCTCTGTTCCAAGGGCATCGAGGAGGCGAGCGGGCTGCTGCTCCACCAAGTCGCGCACGAGGCCTGCCCCGACGCCCGCGTGATGGTCCTGTCGGGGCCGACCTTCGCTCATGAAGTCGCCGCCGGCCTGCCGACCGCGCTGACGCTGGCCGCCGACGACCAGGCGATGGCCGAACGCGTTCGCGCGCGCATCGCCTTGCCCGCCTTCCGCATCTATCTGACCGACGATCTTGCCGGGGCCGAGGTCGGCGGGGCGATCAAGAATGTGCTCGCGATCGCCTGCGGTGTGGTCGAGGGGCGCGGCCTTGGCCAGAATGCGCGGGCCTCGCTGATCGCACGCGGTTTCGCCGAGATGACCCGCTTCGGTCTCGCCCGCGGCGCCCGGCTCGAGACGCTCGCCGGTCTGTCGGGGCTGGGCGACCTGGTCCTCACTTGCTCGTCCGCCGCCTCGCGCAATTACTCGCTCGGCAAGGGGCTTGGCGAAGGCCGTCCGGCGACCGAGCTGATGGCCGACCG
>JANPKL010000177.1:0-15563 GCA_031425975.1 Sphingomonas sp.
TTCTGGCTGCACCTGCTGGCCGCGCCGATGATCGTCCATCCGGTCTTCACCCTGCTCGGGCTCAACGACGGCGATGCGACGATCGGCGAGGGCTTGGCGGTGGTCGCCATCTATATCGCGTTGGGAATCGCCGCGCTCGCCATCGACCGGCGCGCGTTGCTGGTCTCGGCGCTAGCCTACGTCCTCTACGCGTTGAACGAATTTTTCGAGCAGTTCGGTGCGGTCAGCCTCAACATCGCGCTGACGGCGCTGGTGATCGGCTCCGCGCTGCTGCTGCTGTCGGCCTTTTGGCACCAGGCCCGTGCCGGCATCGTCGAGCGGCTGCCGGACACGCTGCGCGGCTACCTGCCGCAGGTCAGTCCGCGACCAGCCTGATCAGTCGCCGCTCAAGCGGGGCCAGGACGCCTTGAAGCTCCTGACCCCGCTTGAGAACGGCGCCCTGCTCACCGATCAATACCCACGCCCCTTGCTTGCGGCCAAGCGAGGGGCGTTTCTCGATCCGCACCTCGGGCCGCTCGGCGGCGCGGCGAAAGGCGGCGAAACTGGCGAGGTCGGGCGCGAAGCTCATCGCATAATCCTTCCAGTGCCCCGCCGCGACCATCCGCCCATAGAGGTCGAGGATGCGCTGCAGTTCGGCGCGGTCGAAGGCGGTCACCGCCTTGCGGTCGAACGTCCCCGGAAAGGGGTGGACGATGCTCACGCGCTGCGGCTCTCCGGCCGCTTTGTCTGACGCGCCTTGAGCTGCTGCAGTTCGGCGCGCAGCTCGGCCAGTTCCTCTTCCATCGCCACGAGCCGGGCGCGAACCGGGTCGACATCTTCCCCGCACGGGGTGCCGTAAGGGATGAAGCCGGGCGAATAATGGACGAGGTCGATCGGCACCGGGCGCGCCGGGATGCCGACGACGGTAGTCTGCGGAAGGACGTCCTTGGTCACCACCGCATTGGCGCCGACCCGCCCCCCCTGGCCGACCGTGATCGGGCCCAGCACCTGCGCGCCCGAGCCGATCACGACATTATCCTCCAGTGTCGGGTGGCGCTTGCCGCCGATGCCGGTGGTGGGGTTTGTGCCCCCCAAAGTGACGTTCTGGTAAATGGTGACATTATCGCCGATCTCGGCCGTCTCGCCGATCACGGTGAAGCCGTGGTCGATGAAGAAGAAGCGACCGATTTTGGCTCCGGGATGGATGTCGATCCCGGTCATGAAACGGCTCCAGTGGTTGACGAAGCGCGCCAGCCAGAACAGGCGCCCGCCCCACAGCCAGTGGGCGACGCGGTGGTACAGCAGTGCCCAGGCACCGGGATAGAGTATCACGTCCCAGCGACTGCGCGCCGCAGGATCGCGGACTTTGACGCTGTCGAGATAGTCGAGCAATGCGAAGCGCAAGTGCGCCCCCCTGATGGCGGTGGTTGGCCACGAATGTAGGTCAGCATGGCGCAGATGCAAAGCCGCGCGCGTATCCGCCTCTTTCCACTTGCCCCCGCGCGGTGCATTGAGCCGCCGCAACCAGCCGGGGGACAAGGACCATTTTCGCCGAGCTGGCCGCCGATCCTTCGGTCCTCCTCCCCTTCATCCTGATCGGCTTTGCCGCGCAATTGGTCGATGGCGCGCTGGGCATGGCCTATGGCACGATCAGCTCGACCCTGCTGGTCGGCTTGGGCGTCCCCCCGGCGGTGGCGAGCGCGGGCGTTCATACCGCCGAGACCTTCACCACCGGGATCAGCGCCGTCAGCCATGTCGCGCATCGCAACGTCGACTGGAAATTGTTCGGGCGGATCGTTGTCCCGGGGGTGATCGGCGGGGTGATCGGCGCTTATGTCTTAAGCAACATCCACGCCGATGTCGCGCGGCCGTGGGTGCTCGCCTATCTGCTCGCATTGGGCCTGTTCCTGTTCTGGCGCGGGTGGACCCACACTCATGTCGTGCGCACGCCCAGGATCGTCGCGCCGCTCGGGTTGGTCGGCGGATTCCTGGATGCGGCGGGCGGCGGCGGCTGGGGGCCGATCGTTACCTCGAACCTCATGGTCCAGGGAGCCGAGCCGCGCTTCACCATCGGCACCGTCAACACCGCCGAATTCTTCCTTACCCTCGTGATCTCGGCCACTTTCCTCGTCACGCTCGGTTGGGAAGCCTTCAGCGTGGCGATCGTCGGCCTGCTGATCGGCGGCGTCGTTGCAGCGCCCCTGGGCGCGATCGTCGCCAAACGGGTCGAGGCGGACAAGTTGCTGGTGCTGGTCGGCGTGGTGCTGACGGCGACCAGCGGCTGGGGCCTGTGGCGGCTGCTGGCGGGGTGAGGTGAGTAGCCCGATCCTGCTCAACGGCGTCACCCGGGCCGAGCGCAATCACATGATCGGGCAGGTCACCGAGCGGCTGGGCGAGATTGGCGGCTACATCGAAGACGTTCACTTTTTCTCGAACATTGCGGTCAATCTGCGTTGTCGAGTTCCAGGATCAGCACTGCCGACGCTGGGGAAGGGCCTCGCCGGACTGGCCATCAATTTCGGCCAGGATCTCGACCGCCTGGCCAACCCACCTTTGTCGCCCGACGAGCAGACAGTCGCAATCCAGCTGACCTTTTCCCACGACGAACGCGATCTGCGCCGTCCGACCCTCGCCGTTCCCGGCTGAGTCTTGACGTGCAGCTCAGTTCCCCGTCCGCTTGATCACCGAGCGGTTGCGCGGCAGCCATTCGGTCTTGTCGTCGACCGGATCGACTTCCTTGAGCGTCGTCATCATGTCGCCGTCGCGGGTGGTGGTCTCTCTCACCTGTGCGACATCATTGCCGTCCTTGCGCCGTTCGAGCGTGACGATGGTCCACTTCGTCGGATCCGAACCTGACTGCACCAACGAGATGGTCGCGGCGCCGGCATCGACCGCGCGACCCTTGCGGAAGATGGCATAGGCTTGGGTCGAGGCCGCATTATCGATCATCGTGGCCGTGGTGATGGTAACGATTCCGGTTTGCGGACCATCGTCGTAGCGCGCCGTGCGGACGGTGGTGACGCCGTCGGGCTGTGCAGAGATCGCGACGTCCACCGGCAGGCCCTGCCAGCTGTTCGACTGATAGTCCCGATACTGGAGTTCGCCCTTCCACTGACCGGCGGTGGCCGCAAGCAGCCTCGCGGCCCGTTCGCTGTCGGGTGTCGCCGCGAGCGCTGGCGTTGCCCGGATCAGCAGAAGCAAAGCCGTGATCACTGCTGCCCGCACGGCTGGCTCGATAGAGCGACGGCCGGTGAGGATTAGGGAGGTGCTCATGGTCGGCCTGGTCCTGCTCGTCGGATGATCAGCAGGTGAGAACATGAATGCCGTCTGGCGTCAAAGGGGCATTCCTCCCGTCACGACCCTTGCACCCCTACCCGTCCGCCGCCGGGCGGCTTCCTGCCTATCTCGTGCCGGGAGAAGGGAGCAAAGTGGCGTTGGCGGGGCTTTGCGGCTAAGGGCACCCCATGCATTTTCTTGATCAAGCGAAGATCTTCGTCCGTTCGGGCGCGGGTGGGCCCGGCGCGGTGTCGTTCCGGCGCGAAAAATTCGTCGAATATGGCGGTCCCGACGGCGGCAATGGCGGCAAGGGCGGGGACATCGTGTTCGAGGCGGTGCCCGGGCTCAATACGCTGATCGATTTCCGCTATACCCAGCATTTCCGGGCCCCGCGCGGCAAGGGCGGGTCGGGCTCGAACCGCTTCGGCGCGTACGGCGACGACCTGATCATCAAGGTACCGGTGGGGACGCAGATCCTCGCCGACGACGAGGAACGGACCCTGCTAGCCGATCTGACGACGGTGGGCGAGCGGCTCATCTTCCTCGAGGGCGGCGATGGCGGGCGCGGCAATGCGACCTACAAGAGCTCGACCAATCGCGCCCCGCGCCAGCACCAGAAAGGCTGGGAGGGCGAGGAAATGTATGTCTGGCTGCGGCTGAAGCTGCTCGCCGACGTCGGGCTGGTCGGCCTGCCCAACGCCGGAAAATCGACCTTCCTCAATCGCACCACCAATGCCGAGGCCAAGGTCGGCGCCTATCCCTTCACCACCCTGCGCCCGCAACTGGGCGTGGTCCGCCACAAGGGCCGTGAGTTCGTCGCGGCTGACATTCCCGGGCTGATCGAAGGTGCGGCGGACGGGGCCGGGATCGGCGACCGCTTCCTCGGCCATGTCGAGCGGACCCGCGTGCTGCTGCACCTGGTCGATGCCGCCGCCGAGGACCCGATCGAGGGCTACAAGATCGTCCACGGCGAGCTCGAAGCCTATGGCGCGGGGCTGGAGGACAAGGCCGAGGTGGTGGCACTCAGCCGCGCCGACCTGGTCGACCCGGCCGAGCTCAAGAAACTGCAGAAGAAGCTGACCAAGGTCAGCGGGACGACCCCCTTCATCCTGTCGGCGGCGACCGGCGAGGGGCTGGAGGCGGTGCTCGACGAACTGCTCGAGCGGGTCGGGCCGATCGAGCCGGGTGAAATCGTGCCGGTCGAGGCCGAGGAGGAAACGGAACAGAAGGCCTGGTCGCCCCTGTGAAAGCGGCCGCAACGAAAGCGCCGCCGCTGTGAAGCTGGCGATCACAGGGGCGACGGGATTTGTCGGCGCCCGACTGCTCGATCTCGCGCTGCGCGAAGGCCATGAGGTGATCGCGCTGACCCGCCGCTCGCAGAATGAGCGTCATGGCGTGACCTGGGTCCAGGGTGCGCTCGACAATCGCCAGGCGCTGCAGCGGCTGGTCGAAGAGGCCGAGGCGGTGATCCATGTCGCGGGCGTGATCAGCGCGCCCGACAAGGCCGGGTTCGAGGCGGGCAATGTCGCGGGCACGCTGGCATTGCTGGCGGCGGCGACCTCGGCAGGCCTACGGCGCTTCGTCTATGTCTCAAGCCTGGCGGCGCGCGAGCCGAAGCTGTCGCTCTACGGCGGATCCAAGGCGCGGGCCGAGACCGTGGTGGCATCGAGCGGGCTCGACTGGGCGATCGTGCGCCCGCCGGCCGTCTATGGCCCGGGCGACCGTGAGACGCTCGACCTGTTCAAGGCGGCGCGGATCGGCTTCGTGCCGTTGCCGCCCAAAGGCCGGATCAGCCTGATCCATGTCGACGACCTTGCCGGCTTGCTGTTGGCGCTGGCCGCCCCGGATGCGCCGTCGCAACTGACGGTCGAGCCCGACGACGGGCGCGAGGGCGGCTGGACCCACCGCGAGTTTGCTGCGGCGCTGGCGGCGGCGCAGGATCGCCGGGCGCTGGGACTGTCGCTGCCCGCGGGGCTGGTGAAGCTGGGCGCGCGGATCGACCTTTGGTGGCGCGGCGACAAGGCCAAGCTCACCGCCGATCGCGCGGCTTATTTTTGCCATCCCGACTGGACCATCGATCCGGCGATGAGACCGGCCGCGGCGCTGTGGGAGGCGCGGATCGCGACCCCGGAAGGGCTGGAAGCGACCGCAAACTGGTATGAGAAGATGGGCTGGCTCTAGGCCTTAGCCATTGGCCTTGTAGCCCGCGACCGCGCCCAGCACGAAGCAGGTGATCAGCGCGAGCGAGACGCGACCGCTGTAATCGCCCCAGCCGAAATAGGCCGGACCGACGAAAAACAGGGCCATGAAGATCATTGTGGCAAGATACGACATCGTGCCCCTCCCCAGGGTTGGTGCCTCGCTTTTCGCGCACGAAGGTGAACAAGGGGTAAAGCTTGCGATGAGCCAAGGGCGCGGCCATAGGGCGGGCGCAGGCGGCAGGAGGGTGATTTGGCAATGAAAGCGCGGGTGCTGGTGACCTTGAAGCCGGGCGTACTCGACCCGCAGGGCAAGGCGATCCACCATGCGCTGGAGGGGTTGGGCTTTGCCGGGATCAACGACGTGCGTGCAGGCAAGCTGATCGAGCTCGAGCTCGCCGATGGGGTCGATGATGCAGCGATCGAGGACATGTGCCGCAAATTGCTCGCCAATACGGTGATCGAGAATTTCCGGATCGAGCGGCTCGGCTGATGAAGGGCGCGGTCATCGTCTTTCCGGGCTCAAACTGTGACCGCGACCTGGCCGTGGCGCTGGAGCGGGCGACCGGCATGAAGCCGGCGATGGTCTGGCACCGCGAAACCGACTTGCCCGACGGGATCGACCTGATCGGGGTTCCGGGCGGCTTTTCCTATGGCGATTACCTGCGCTCGGGCGCGATGGCGGCGCGTTCACCGGTGATGCGTGCCGTGGCGCAAGCGGCGGACCGCGGGGTGGCGGTGCTCGGCATCTGCAATGGCTTCCAGGTGCTGACCGAGGCCGGGCTGCTGCCAGGCGCGCTGATGCGCAATGCCGGGCTGAATTTCGTCTGCCGCGATGCGCCGCTCACGGTCGAGAATGCCGGGACCATCTTCACGCGGGGCTATGCGGCGGGCGAGGCGATTGCGCTCCCAGTCGCGCATCACGACGGCAATTTCCAGGTCGATGCGGAAACGCTCGCGCGGCTCGAGGGTGAAGGCCGGGTCGCGCTGCGCTACGCCGAGCCCGTCAACGGATCGGCCAACCACATCGCCGGGATCGTCAATGGGCGCGGCAATGTGCTGGGGCTGATGCCGCATCCCGAGCGCGCGGCCGAGCCGGCGCATGGCAATGAGCATGGCCGGCGATTGTTCGACGGGCTGGTGGACGCCCTCGCCAGCGCCTGACTCGCGGCGCGTTCGTCAGCGGCGGCGGGGAGTGACGTCGCGGCAGCCGCTTACCGCTGGCGGCATCGCGCACATCAGGATGCGGTCGGGGCCCTTGGCATCGAGGACCATCGTGCGCCGCTCCATCGTCATCGGATCGGTGAGGATGACGACCAGTGCCGCCTGCGCCTGCCCCGCCAGGATCAGCCCGGTCAACAACAACAATCCCCTGGTCGCCACGCGCATCACCCACCCCTGTCTTGCACACCCAAGACACGCGCGCGGCGGTGAATGGTCGATGAACCTGCTTGAGAATGATGGTCTCCGCGCCTAGCGCTGGCCTGGGCGCCCGTAGCTCAGCTGGATAGAGCACGTGCCTTCTAAGCTCGTGGTCGCAGGTTCGAGTCCTGCCGGGCGCACCATTTTCCTAAACGGTCGGCGAGTCGTCCGCGAGGCCTGCGAGGAGGTCCAGCAGTTGCGCGGCGCGGGCTTCCGGCTCGGGCGCCGGGTCGCGCAGCAGCCAGCGGCCGTCCTTGGCTTCGAGCCCGGCAGGCGGCGGCGTGTCGGGTCGCTCGGGGGTCAGGGCGATGGCCGCGGGGCCGGCATCGATGCGGATGATGCCGGCGAGCTTGGCGAGGGCGGCGATCCGTGCGAGCGCAAGCAAGGCCTCGGCTTCGGGCGGAACCGCACCGAAGCGATCGCTCAATTCGCTCTCGAAGGCCTCGAGCGCCCCCTCGCCGTCGAGCCGCGCAAGTCGGAGGTAGAGCGAGAGGCGCACGTCTTCCTCGGGGATCCACTCGGCGGGAAAGCAGCCGGTCAGGCCAAGATTGAGCTGAGGCAGCCAGTCCGCCACCGTCTCGCCCCGCGCCTCGCGCAGCGCCAGGCCGAGAAGGTGCTGATAAAGGTCGATCCCGATCAGCTTGCCGTGGCCCGACTGGTCCTCGCCGAGAAGATCGCCCGACCCGCGCTGGTCGAGGTCGCCGGCGCTGATCGCGAAACCCGCGCCGAGCCGGTCATGGGCCGCCAGCAGGTTGAGGCGCGCCAGTGTGCTCGGAGCGATGTCGGCATCCTTGGCCGTCGTCAGCAAGATCGTCCCGCGCCGCGCACCGCGTCCGACGCGCCCACGCAACTGATGCAGCTGGGCGAGGCCGAAGCGATCAGCGTTGACGACGACCATGGTGTTGGCGCGCGGCACGTCCAGCCCGGCTTCGATGATGTTGGTCGCGAGCAAGACGTCGTTTTCTCCACCCGCGAAGCCGACCATCGCCTCGTCGATCTCGGCGACCGGGAGCTTGCCGTGGGCCTCTGCGACGGCGAGCTCGGGCACCAGTCGCGCCAGCTCGGCCCGAAGCGGAGCCATGTCGGCGATACGGGGCACGACCACGAAACTCTGTCCGCCGCGTGCGCGCTCGCGCAGCAAGGCGGTGCGCAGCTTGTCGGGGTCGAAGGCGCCGACCTCGGTGCGGATCGGCTGGCGGCGTGCGGGCGGCGTTGCGAGCACGCTCATCGGTTGCAGTCCGACCAGCGCCGCGGCCAAGGTGCGCGGTATCGGGGTGGCGGTCAGGCTCAGCGCGTGCGGACTGCCGAGGCCGCGCAATTTCTCCTTGTCCTTCGCCCCGAAGCGCTGCTCCTCGTCGATGATGACGAGGCCGAGGTTGCAATAGGCCACCCCCTTCCCCGCCACGGCGCCGGTCCCGACCGCGATGGCGATGCTGCCGTCGGCCAGGCCCGCGAGAACGCGCTTCCTTTCCGGCCCGGTGACCGTGCGCGAAAGCAAAGCCACTTCGACGCCAAGCTCCTCGAAGCGCGCGCGGAAGGTTTCGAGATGTTGGCGGGCCAGGACCGTGGTCGGCGCGGAGAGCGCGACCTGATGCCCCGCGAACACCGCCTGCGCTGCGGCCCGGAGCGCGATCTCGGTCTTGCCATAACCGACGTCGCCGACGACCAGCCGGTCCATCGGTCGGCCCGACGCAAGGTCGGAACGGATCGCGGACAGGGCTTTCATCTGGTCCGGGGTCTCGGTCCAGGGGAAGCTACCAGCGAGTTGTTCGAAGCGGGCCGGATCGGGGTCGAGTATCGGCGCCTCGACCTCGGCGCGGGAATCGGCCAGCGCGACCAGCCCGCGCGCGGTCTCGGCCACCGCGGCCATCACTTCGCCGCGGCGCTTGACCCAGGTCGAACCGTCGAGCCGGTCGAGTGTGACGGCTTCCTCGTCCGAGCCATAGCGCCACAGCCGCCCAGCTTCGGCGACGGGGACTAAACGTCGTGCCTCTCCGGCAAAGCGAAGAGCGATCGCCTCGCCGCTGCCCCCGGGCCCGGGGGCCAGCCCGGCGACGACCGCGCGGCCATGATCCTCGTCGACCACCACATCGCCGATGCGGATGTCGCCGCCGGCAAAGGCGGGGAGCGGGCTTGCGGCGCCACCGCCCGCTTCCTGCTCGGCGCGGCTGCCGATGAGGTCGGCGGCGGCAACTGCGACGATGTCGCCCCGGGCAAAGCCGCGCGGCACGGCCATCGCCAATGCGAGCAGGCTTGCCGGCGGCGCTGCGGAAACTTCGGCCCAGCCGGCGACCTCCTCGACTTCCCGCTTGAACGCGCGATTGGCGCGGGGAAGCAGGAATCGGAGATCGCGCGGCGAGCCGAGGAGAACGAATTTGCGCCCCTCCGCCAGCACGCCTTGGGCGAAGCGCAGAAAAGCGCGTTCAGGGGCGCGGCGCTCGACGAACCGTGGGCCGGGTTCGGCGCTGGCGGCAGCGAGGTCGAGCAAAGGCCGACCGGCACGTGCGGCAGCCCAGCAGACCTCGCCGCAGATTTCCGCCAAGGCGCGCTTGGGCAACCGCTTCGCCGCATCGGCAGCCAGCGCGAGGAAGCGTGTGCGACGCTTCTCCGCACCCGCGTCCAGCGCCAGCGCGCCGCCCGGCAGATGTTCGAGCAGGCTCACGCCCGTGTCGGCCGTCACGGCCGGTTCGGCCACGGTGCCGACTTCGAGCCGGACGACTTCCGCGACCGTCAATTGGGTCAGCGGGTCGTAGCTGCGGATGTTGGTGATGCGGCACTGGTCGCCATCGGCCTCGACGTCGATCCGGCAAGGCAGCTCGCGGTCGCCGGGGAAGATGTCGGCGACCGCGCCGAGCACCGCCACTTCGCCCGGCTCGTCGACCCGTTCGTCCTCGACATAGCCGAGCGCAAGTGCAGCCAGCTTGAAGCCCTCGAGATCGATCGTGTCGCCGACCTCCAGCAACGGCGGCTGCGCCTCATAAGCGGCGGGCGGCGCGAGCAGGCGCCCGGCCGCCTCGCCCGAGGAGATCAGCCGAATACGGCGACCGTCGGCGAGGCCCTCGCGCACGGTTCGCAAGGCGGCGGTACGCTGGCCCGCGACTTGCGGCGAGGCTGGCGCCTGATCGCCGGGCAAGGCGTCGCTGCCGGGCAGGTGGACGAATAATATCTCGCCGGCAGCCGCGCACGCGGCGCGCGCGATGGCCGCGGCACGGACCTCGTCGCGGGCGAGAAACAGCAGACGGTCCTCGGGCGCAGCGAGCAATGCTGCCGCCAGTTCACCGATACCGAGGTCGGCGACTGCCACCCCGGGTTTTTCTTCGCCCCGTGCCATGGCCCCCGAACGGCCCGGCGCGGGGCCCGTTCCCATCAGATCAACAGCTTACCCGGATTGAAGATATTGTGCGGGTCCATTGCCGCCTTGATCGCTCGCAACGCGGACATGCGTGCAGGGCTGGAAAGACGCTCGAGTTCCTCGCGCTTCATCTGGCCGATGCCATGCTCGGCCGAGATCGAGCCGCCCGCGGCAGTGACGAGGTCATGCACCATCCGGGTCGCGGCCTTGGCGCTCTCGCCGTCAGCCCAGTCCCGTGGCGCGCCGGCGGGCGCGCGGACGTGGAAGTGGACATTGCCATCACCGAGGTGGCCGAAACCGCTCGCCTCGGTGCCTGGAAAGGCACGCTCGATCGCGCGGGCATCGTCGGTGAGGAAGTCCGGCACGCGCGCGATCGGCAGCGAGATGTCGTGCTGTGCGGCAGGGCCGGCGGCTTTCTCGGCGTCCGAAATGGCATGGCGGATATGCCAGAAGGCGGCGCTTTGCGCGTCGCTGGCCGCAATGGCGGCGTCGGCGATGAGGCCGTCTTCGAGCGCCGCGCCGAGCATCCGTTCGAGGAGCGCGGCGGCGGGCTGCTCGCCCTCGCGCTCGATCGCCTCGGTCAGGATGTGCCACGGATGCTCGCCTTCGAGCGGAGCGCGAGTTTCGGGGAAATGGGCGAGGACATTCGCGACGCTGCTCGCGGGGATGAGTTCGAAGGCCTCGACCCGGTCGCTTACCTCCATCATTCCCAGCAGCGCCAGCGCGGCCTGCGGGCTGGCGAGGCCGACCCAGGCCGCGACCCGTCCGCGGTCGGCGGGCACCAGCCGCAGCCGCAGCGCGGTGATGATCCCGAGCGTGCCCTCCGCGCCGATCAGCAGATGATCGAGCGATACTCCGCGATTGTCCTTCTTCAGCCCACCGAGGCCATCGTGGACGAGGCCGCCGCTCAGCACCGCCTCCAGCCCCTCGACCTGCGCCCGCATGGTGCCGAAGCGCAGCACCTGAACCCCGCCAGCATTGGTCGAGGCGAGCCCGCCGAGCGTCGCCGACCCGCGCGCGCCGAGATCTAGCGGGAAGCGCGCCGATACCTCTGCCGCAGCCTCGTGCAACGTGTGAAGCACGACCCCCGCCTCGGCCACGACATGATCGGGCGCGAGGCTTCGGATGTGATTAAGCCGCCGCAGCGACAGGAGCAGCGCCGAGCCGTCGGCGGGCGGGGTCGCACCGCCGACCATCGAGCTGTTTCCACCCTGCGGAACGAGGGGCACGCGATAGGTTTCCGCGAGCGCGACGAGGGTCGCGACATCGGCGGTGGTGGCCGGTTCGAGCAGCGCCGCGCTCGCCCCCGTCCAGCGCCCGCGCCAGTCGGTCAGCCAGGGTGCGATTGCCGCTGGATCGGTGACGATCGTACGCGCATCGACCCGCTTGCTTGCCGCCTCGAGGAAGTCCGCCGTCGTCATGATCGGATCGTCATAGCCGGGAGACGCTTGGCAGGCGAGCCGGCACGCGGCACAGTCGCGCAAGCAGGGGGAAAGAGCGACGTGAGCTTGATGTGGTGGGGACTGGCGCTGGTGGCGGCGGCGACATTGGCCATCGTGGTCATCGCCCGCGCGGTGCAGAAGTATGTCCGGTGGAAGCGCGACGATCATGCGCTCCGGCCGACGCTGTGGAATCGCTTCTACGCGCTCGACTGGGGCGAGACGGCGACCAACAATTACGGTTTCGCGCCCGCCGACGAGGGGGATGGCGCGCCCGATCGCTTCCAGCGGCAGATGTACCGCGAGGCCCATCGATTGCTCCGCGCGGAGGAGATCGCGTTGCCGCCAGGTGCTCGCCTGCTGGAGATCAGCTGTGGGCGCGGCGGCGGGCTTGTCGCTTTCCTCGAAGCCGCCGGGCCCGATGCCTTCGAGGCCACCGGGCTGGACGTCGCGGCCAGCGCCATTCGCTATTGCGAGATGGCGCATGGCGCCCGCGAGGGCCTCGGTTTCGTCGCGGGCAGCGCGCTCGACCTGCCCTTTGCCGACGACAGCGTCGATGTGGTCCTCAACATCGAGGCAAGCAATTGCTACGCCGACCGACCGCGCTTCTTTGCCGAGGTGCGGCGCGTGTTGCGTCCGAGCGGCGTGTTCCTCTACGCCGACACCGAAAAGGCGAGCAATGCCGGACGGATGGATCGCCAGTTGCGCGCGGCAGGCTTTGACTTCGCACTGCGCGACATCACCGCCAATGTGGTCGATGCTTGCCGCCAGGACAGCCCGCGCCGCCGGGCGCTGATCCGCGACGGCGCCCCCCTCCCCGCCCGCCTGCTGCTGCGCAACGAACTGGCCAATTATGCGGCGATCGAGGGCAGCCTGAAGTTCAGACGCTTCGTCAGCGGCGAGCGGCGCTACTGGATGACCGCTGCGAAGGTGGCGGCATGATCCAGCTAGTGGTGGCGCGGGCGCGCAATGGCGTGATCGGGCGCGACGGCAAGTTGCCGTGGCACCTGCCCGCCGATCTCAAGCGGTTCAAGGCACTGACGCTCGGCACCGCAATGGTGATGGGGCGAAGGACCTTCGACAGCCTGCCGGGGCTGCTGCCGGGGCGCCGCCATATCGTGATCACGCGCGACCGTGATTGGACCGCGCCGGGTGCCGAAGTCGTGCACTCGCTGCCCGAGGCGTTCGCGCTCGCCCAGCCTGACGTGGTGAGTGTCATCGGCGGCTCGGAAATCTTTGCGCTGGCAGTGCATTTCGCGACACGGATCGAACTGACTGAAGTGCAGGACGAGGTTGCCGGGGATGTCTCGATGCCCGATCCGCGCGACAGCGGAGGCTGGCGGGAAACGGCGCGGGAGGAACATCCGGCGGAAAGCGGACGACCGGCATTCACCTTCGTGACGTTGGAGCGGGCCTGAAGACCAACCCGCGGGGCTTAGCCGTGACTGTCCAATATGGCGTCGATGTCCGCTGCGACCGCCTCGACCGAGGCCATGCCGTCGACCCGGCTGACCAGCCCCCGCTCGTCGTAGAGCGGCAGGATCGGTGCAGTCTTGGCGCGGTATTCGGCCATGCGGGTACGCACCGTCTGTTCGTTGTCGTCGGGCCGGCGCTTGAAGTCATGCCCACCGCAGATATCGCAGGTATCGTCCACCGCAGGCATCTTGAAGCGGTCGTGATAGGGCGCGCTGCAGGTCGCGCAAGTGAAGCGTCCGGTAATCCGCTCGACCAGGGCCTCCTCGTCGACCTCCAGCTCAATCACGACGGCGAGCTCGCGCCCGCGTTCGCCGAGCAGCATGTCGAGCGCTTCGGCTTGGTGCTGGGTGCGAGGAAAGCCGTCGAAGATGGCACCCTTGCCGTCGCTTGAATCGAGATGCTCGCCGATCAGTGCGGAGACGATGGCGTCACTGACCAGCTCGCCGGCTTCCATCACCGCCTTGGCCTTGAGGCCGACAGGCGTGCCGGCGCGGACCGCGGCGCGGAGCATGTCGCCGGTCGAGAGCTGGACCATGCCGCGCTTGTCGACCAGTCGCTGGGCCTGGGTTCCCTTGCCCGCGCCGGGGGGCCCCAACAAAATGATATCCAAGACCTTGCACGCTCCCCGTTCGACCGGCTGCCACTGTCACGGGCCTGTCACGGCCCGTCAAGCATCAGCGCCGTGCCGGCTTCCCGCCCTTGAGCTTCGACTTCTTGATGAGGTCGCCATATTGGTGGGCGATGAGATGACCCTGGATCTGGCTGACCGTGTCCATGGTGACGTTGACCACGATCAGCAGGCTGGTCCCGCCGAGATAGAAGGGAATGCCGGCCTGGACGAACAGGATCTCGGGCACCAGGCAAATGAGGGTGAGATAGGCGGCTCCGACCACCGTCAGCCGGGTCAGCAAATAGTCGAAATAGCTTTCGGTCGCCTTGCCCGGACGGACGCCGGGAATGAAGCCGCCATGGCGCTTCAGATTCTCGGCCGTTTCTTCCGAATTGAACTGCACCGAGGTGTAGAAGAAGCAGAAGAAGATGATGCCCAGCCCGTAGAGGGTCATGAACACCGGGCTGCCGTGCTGGAGATAGGTCGACAGCGTGATCAGCCACTCCGACTGGCCTTCGGCGCCCGGGGTCGCCCCGGCCATCTGGATGACGGTCAACGGCATCAGCAGCAGCGAGGAGGCGAAGATCGGCGGGATGACGCCGGCGGTATTAATCTTGATCGGCAGGTGCGAACGCTCCTGCTGCATCGCCCCGCGCGCCGTCTGGCGCTTGGGATACTGGATGAGCACGCGGCGCTGGGCCCGCTCCATGAAGCAAATGAACAGGATCAGCCCGACCGCCATGCCGATGATCAGCAGGATGATCAGCGGATCCATCGTCCCGCTGCGCCCGCCCTCGAACATCTGGGCAAGGCCGCGCGGCAGGGTAGCGACGATGCCGGCCATGATGATCAGCGAGATGCCGTTACCGATCCCGCGGCTGGTGATCTGCTCGCCGATCCACATCAGGAACAGGGTCCCGCCGACCAGGCTGATGGTTGCCGCGATGCGGAACATCATGCCGGGCTCGACCACTGCGGGAATGCCCTGCGTGGCGCCGAGGCCCTCCAGCCCGGTGGCGATGAAATAGCCCTGCACGGTGGTGAGGATGACGGTCAGGAAGCGGGTATATTGGTTGAGCTTCTTGCGCCCGGCTTCGCCCTCTTTCTTGAGCGCCATCCATGGGGCGTACATGGTGCCGCCGAGCTGTACGACGATCGAGGCCGTGATGTACGGCATGATGCCGAGCGCGATGATGCTCATCCGCTCGAGGCTGCCGCCCGAAAAGGTGTTGAAGAAGTCGAGCACACCGCCGCGCTGAGTATTGAACAGCTCGGCCATCGCATTTGGATCAATGCCGGGCATCGGCACGTGGCTGAGCAGCCGAAACAGGATCAACGCCCCCAGCGTGAACCAGATGCGCTTCTTGAGCTCGGTCGCCTTGCCGAAATTGGCAAGGCTGATGTTGGCGGCCATTTGCTCGGCTGCGGATGCCATATGCGTTTCGTCCCTACCCCAGGCGGCTCATATAGGACCGGCCGCCACGGATGAAAGCAGTTCTCCTGCGAAAGCCGGGGCCCACAGCCTTCTTCGCTTGAGGAAGAAAGGAATGGGCCCCGGCTTTCGCCGGGGAACTGCTTTCGTGACCTACTTGGCTTGCTTCGCGGCGGCCTGCTTGGCCGCCTTGTCGGCGAGGCGCGCTAAGCGGGCCTGGCCCTTCTTGGCCTTGGCCAGCGCGGCACTGTCGCGACGCTCGAGCACTTCGACGCTGCCGCCGGCAGCCTCAATCGCTTCGCGCGCACCCTTGCTGATGCCGGCGACGCGGAAGCTGAGCTTGGCCGAATAGTCGCCCTTGCCGAGGATGCGGACGCCG
>JANPKL010000178.1:0-5708 GCA_031425975.1 Sphingomonas sp.
GTGAATTCTATCGTCAGCGGGTCGCCGGCCTTGCCGCCCGGAAAGTCGGACGGGGCGGTGTTGATCCGGTCGATGCGGCTGTCGGGCAGCAGCGCGGTGAAGAAGTCGGCGAACTTGTGCCCCTCGCCGCGGTCGAACCACAGGCAGGTGATGAATTTGTCCTGGGTCATGGCTCAGGCTCCTCCCTGGTGGCGCGGGCCGACGAGGCCGAAATGCGCGCCTTGCGGATCCTTGGCGTTGAGGCTGTATTCGCCGCCGGGGATTTGCGTCGGCTCCATCACGATGGTCCCGCCGCCGCGGCGGACCGCATCGGCGCCGCCGTCGATGTCGGTGACACCGAAATAATAGGACCAGACGGGGGCGGGCATGCCGGGCATCAGCGGCATGACGGCGCCGGTCATGGTTTCGCCCTGCTTGAAGAAGGCATAGGTGCCGAGGTCACCCATATCCATCGCGCCGTCGGGCTGCCAGCCGAAGTGGCGGGTGTAGAAATCCATGGCGGCATCGGGGTCGCGGGCGGCAAGCTCGTTCCAGCGGACGTGGCCCGGCTGGTCGACCGAGAAGACATCGCTGACTGCATCGGGGGCACCCGGAGGCGGAGACGGGGCCATAACGTAAAGCGTCGCGCCCTGCGGGTCGGCGATCATCGCGATCCGCCCGACGCCGGGCATGTCGGTGGCGGGCATGTGCGTGCGCCCGCCTTCCGCTTCATAAGCCGCGACTGTCGCATCGACATCGTCGACCGCGACATAGCCGAGCCAGGCAGGACGCGCGCCGCCGTCGGTCATCCCCTCGGTAAGGCGCATCACGCCGCCGGCACTGCCGCCATCGGCGCGACGGATCATGCGATAGTCCATCTCGCCGGCAGGCTCGGGCTCGATGTTCCAGCCGACGACGCCGTCGTAAAAGGCTTTCGCGGCCTGTGGATCGGGCGTCATCAGTTCATACCAGATGAACGTGCCGGAATGGTCGGTCATGCTTGTCCTCCTTCCCCTGAGATTGCGGCAATCAGTCGACCCGTTGCGGGGCAGCGCGTTCGAGCAACTCCGCGAGCGCATCTTGACCGACCAGCGGGGTAAAGCCGCCCCAGAACATGCGTTTGCCGTCGAACGAATTGTCGGGGCCGGGCTGGAGGTCGGGATTGGCCATCACCTTTTCCCAGCCGGCGTCGCGCGCGGCCTTGTCGGGCCAGATGACGAAGGAGAAGACGACATTCTCGCCGTCGGCCGCCTCGACCGAGCGCGGGAAGCTGGTGCGGGTCCCGGGCTCGAGCCCGTCGCCGAGCGCCTCGACCGAGACCCCGCCGAGCTTGGCCACCTCACGGGCGAAGGTTTCCGCCATGGGGCGATAATCCTCCAGCCGGTCGGGGTGGATCGGAAGTACGAAACCGTCGATGTAGGTCATGCGTGGGTCTCCTTCTGGGCCGAAACCGCAGCGGCCTGTTGTTCGAGCCATTTGCGGATCTGCGGGCTTGGCTGGCCGGTGAAGCCGGCAAGCTGGTCGGCGAGCGCCTTGCGGAATGCCGGCCGCGCCTCGCCGCGCGCGACATAGGCTAGGAGCGAGGGATGGGCGTCGAGCAGGTCCGTGGTGCCAAGCCCGCGGAACACCGCAACCATCAGCAGGTCACCCGCCGAGAAGGTGCCGGTCAGCCACTCGCGCTGGTCAAGTCGCGAGGCGAGATCGCCGAGCCGGTCGGCGATGCGGGCGCGGATGGCGGGCAGTCGCGGAGCCGACCAGGGCTGGTCGGCCTCGAACAGGGTGGCGAGGGCATGATCCATGACCGCCGGCTCAACGGTATTGAGCGCGGCGAAAACCCATTCAAGCACCAGCGCCCGGCCCGCCTCATCCGCCGGCATCAGGCCGCCATGCTTGTGCGCCAGATAGCAGACGATCGCGCCCGACTCGAACAGGGTAAGGTCGCCCTCCTCGTAGGTCGGGACCTGGCCGAACGGCTGCAATGCGCGATGATCGGGCGACTTCTGGCTTCCCTGCGTAAGATAGCGGACCCGATAGGGCTGGCCGAGCTCCTCGAGTGCCCAGCGCACCCTCAGGTCGCGGACCTGGCCGCGAGCGAAGTCGGGCACCCAGTCGTAGGCGGTAATGACGGGAAGGCTCATCGGCCGTCCACCATCTCGAGCACGACGGGGTGGGCATCGGCGTTGACCGCGGCCCCTTGCGACATGGCCGCCATATCCATCCACATCACCTCCCATTGATGCCCGTCGGGATCGTCGAAGCTGCGGCCGAACATTGCCTCACCCATCTCCTGGCGCGGACCGGGATCGATCTGCCCGCCTGCGCTTCCGGCCTGCTCGACCAGCGCATCGACGCCGGCACGGCTATCGGCGGAAAGGCACAGCAGGACTTGGCTGCTGGCGTGAGCATCGGCGATCGGCTTGGCAGTGAATGTCGCGTAAAAGTCATGGGTCAGCAGCATGACGTGGATGACGTCGCTCACCACCATCATCGCCGCCCGATCATTGGAAAATTGTGGTTCGCGGCGGGCGCCGATGCCTTCGTAGAAGGAAATCGACCGCGCAAGGTCGATCACGGGCAGATTGATGAAGATCATACGGGACATGGGACAGGCTCCAGAACGACTCGAACGCTTGCTGATTGCGCCCACCCGTAATATGTTGCAACCGTGAAGTTAGAAAAGATAACCAAACCACGACGAGACGAGCCCCGGCGGAGTTATGTCGATGCCTGCGGGACCGCTCACGGGCTTGAGTTGATCGGCGATCGCTGGGCGCTGCTGGTGATGCGCGAGTTACTGCTGGGACCGCGGCGTTTTTCAGACCTGCGCCGCGACCTGCCGGGAATCAGTGCCAATGTGCTGGCACAGCGGCTGGAGGAGCTGGAAGCGCGCGGGCTGCTGCGCAAGGTACGCCTGCCCCCGCCGGCCGCGCGCGATGCGTATCAGGCGACCGACTGGGGGCTCGAGATCGAGCCGGTGATCCAGTCTCTTGGGCGCTTCGCCGCGCGCAGCCCGGGGCATGACCCGAGCCTGCCCCTGAGTCCGGTGTCGCTGATGATCAGTTTCCGCACGATGCTCGACGAAAAGCGTGCGCGTGGGTTCGACGGGCGGGTAGGTATCATCATCGGGGAGGAAAGCTTCCTCGTCCGGGTGCGCAAAGAGCGCTTGCGGGTGTCACGCGGCCCGGTCGAGAATGCGGACGCGACCATATCCGGCCTGCCCGACGCCATTTCAGCCGTGGTCTATGGCGGCGCACCGGCCGAAGGTCTCGCTTTTGGCGGAGACGCGGCGCTGGCAAGGCGTTTCCTCACCCTGTTCACATTGCCCCCGAAGGTTGAGGCCGCGGGGGTCGCCAGCTAAGGGCCCTTCATGGCCGATCTTTCCAACGAAATGCAGGCGCCCGCCGGCGAGACCCTGATGGGAGCGCCCGACCGGATGCTCAAGCTGCGCGATGCCTTCGGGATCGACAGTGACATGGAGGTCCCGGCCTTCTCCGAGGCCGACGAGCGAGTGCCCGAGCTCGACCCCGCTTATGTGTTCGACCCGGATACCACGCTGGCGATCTGCGCCGGCTTCGCGCGCAACCGGCGGGTGATGGTCCAGGGCTACCACGGCACCGGCAAGTCGACCCACATCGAGCAGGTCGCGGCCCGGCTGAAATGGCCGTGCATCCGGATCAACCTCGACGCGCATATCAGCCGCATCGACCTCATCGGCCGCGACGCGATCGTGCTTCGGAACGGCCAGCAGGTCACAGAATTCCGCGAGGGCCTGCTGCCGTGGGCGCTTCAGCATCCCGTCGCCCTGGTATTCGACGAATATGACGCCGGCCGCCCCGATGTGATGTTCGTCATCCAGCGCGTGCTTGAGGTCGAGGGCAAGCTGACCCTGCTCGATCAGAATCGCGTGATTCGCCCTAATCCCCATTTCCGCATGTTCGCGACCACCAACACTATCGGGCTGGGCGACACGACGGGTCTCTATCACGGCACGCAGGCGCTGAATCAGGGCCAGCTCGACCGCTGGAACATCGTCACCACGCTCAACTATCTGCCCGCCGCGACCGAGGCGCAGATCGTGCTCGCCAAGTCGGGCGAATATGACAAGCCCGACGGACGCAAGGCCGTAGAGCAGATGGTCAAGGTCGCTGACCTCACCCGCAGCGCGTTCATCAACGGCGACATTTCGACCGTCATGAGCCCGCGCACGGTCATCAGCTGGGCGCAGAATGCGCTGATCTTCGGCGACGTCGGCTTTGCCTTCCGCCTGTCGTTCCTCAACAAATGCGACGAGAACGAGCGCGCGCTGATCGCGGAGATGTACCAGCGGGTGTTCGGCAAGGATCTGCCCGAAAGCATCGCGGGGCGGGCTTGAACTGCGGGGCAGGCTTGGCTAACTTAGCTAAGTCATGAACGCTTTCGTCAATATCCACGAGGCCAAGACGCATTTGTCGCGGCTGGTCGATCGCGCTCACGGCGGCGAGGAGATCATCCTTGCCAAGGGCGGCAAGCCGTGGGCCCGGCTGGTCCCCCTTGAAGAGGCAAAGCCGCGACTTCCGCGCCGCCCCGGGGGCTGGCCTGTGGGTCCGGGCCACGATCATCGGGCGATACTCGAGAACCTGACTCCCGAGGAGTTAGGGAGCTGGGATGGCGAGTCGGATTCGGTCGGGTAGTCAGGACGAGTGGCGCTTCTCCTTGATACGCATGCCGTCTTGTGGTGGTGGAACGACGCGCCTTACTTGTCGACGCGCGCGCGTGAGGCCATCGCCGAGTCCGGGGATGTGCGCGTCAGCGCCGCCAGCGCCCTCGAAGTCGCGCTGAAATACCGGCTTGGCAAATTGCTCACGATTGGCGACCCGGCTGAGCATTGGAGCCGGTTGATGACCGACAACGGCTTCGTCAGTGTGCCGATCGACGAGCAGGTGGCGATTGCTGCGGGCCTGCTCACGCACCCGCATGGTGATCCGTTCGACCGCGTCATTGCCGCGCAGGGCCTTGCCGACGACCTGCTGATTGTCACTTGCGATGCGGCGATGGCGGGCTTCGGCTGCCGGACACTCTGGTAGCATGGCCGAAACCTCCCCCCTCGACCGCTTTCGCCTCGTCCTTGCGGGAACCGCGCGGGCGATTGCGCGCGATGCCGAGGTGGAGGTTGCCTTTGCCTCCGAAAGCGGAGCGCAGGGTGGGAAGGTAGCCCGGGTGATTTCGCCCGGACCCGGGCTTGCCCCGCGGCTGGTGGCCGAGGCGCGGGGTGGGGCGGATGCGGCGGCGCTGCGGTTGCGGCACCACGACGGGAAGCTGCATTTGTCGCAGTCGCCCGGCGAGCCCGAGGCGCGCGCGGTGTTCGATGCGCTGGAAGGTGCGCGGGTCGAGGCATTGGGCGCGCGGGCGATGGCCGGGGTCAGCGACAATCTGGCGCAATTGGCCGAGGCACGGGTGCGCAGCGATGCCATCACGCGGGCGCGCAATGCCGAGGAAGTGCCTCTGGCGACCGCGCTCGGACTGTTGGCGCGCGAGCGATTGACCGGAGCGCCGCCGCCCGATGCCGCCGCGCGCGGGCTCGACCTGGTGCGCGGCTGGATCGAGGAGAAGGGCGGGGCCGACCTCGATGCGCTCGGCCTGGCACTGGACGACCAGCGCGCCTTTGCGGCGCTGGCGCGCAAATTGCTCGAGGATCTCAATCTCTCCCTCCCCGAAGACCGGTCCGAGGAGCAGCCCGACGAGGGCGGCGA
>JANPKL010000179.1:0-24749 GCA_031425975.1 Sphingomonas sp.
CCATGAAAATCGCGACCTACAATATCAACGGGATCCGCGCGCGGTTGCCGCGGCTGCTCGAGTGGCTGGAGCGCGAGCGGCCGGACGTAGCCTGCCTGCAGGAGCTCAAATGCGCCGACGAGTCGCTGCCCGTGCTCGATATCGAGGGTGCGGGCTATCGGGCGCTGTGGCACGGGCAGAAGGGCTTCAACGGGGTTGCGATCCTGGCGCGGGGCACGACCCCCAAGCTTCGCCGGATCGGGCTTCCGGACGACCCCGACGATCTGCACAGCCGCTACATCGAGGCCGAGGTGGACGGGATCGTCATCGCTTCGCTCTATTTGCCCAACGGAAACCCCGTGGGCACGGAGAAATTCGCCTACAAGCTGCGCTGGATGGAGCGGCTGCGGGAGCATGCGGCGACGCTGCTGGCGGAGGAGCGACCGGTGGTGCTGGCGGGGGACTGGAACGTGGTGGTCGAGGACCGCGACGTCTTCTCGGTCGCCGCCATGGCCGGCGACGCGCTGATGCAGCCCGAGACGCGCGCGGCGTGGCGCCGCATCCTCCACCAGGGCTGGACCGACGCCTTGCGGATGCTCCACCCCAAGGACGACCGGCTTTATACCTTCTGGGATTATACCGCGGGCTGTTGGCAGCGCGACGCGGGGTTCCGAATCGACCACCTTCTGCTTTCCCCGCAAGTGGCCGACCGGCTGACCGCCGCCGGGGTCGACCGCTGGGCGCGCGGCGAAGAAAAAGCCAGCGATCATGCCCCGACGTGGATCCGGATCGACTAAGATGGTGTAGGCGCAATTCACCACCAACGGTAAGCCGCGGTTGACCGGGCCCGGTTTAATGCGGCGCCGTAAGGTAAAGACCATGGACGTCAGCGACTGGCCTGCGCGTACTCTGCGGCATCATGTGCAACTGGAAGCCGCCGTGGCGCAAGCCGACGGCTCCACCATCACGACCATCGTCAGCGACCTGTCGCTGACCGGCTGCCGCATCGCGGGCTGGTACGGGATTGGCGATCCGCTGGTGCTGGACTTGCCAGGGATCGGCAAGGTCGCGGGCAAGGTGCGCTGGTCGGTCAACGGCCGCGCGGGCATACGCTTCGTCGCCGAGGACGCGGGCTAGAGCGGCTTTTCGTAGATGCGGTAGACCTTGGCCAGGGTCGATCCACGCAACTCGGCGATCGACAGCATCCCCTGGTTATCCTCCAGTACCCAGCCGAACTCGCCATGCGTGGCGCCATAGTTGGCGACCGAGGCTAGGCGACACTTTTCGATCATCATGAAGGCGATCTGGCTGGCAAGGCGCCCGCCCTGGAGGTGCCTGGCGACTCCCATCAAGGGCACGCGCATCCGGCGGACGCGGGGCCTCCTCAAGCGCCACATCAATTTGGCCCAGCCAAACGGAAACAGCCGTCCGTCGAGGTCGCGGGTCAGCTCGTTCAGGTCGGGAATGGTGATCATGAAGCCGACGGGGACGCCGTCATATTCGGCGATGGTGACGATATCCTCGAAGATGATCGGCGCGAGCTTTTTGCCGGCATAGGCGATCTCTGCCTCGGTCAGGGGCACGAAGCCCCAATTGGTCGACCAGGCGTCATTGAGGAGCGTCAGGATGACATGCGCCTCGGCGGCGAAGCGTGACTTGTCGACCGAGCGGATCACGAGGCGTGGATTGCGCGCGCCGGCGGCCATCAGCCGCTGGATCAGGGGCACCATCGGCAGGGTGATGTCGAGATCGAAGGTGTGGAGGTCCTTGGCCTTCACGTACCCCGCGCCCTCCACGATCGCCCGGAAGGCGGGGCGGTGATGTCCCATCATCGCGGTCGGGGGAGCGCCGAAACCTTCGACGAGGAGGCCCACCTCGTCCCATACCGACAGGCTGAAGGGGCCCAGCGCACGGGTCATGCCGCGCGCGCGCAGCCACTCTTCCGCGGTGGCGATCAGCGCCGGGCCGGTTTCGCCCTCGCCGTCGATGACTTCGAGCATGCCCCATTGTCCGGTGCCCGCGCCCATATGATCGAGCACCAGCCGGTCGACCTGCGCCGAGATGCGGCCGACCGGGCGGCCGTCGCGCTCCGCCAGCCAGAGGGTGGCTTCGGCATGTTCGAACCAGGGATTCTTGCCCGGCGTGATCAGCCCGAGCATCTCGGACTTCAAGGGCGGAACCCAGGCAGGATCGTGCGCATAGACGGCCCAGACGAGATCGACGAAGCGCTTGCGGTCGGCCGCGGTGACGACCGGCCGGATGACGATGCCGGACACTATTTGAGCAGGCTGCCGAAGATCCCGCGCAGCAGGCGGGTGCCGATCTGGCGGCCGACCGAGCTTGCGGCCGAGCGCGCGGCGCTTTGCACCGCCTTGTCGAACATGGTCGGGCGGGCGGCTTCGCGCGCGACTCGAGCAGCCTCGCGCGCTTGCGTGGCGGCCTGGCGCTCGGCCTCGCGGGCGGCGCGGTCGGCTTCGCGCTGGGCGGCGACGTCGGCGCGGGCCTGTTCCTTGGACAAACGTGCGTCCTCCTTGGCGGCGAGCGCAGCGGCCTTGGCCTCTTCCTTGTCGGCGCGGGCGGCATCGGCGGCGGCGCTGGCCTCGCCCGCCTTGGCCTTCAATATCTCCTCGGCGCTGTCGCGGTCGAGCAGCGTGTCATACTTGGCTCCAATGGCGTCGGTCGAAACGAAGATTGCGCGTTCCTGCACGCTCAGCGGGCCGACGCGGGTGGCGGGCGGCTTGATCAGCACGCGCTCGACCGGGGCAGGGCTGCCATCGGGGAGCAGCAGCGAAACCAGCGCCTCGCCGACCTTCAATTGGGTGATCGCCGAGGCGACGTCGACCTCGGGATTGGGACGGAAGGTGTCCGCGGCGCTCTTGACCGCGGCCTGGTCGCGCGGGGTGAAAGCGCGCAGCGCATGCTGGACGCGGTTGCCCAGCTGGCCGGCGACCGTGTCAGGAATGTCGATCGGGTTCTGGGTGATGAAATAGACGCCGACGCCCTTGGAGCGGATCAGACGGACGACCTGCTCGACCTTTTCCAGCAGGGCCGGGGGGGCGTCGTTGAACAGCAGATGCGCCTCGTCGAAGAAAAAGCATAATTTGGGCTGGGGCAGGTCGCCGACCTCGGGCAGCAATTCCCACAATTCGGACAGCAGCCAGAGGAGGAAGGTCGAATAGAGGCGCGGGGCGGCCATCAGGCGGTCGGCGGCGAGGATGTTGACGATGCCGCGGCCGTCTTCGCCCAGCTTAAGGAAATCCTCGAGCTCGAGCGCGGGTTCGCCGAAGAAATGGTCGCCGCCCTGGGAGCGGAGCTGGAGCAGGTTGCGCTGGATCGCGCCGATGGTGGGCTTGGCGACGTTGCCGTAATTGAGCGTCAATTCGTCCGCGCGCTCCCCACAGGCGACCAGCATCGCCTGCAAATCGTCGAGGTCGAGGAGGAGCAGCCCCTCCTTGTCGGCGACGTGGAAGGCGATGGCGAGCACGCCTTCTTGGACGTCGTTCAGGTTCATCAGGCGAGCGAGCAGGAGCGGGCCCATTTCACTGACGGTCGTGCGGATCGGGTGGCCCGAAGTGCCGAACAGGTCCCAGAATTGGACTGGGCAATCGCGATATTGCCAGTCGGTGACGCCGAGCTCGGCGGCGCGGGCGGCGAAGATCTCGTGGGTCTTGGTCATCGGCGACCCGGCGATTGCGAGGCCGGCCAGATCGCCCTTCACGTCGGCGACGAAGGTCGGCACGCCAGCGGCGCAAAAGCCCTCGACCAGCCCCTGGAGGGTGACGGTCTTGCCGGTCCCGGTCGCGCCCGCGATCAGCCCGTGGCGATTGGCGCGCTTGAGTTCGAGCTGCTGCGGCTGGCTGCCGCCCGTCCGTGCGCCGATGAAGATGCTGGTCATTTGAAAGTCCCCGTCCCTGCTGGCGCGAAGCGTAGCGAGGGACGGGAAGATAGGCGAGTGCCCTAACGCGCGATGTCGACCCCGATGAACCGTTCGGGCAACTGCGCGCGCTTTACCAGCAGGAGGACCGCCGTGCGGTTGGCCCTCCGCGCCGTCTCGACGGCCGCAGTGACCTGCGCCGAGGCTGTGACGGCCTGGCGGTTGACCGAAAGGATCACGTCTCCGCGCCTGATGCCTTTGTCGGCGGCGTCGCTGTTCGGATCGACATTCGTGACGACCAGCCCGCGAGTAGTCGCGGGGACGTTAACCGCACGCGCGATCTCCGCCGTCAGCGGCTGGAGCGAGAGGCCCAGCGCTTGGCCAGCCGGGACCGCCGGCTGATTCTGATCGGACGGATCAAAGCCATTATTGCTGCCCTGGACAGCTCCGCTGATGCGGGCCAACTCGTCGTCGGTCGGACGCTGGGCAACAGCGGCATTGATCGACTGGCGACGACCATCACGAAGGATCTCGATGGGAACGCGCTGCCCAGGCGAAACGAGGGAGATAAGGTATGAAGCGGTCTCGTCCGGCGTTACCGGGCGGCCTGCAACGCTGAGAATAACGTCGCCCTGCTGGATCCCCGCTCGTTCGGCGGGCTGCCCCGGTGCTACCGAACTCACCAGTTCGCCACGATTGCGTTCGACACCCAAGGCAGCGGCGTCGGATTCTTCGATGCGCTGAAGCACGATGCCGAGATATCCGCGCTGTGGACGCTGGCCGCGGCGAAGGCTGTCGATCACCGGCCGGGCAAGCTCGGCGGGAATGGCGAGGCCGATCCCGACGCTGGCACCGGTCGGGCTGATCAGCGCCGAGTTCACGCCGATGACATTGCCGTTCAAATCGAACATCGGGCCGCCCGAATTGCCCATGTTGATGCTGGCATCGGTTTGGATGTAGCGGTCATAGGCACCGGCACCGGTGATCCCGCGGTGCAGCGCAGAGATGATTCCGGCGGTGACGGTTCCACCAAGGCCATAGGGATTGCCGATCGCCATCACCCAATCCCCGACCCGAGCGCCATTGCTGTCGCCCCAATTGACGTGCGGGAAGTTGGCCCCCTCGATCTTGAGCAGGGCAAGGTCGCTGGCGACGTCGCGGCCGATGATCCGGGCCGGCAGCTCGCGCCGGTCGGTCAGGATGACGGTGACGCTGTCGACGGTCGTATTAGGACCGCCGGCGCCCTGGATCAGGTGATTGTTGGTGACGACATAGCCATCGGTCGAAATGATGAAACCCGAGCCGAGCGAGCCCGAATCGCGGCTGCTCGGACCTTGCCCTTGGCCCTGACCACCGCCACCACCCTGGCCTTCGGGCCCCGGCTGGCCGAAGCGGCGCAGGAATTCGGCAAGCGGATCGGTCTGGCCCTGGCGGACGGGAACGCGCTGCTTGGTCTGGATATTGACCACTGCGGGCTGAAGCCTCGCGGCAAGGTCGGCGAAGGACACGGGCGCACCGCGCGGCGGCATTGCGGTCGGCGCATTCTGTGCGACTTGCGCACCGACCGGGCCGGTGGCGATCGAAAAGGCACTGCCCCCGATCAGGAGGGCGGCAGCGACACCATAGGCATAGCGCACTCTGGAAAACTCCCTTTGCGACTTCATGCGTCTAAATTCCTTCTGGTCTATCAGCCTCGCGTCCACTGCTAGGTCAAGCGGCTGAACGCGCATTGAATGCCTTTAGCGCGATCCCCCCCGGGTGAATTCGCGCAAGAAGTCATTCTGCGGAGAGAGGATCACGTTCGTCGGACGGGCTTTGCCGTCCTCGCCCACGAATGTCCGCTGATAAGCCTGCATGGCGCGGTAGAAATCGTAGAAAGCCGGATCCTTGCCGAAACTGGCGGCATAGGTCTGCGCGGCGAGCGCGTCGGCTTCGGCGCGGATGATCTGCGCCTGCTTGCCGCCCTCGGCACGGATCGAGCGCGCTTCCTGCTGGCGGGCGGTGCGCATCCGCTCATAGGCGCTTTCGAGCGGGGCGCCGTCGGGCAGGTCGGCGCGCTTGATCCGGACGTCGATGATCTGGACGCCATATTGGCGCGCGATGCGGTCGAGGCCGCGACGGATATTCTCCATCGCGCCCTGGCGCTCGGGGCTCAGCAGATCGGCGAAGGGCCGCTTGCCGAGCTCGTTGCGGAGTTCCGAGCCGAGAATCGGGCGCAGCGCCTCGCCGACCCGGTCTTCCGAACGGGCACGGATATACATGCGCAGGGGATCGACCACGCGGTAGCGGGCGAAGGCATCGACCTCGAGCCGCAATTGATCGGTCGACAGCACCTGCTGCGATTCCATGTCGATGTCGCGAACGCGCTTGTCGATCCAGACGATATTCTCGGCGAACGGCAGCATCACCGCGAGGCCCGCGCCGGTGCCGCCGATTGGCTGGCCGGCCTGGTAGCGGTTGAGGATCCGCTCGGGCTTGCCGAAGCGAACGATCAGCGCCTGGCTGGTCTCGGGCACGATCTTCACGCTCGAGAGCAGGGTGATCAGCAGGAACAGGGCGATGAAGCCCGCGAGCAGCGGGCGGCGGGTGAGGGCGGCGATCATCGGCCGGTTCCCTGCGGCTGATTGCCCTGGGCGGCGGCCGCCCCGGCACTGGGTTCCTGCAAAGCGGCGGTCGGTGGCCGGGTCTGGTTCAGAGGCAGATAGGGGGTGACGCCGGGGGTCTCGACGATGGTCTTGTCGACGTTCTGCAGGACGCGCTCCATGGTCTCGTAATACATGCGGCGACGGGTCACCTCGGGGGCCAGGCGATATTGCTCATAGACCTTCTCGAAGGCGGTCGCCTCGCCCTGGCTGAGCTGGCGGATCTGGAGCGCATAGGCGCGGCTGTTGTTGATGTCGCTTTGCGCGGACTGCTGCGCCGCGCTGACTTCCTTGAACGCCTCGTTGACCGCGGCGGGCGGGTCGGCCTGCTTGATGCCCACGCCCTGGATGACGACACCCGAGCGATAGGCGTCGAGCACGCGCTGGGCGGCTTCTTGGACGCGGGCCTCGATCTCGCCGCGCTTCTGGCCGATCGCCTCGTCCAGCGTCACGCCCGACAGCGCCGCGCGCATGGTGCTCTCGGCGACCTGCTGGATGGTTTCCTCCGGATTTTGCATCTCGAACAGGAAAAGCTCGGGGTCGCGGACATTCCAGCGGACCGAATAGGCGATGTCGATGATGTTCTGGTCGCCCGTCAGCATCAGCGTCTCGGCCTGGGCCGAGCCAATGTCGATGTTGCGGATATTCTCGACGTCGACCTTGCGCACCTGCTCGAGCGGCGAGGGGAGGGTGAGGCCGATGCCCGGGCTGAGCGTGCGGCTGTAGCGGCCCAATTGGGTGACGACGCCGCGTTCTTCCGGCGCGATGCGGTGGACGGTGGTGAACAGCAGCCACAACAGGATCAGCGCGATGGCGCCCCAGACGAACAGGGCGCGATCTGGCTTGCGGCCGCCAAAGCCGCCGCCGCTCCCGCCACCACCGCCGCCGAAGCGCGCCTTGCTGCGGGTGAGGAAGTCATCGAGGCTGGTGACATTGCCGAATTGCGCGCCTGGGCGGCGCGGCTCGGCCGGCTTGCCCCACGGGCTTGACGGCCCGGGCGAAGGCGGTTCTGACCCGCCGCCGCTGCCGTTTGTACCACCCGCTCCGCCGCCTGGCCCCCAAGGGCCCTTGCTGTCCGCGAAAAATCCGCGCGCCTTGCCGGCCCACCCCGATATGATGCTCATGCCCTCAGATATAGAAGGAGGCTCGGGTTTTAACAGTGGGGACGGCGGAAAGCCCTTGTGCGGTATCGAGCAGCGGGCCCATGGCGCCGCAATGACCCTCGACCCCGCCCTGTTCGGCCCCGATTCCGCCCGCCTCCGCTCGGTCACGCAGGACGGCGGCACCGCGCGGCTGATTGCCGACGCCACCGGGCTGGATGCGGCCGAGCGCGCGGCGCTGCAGTTACGGTTGCACGCCGCCGCGCTCGCGCAGCCGGATGTCGACGAGGTGCGGATCGGCCTGACCGCGAGCAAGCCTGCCGGGCCGAGGCTGATCGCGGTCGGCTCGGGCAAGGGCGGGGTGGGCAAGTCGACCGTCTCGGCCAACCTCGCAATCGCGCTCGCCCGGCTGGGGCACAAGGTCGGGATCATCGACGCCGACATCTACGGCCCCTCGCAGCCGACCCTCCTCGGCACGACCGAGCGGCCCGAAGCGCGGGACAAGCAATTGATCCCGGTCGAAGCGCAGGGCGTGAAATTGCTCTCGGTCGGGCAGCTGGTCAGCCCCGGCCATGCGCTGGCGTGGCGCGGGCCGATGGCGTCGGGCGCGCTGACGCAATTGGTCGAGGGCGACTGGAGCGGCACCGACCTGATCATCGTCGACCTCCCGCCCGGCACCGGCGACGTCCAATTGTCGCTGATCCAAAAGGCCAAGCCGGTCGGTGCCGTGATCGTCTCGACCCCGCAGGATCTGGCGCTGATCGACGCGCGCCGAGCCATCGACCTGTTCGGCAAGACGAGCGTGCCATTGCTCGGGCTGATCGAGAATATGGCGGGTTATCAATGTCCGAGCTGCGGCGAGACCTCGGACCCGTTCGGCAGCGGCGGGGCGGAAGCGGCGGCGGCAGAGCTGGGAATCGCCTTCCTCGGCCGGCTGCCACTGTCGGCCTCCCTGCGGATCGAAAGCGATGCCGGGCGCCCTCCGGCGGCGGGCGATGGGCCCGCCGCGGCGGCATTCAGGGCGCTGGCGGAGGCGCTGCTCGCCCGGCTGGAGGGCTAGGCGCTCGCCACCGTCATTTCGGGCACCAGCAGGGTCGGGGCGTCGATCCCACGACGGATCTCGAGGTCGTCGGCGGGAATGAGCGTGCGGAACATGTCGCGCAGATTGCCCGCGATGGTGATCTCGGCCACCGCCGCGCCGATCTCGCCATGCTCGACCATGAAGCCGGCCGCGCCGCGGCTATAGTCGCCGGTGACGGGGTTCACTCCCTGCCCGATCAGCTCGGTCACGAGGATGGCGCGCGGGACGCTGCGGAGCAGGGCTTCGCGCGACACGGCGCCAGGCAGCATGACGAGGTTCGAGGGTCCCGCCCCCGGGCTGCCGCCGATCCCGCGCCCGGCATGTCCGGTCGGCGCGATGCCGATCTGGCGGGCGGACGCGCTCTCGGCAATCCAGCCGGTCAGGCGGCCGTCCGCGATCAGGTCGAGCGGGCGACAAGGCAGCCCCTCGCCGTCGAACGCGCGGCTGCGCAGGCCCCGGATCCGCAGCGGATCGTCACGAACGGTGACTCCGCGCTCGAACAATTGCTGCCCGAGGTCGTCGAGTAGGAAGCTGGTCCGCCGGGCGATTGCGCTGCCGGTGATGGCGGCGATGAGATGCCCGAGCAGCGAGGGAGAGACGCGCGGATCGAACAGGATCGGGCAGGGTCCGGAGGGCGGGCGCTGCGGATTCAATCGCGCTGCGGCCCTTGCCCCGGCGCGCCGACCGACGGTGTCGGGATCGTCGAGGTCGGCAAGATAGCGCGTGCTGTGGCTGGCATAGTCGCGCTGCAGCGCCCCGGCTTCGCCCGCGATGACGCTGGCGGAGAGGCTGTGGTAGGTGCTCGCAACCGCGCGGGCGAAACCGGCGGAGGTGGCGAGCGCGGTCAGGCTGCGGCCCGCGCTCGCCGAACCGCCATTGCTGTTGGTGACGCCCTCGACGGCGCGCGCAGCCTGTTCGGCGGCGAGCGCGCGGGCCTGGAGCGAAGCGAGGTCGGGTTCTGTGGTGTCGGCGAGGTCGAGCGCGGCGAAGTCGTCCTTCAGCAGCAATGCCGGATCGGCGAGCCCGGCATATTCGTCCTCGGGCGCCTCGCGGGCCATCGCTAGCGCACGGGCCGCGAGGTCGGCGAAGCCGGCCGGATCGATGCTCGCGGTCGAGACCGTGGCGACGCGCTGGCCGTCGAACAGGCGCAGGCCGACCTCGAAGCTTTCGGAGCGGTCGATATCCTCGATCTCGCCGAGGCGGACCGAGATGCCGCTCGACCGGCTGAGCCCGATCATCGCGTCGGCGGCGGTGGCGCCCGCCTTGATCGCGGCGTCGACCAATGATGCGGCGCGATCCGCGGCTTCGTGTTCGGTGAGCATGAGGTCGCGTGTAGCGGCTAGGCCGCGCTGCTCAACCCCACCGCGCCAAAGCCGAGCAGTAGCAGCAGGCCGGTGAAGCGGTTGGAGCGGAACAGGCGCAGAGCGGTCTCACCGTCGTCGGGTTCGATCCGAATGACCTGTGCGCCAAGGTGCAGCGCGGCAGGGAGGAGGGCGGCAAGGGCAAAAAGATCCGGACGGACCGACCAGATCGCCATGCCCCAGCCGCCGAGCGCGAGACCATAGCAGGCGGCGATGGCAAGGCCGGCGTGCCGCCCCAGTCGCCGCGCGCTCGAGCGGATGCCGACCAGCGCGTCATCCCCCTTGTCCTGGATGGCGTAGAGCGTGTCGTAGCCGACCACCCAGAAGATCGTGCCGAGCCACAGCCACCCGGCGGCGGGCGCAAGCGCGCCGGTCACCGCCGGCCAGCCGACCAGGGCGCCCCAGCCGAATACCACGCCGAGCCAGGCCTGCGGCCACCAGGTGATCCGCTTCATAAAGGGGTAGGCGGCGACGAGCATGACGCTGCCGAGGGCCACGATCTGCGCCGCCGGCTCGAGCTGGAGCAGGACCAGCAGACCGAGCGCGCAGAGCAGGGCGATCAGGATGAGTGACGCGCGGACGCTCACCCGTCCGCTGGCGAGGGGCCGGAGGCGGGTCCGCTCGACCTGCGCGTCGAGCTTGCGGTCGACGAGGTCGTTGTAGACGCAGCCGGCGGATCGCATCGCAAAGGCGCCAAGCGCGAACCAGGCGAACAAGTTCCAGCGCTCATCGACACCGGCCAGCGCGACACTCCAGGCGCAGGGCCAGAACAGCAGCCAGGTCCCGATCGGCCGGTCGATCCGCATCAGGCTGGCATAAGGGCGCCACGGAGCCGGGAGCGCGCCGATCAGCCCGCTCCGCTCACTGTCGGGGACGAGGTCATTTGCCATGAGGAGGACCTAGGGGAGGTCGTGCTCAGGCGAAAGCCGGAGCTTGGTATCTTCTTCTCGGCCAAACGGAACTGGGCTCCGGCTTTCGCCTGAGCACGGCTAGGCCGCCTCGCGCTCCTCGCGGCGACGCGGATGCCCGGTCTCGACCACGTCGCCCGACAGCCGCTTCACCCACGGATAATTCCGCGCGACCTCCTCGGTGTAGCCGAGGTTGAATACCGTCGGGCTCTTGGCCGGGCGCTCGGAACGATCGTAATAGGTGCCGAGCGCGCGATCCCAGAAATAGTTGGTGATCCCGAAATTGCCGCGTTCGTCGTGAAAGTGATGCGCCATGTGACGCTTTTTCATGCTCGCCAGCAGGCGCGAGCGCGGCTTGTAGGCGAGATGCTGGATGCAGTGGATGAATTCGTAGACGCAGGTCGTCAGCAACCCCGCGGCAAAGGCCGCCGCCGCGCCGCCAATGTCGCCGACTGCATGGCCCAGCGGCAGGGTGATGCCGGCAATGGTCGGCAGCGTGGTGCGGAGCGACCCGAACAGGACTTCGAGGTGATTGGGGTCCTGGTGGTGATCATAATGGATCCGCTTCCAGGTCGCGGCGAGGAAGGGCAGTTTGAACATCCAGCGGCCGTGCAACACCCAGCGATGCAGCGCATACCAGATGAGGGGATAGGCCAGCACGATCGTGCCAGAGGCAACCAGGGCCTCGGCCGGCCGCGGCGGAAAGCGCGCGAAGACCGCCACACAGGCGAGGCTCAAGCCCAGATAGGCAAGGATCGCAGGGTGGCGGAAATAGGCGATCCACAATTCCCCGAGCGTCATGCGATCGAGATAGTGAGTCCGGTTCCAGATGCCTTTGCGGGGTTTGGTCACGTCATTCCCTCGGTGGCTTCGGTGGCCGTCGGCCAGCGGTTCGTCCGTGCCATGATCGGGCATTGCGGCGACTTTGGGACTCGTTGCGCTGGTCAACGGGCAAGCGCGGCGGTCAACTGGGCCGGAGTGAGGTTGGGCGGGAAGCGGCGACCGCCGAGCGCGAAGGTCGGGGTGCCGGTCACTCCAGCAGCGCGAGCCTCGAGGTCTGCGCCGTCGACCCAGGCATGATGCGCCTTGTCGCCGAGGCAGGCGGTGGTCGCCGTCGGGGACAGGCCGTGCGCGGCGGCAATGGCGTCGAGCTTGGTCGCTCTGGCGACGGCTACGGCATAAGCTTCCGGGCCCCTGAGTTCGGCGTCGAACAGGCGACCGCGCGCCACATCGTCGGCATCGGCGACCCGGAGCGCGGCCTTGATCCGGTCCTGGTCGGCCATCACGGCTTCGTAGAAAGCGAAGCGGCGGGCGGGGGCGACACAGCGGGCGAGAACGGCGGCGGGGCGGTCCTGTGGAAAGATGAGGAAGGGACGCAGGTCGAAGCGCAGGCGCCCGGCGCGCACGGCAGCGGCGATCGCCGGGCCGGCTTCGCGCGCGAACAGTCCGCAGTGGCCGCAACCGAAGCTGGAATATTCGATCAGGTGGCGCGGGGCGGCGGGCTTGCCAAAGCTCCAGCCTTCCACTGTTTCGCGCGCCGGCACGGACGGCACGGCCGCGGGCGACATCAGCGGGGTCGCCGCAATCAGCGTGGCAAAGGCGAATTTCAGCATGGCTTCAACTCTTTAGCCGCTTGGGCGAAGCGCGCAAAGCTTACTCTTCGGAACGGATCAGGACGGTCTCGCCGATCAGCAGGAACAGCAGGAACGGGGCCCAGGCGGCGAGCAGCGGCGGGTAGGCCCCGACATTGCCCAGCGCGACCGCGAAATTGTCGGCCACGAAATAGGCAAAGCCAAGCGCCATGCCGACTGCCGCGCGCAACAGCACCTTGCCCGATCGGGCAAGGCCAAAGGCGGCCATGGCGGCGAGCAGGGGCATGAGCATGAGCGACAGCGGCTCCGACAATTTGTGCCACAGCCCGGTTTCCGCGGTGGCGGTGGTGACGCCGGCGCGCTCCATCTCCGCGATGCTGGCCCTGAGCGCGAAGAAATCGAGCGATTCGGGATCGACCTTAGCGAGGGTGAAGCGCTGCGGCTCGACCCCTTCAAGCGCGCGCAGCATCGGGCTTCGCATGCTCAGGCTCATCGCGCTGTCGTAGGTGCGGACATCCTCCAGCATCCAGCCGCCGGCATAGGGGCGGGCGCGTGCCGCCTCGACGATCCGCCGGATGGTTATGTTCTGGCGCTCGTAGATGGTCAGCCCCTCGATCCGCACATTGTTACCGCGTCCGGTGACGATGCGGGCCCGGGCGAGATCATCGCCTGCGGTAATCCAGATATTGGTCATGATCCCGCTGGCGGGAGGCACGGGCTTATAGTCGTTGTCGTTCCAGGCGCGCAGTTGGCGCGAGCCTCCGACCACCACATATTCGCTGAACAGGAAGGAGAAACCGGCCAGTACGACTCCCGCCGCGACCAGCGGCGCGAGCAGCTGATGCGCCGACATCCCCGCCGCCTTCATCGCCACCACCTCGCTATTGGCATTGAGGGTGGTGAAGGTGATCAGCGCGCCGAGCAGGAAGGAGAAGGGGAAGGCGAAGGCGATGATCTGGGGGAAGCGATAGCCGACATAGGTCCATAACTGGGCTTCGCCATTGCCGGGAATCGCGAGGATCTTGCCGCTTTCGGACAGGAGATTGAGCATCATCAGCACGAGGCTCAGGGACAACAGCACCGCCAGACTGCGCGTAACGTAGAGCCAGACGGTATAGCGGGCGAGCCGCGGCGAGGGGATGAAGTCAAGGTTGATCATGCCGGCGTCGCCTTGCGTCGGCGGGGTCCGCTCAGCAGCCGCTTGAACGCTGCCGCCGCCTTGCCCGCTGCGCGTTCCAGCGCGCCGATCGGCTGGCCACCGGGCTTGGTCGCGAGCGTGAGGAACATCCAGATGATCAGGCCGGAGAAGATGAGGAAGGGCAGGTACATGACCACTTCGGGGATGTAGCGACCCTGCGCCCCGGCATCCTCGGCCCATTGATTGACCTTGTGATAGGCCACCACCATCACGATCCCGATGAAGATTCCAAGGCTCGAGCTCGATCGCTTGGGCGGAACCGCTAGCGCCACGCCGAGCAGGGGCAGGAGTAGCATCAGCCACACCTCGACCAACCGGAAGTGGAGATTGGAACGGGCCGCGAGATTGGCCGGCCCGGTCGCTGCTCCGCCGTAACTGGCGCGAATCAGCTCGGGCAGGATCATCTCCTCCGATTCGTCCTGCGCGCGCTGGCGGAAGCTGTCGACGCGGGGCAAAGCGATGGGCAGGTCGTAGCTTGCGAAACCCAGGGTCCGCGGGCTGGCGAAGCGCGGGTCCTGCTGGATCAGGCGGCCGTTTTCGAGGCGGAGAAGGATGGTGTCGGGGTCGTCGGTGGCGAGGAAGCGACCGTGGGCGGCGGTGGCGACGATCCCCGCGCCCTTCTTGTTGTCGGCCTGAACGAACAGGCCGTGCAACATCGTTCCGCCGTTCTCGCTCCGATCGATGCGGATCGTGAACTGTTTCGAGATGGTGTTGAATTCGCCGACCTTGAGGCTGGCACCGAGCGCGCCCGAGCGCAGGTCGAAGCGCAACCGCTCATAGCCATAATGAGTCCAGGGCTGGAGCCAGCCGACCAGGAACAGGTTGAGCAGCATCAGCGCGAAGGCGTAAACATAGGGCATGCGGAGCAGCCGTCCGAAGCCGGCGCCGATCCCGCGCAGTGCATCGAGCTCGCTCGACATGGCGAGCTTGCGAAAGGCGAGCAGCACCCCGAGCATCAGTCCGACCGGAATGCCCAAAGCGAAATATTCGGGGAGGAGGTTGGCCAGCATTCGCCACACGACGCTGATCGGCCCGCCGGCGTTGATCACGAAGTCGAACAGCCGAAGCATGCGGTCGAGCACAAGCAGCATCGCCGCCAGCAACAGGGTGCCGAACAGGGGGATGGCGATGGCCTTGGCGATATAGCGGTCGATGAGCGGCATATTCGTGCATCCCCCAACACCATGATTTGGCCGCAAAGCAAGCGCAACCGTGCCGAACTGGAGCCGTGACGGTGACGCGGGGCGGCTTCGGGCGTCCGGGCCCGACCGGTCGGCTCGCTGGTTCGCCCGCAAAAGAGAAATGATGAACGCCGCCCGTTTTGCCCTTCCCTTGCTGTCGATCGTCGCTGCGCTGGCCCTGCCGGCGCCGGCGGGCGCGGCCGTGGTCGGCGATGCCGCGAGCTGTGCCGCGGGGCGGCCGTCGCTCAAGGTCCGGGTGTCGGGCTTCCAGCGTGAAGCCGGCCTGCTGCGCATTGCCCTGTACGAGCGCGGCGGCTGGCTGAAGAAGGGCGGCTCGCTGAAGAAGCTTAAGGTGCCGGTGACCAGCGGCTCGCTCGACGTCTGCGTTTCTGTGCCGGGGCCTGGCACTTATGCCCTCGCAGTCCATCACGACATCGCTGGCGACAAGAAACGGGACCGCAGCGACGGCGCGGGCGCCTCGCGCAATCCTCATTTGAGCCTCATGAGCCGGCCAAGTTTCACCGCGACCGGGGTCGCGGTCGGCGACGGCGTCCGGCCGATCGAAATCGAATTACGCTATCTGCACGGGCTCAGCTTCGGCCCGGCGCGGAGGGGCTGATGGGACGCGCGCGAATCGCCCTGCTCAGCAATCCCAACAGCACCGGCAACCTGTCGCAGCTGCCGCGCATCCGCGCCTTTTGCGACGCGCACCCGGACATCTTCCATTATGAGGTCGAAAAGCCTGATCAGGTCGGCGAGGCCTTGCGGACCATCGCCCGGGTGCGGCCCAAGATGCTGGCGATTAACGGCGGCGACGGGACGGTGCAGGCGGCGCTGACCGAGCTGGTCAACGGCGACCATTTCGGCGACCGGCGGCCCCCGGTGGCGGTGCTTCCCAACGGCAAGACCAACCTCATCGCGCTCGACCTCGGCGCGCAGGGCGACCCGGTAGTGGCGCTGCAGCGCCTGCTCAAGCTGGCCGAGGGCGACCTGGCCGAGCATTTGGTGGCGCGGGAGCTGATCGCGCTGACCAGCGGCGGGACCAAGGTGCCGGTGATCGGCATGTTCCTGGGCGGCGCGGGCCTGGCCGATTCGATGGTTTACTGCCGTGACAAAATTTATCCGCTGGGACTGCCCAACGGGTTGAGCCACGTTATCACCGCGGTCGCCGTGCTGCTTCGGCAGAGCTTCGGGCTGAAGGCCAGGTTCCTGCCACCGCGCCCGTCGCAGATCGAAGTCATGGTCAAGCGCCGCTCGATCCTCAGCGGGCGCTTCTCGCTGCTGGCGGTGACGACGCTCGAAAAGCTGCTGCTCGGCAGCGAGGTCAAGACCGCGGGCAAGGCCCCCTTGAAGCTGCTGGCAATCGACACTCGCTCGGGCTCACTGCTGCGCGGGCTGTTCGCGGGGCTGACGCGGCGGCTGGGAAGCCAGAAATTTTCCGGTGTCACGGTCGAGGAGGCCGACGAAATCAGCATCGAGGGCGACCGGTCCTCGGTCATCCTCGACGGCGAGATGTTCGAGGCGCGGATCGGCAAGCCGATCAGGCTGACCACCGCCACGCCCTTGTCCTTTGTCCGCCTCGCCGCCTGAGAGCGCCGGCCTCGCTCTCGAGGCACTGGTCGCCGCGGAACTGGCCGAGCCGGTCGATCCCCGGGTTGCCGCCATGGCCGCCGCCATCGCCGCCAAACATGGTGCCGCGTCGCGCGCTGTCCTCTTTTACGGATCGTGCCTGCGCGAGGCGGAGCTCGACGGACGGATGCTCGATTTCTACCTGATCGTGTCCGATTATCGCAGCGCCTATCCGCAGCGCTGGCTGGCCGCCGCCAACGCGCTGATCCCGCCCAATGTATTTCCCTTCGGCCACGACGGCCTGGCGGCCAAATATGCCGTGCTGAGCGAGACCGACTTTCACCGCTTGAACGGTCCCGAGACCCGCAGCGTGTCGGTCTGGGCGCGCTTTGCCCAGCCCGCGCGACTAGCCTGGTCGGCCGACGAGCCCGCGCGCCGCGCCGCCGTCGGGGCGGTGGCGCGCGCCGCGCCGACCCTGCTCAGCGCCGCGCTGTGCGCGCTACCCAACGACCGCTCTCCGCTGGAGCTGTGGGAAGCCGCCTTCAGGCTGACCTATGCCGCCGAGATCAGGGCCGAGAAAGGTGATCGCAGCGCCTCGGTGGTTGCCGCCGATCCTGCTCGTTATCAGCGCTTCTTCGGCCCGGCGATGGCCGCGGCGCGGGTTGGCGGACGGCGCTGCGGGGGCGGCTGGCGGCGGCGGCGGATCGAGGGGAAGATGCTCTCGGTCGTGCGCCTCGCCAAGGCCAGCGCGACCTTTGCCGGGGGCGCGGACTACATCGCCTGGAAGATCAACCGCCACGCGGGGACGAAGATCGAATTGAGCGAGTGGCAGAAGAAGCACCCGCTGCTGACCGCGATCACGCTCGTGCCGCGGCTGATCAGGAGCGGCGCGATCCGCTAGGTCGAAAGCAGGAAATTGATCCGTGCTCCCGCGATCGGGGTGTCGCGGTCCTTTTGCCAGGCGGTCGCCTCGACATTGGCGATGCGCGCACCCAGCCGGGCGATGGTCGCGGCGGCGAAGGTGTCGCGGTCGCGGCCGCCGAGCAGATAGTCGATGGTGACGGATATCGGCTTGGGAGTCACTGCCCGCCCGGACAATGCCTGACTCAGCGCGCCGAAGGCCGCAAATTCGAGCAGCCCCGCGATCGCGCCGCCGTGGAGATAGCTGGGGCGGCCGATCACATCAGCGTGGAAGGGCATGACGAAGGTGAGCAAATTGTCCGCGCCGACCTCGGTTCGCAACTGGAGCAGGCAGGCGTAAGGGGGAAGCTCGGTCATGATGCCCGGCCTTCTAGCCGGACCCTGCCCGCATTTCGCCCCTTTGTTGCGCTTGGGACGCGCAAACCCTAGCGAGGCCCGCATGACCGACCGCGACGAAACCAAGGACGCCATCCTCCGCCTGGTGGCCGAGTTCAACAAGAAGGGGATCGCCGTGGCCGAGGACACGCGCTTCGCCCAGGACCTCGAATGGGACAGCCTGACGGTGATGGACTTCGTCGCCGCGGTCGAGGACGAGTTCGACATCATCATCACCATGAACCGCGCGGCCGAGATCGAGACCGTCGGCGCCTTGGTCGATGCGGTCGGCGAGTTGAAGGGCGCGGCGTGACCGATCCCGGCCTCGCCATGATCGCCGAGCCCGGCAAGGCCGCCCCCCGCGGCGGAGTTCCCGACCTGTTCAGCAAGTTCGATCCGCTCATCCAGCAACGCGAAACACTGTTGTCGACCGGGCTGACCGATCCGTTCAACCTGGTCATGGAACGGGTCGAGAGCCCGACCGTCGCGATTTGCAACGGCAAGCGCACGATCCTGCTCGGCACCTACAATTACATGGGCCAGACCTTCGACCCCGACGTCATCGCCGCGGGCAAGAAAGCGCTCGACGAGTTCGGGTCGGGCACCACCGGAAGCCGCGTTTTGAACGGCACCTATTCGGGCCATCGCGAATGTGAGGAAGCGCTCAAGCGCTTCTACGGCTTCGACCATGCGATGGTCTTCTCGACCGGATATCAGGCCAATCTGGGGATTATTTCGACGATGGCGGGGAAGGATGATTACGTCATCCTCGACATCGACAGCCATGCCTCGATCTACGACGGCTGCGCGCTCGGCAACGCGCAGATCGTCGCCTTCCGCCACAATGACGTCGCCGCGCTTGAAAAGCGCCTGAAGCGGCTCCCCGCCGAAGCCGGCAAACTGGTTGTGCTCGAAGGTGTCTATTCGATGCTCGGCGACACCGCGCCGCTGAAGGAGATGGTCGAAATCTCAAAGGCCAATGGTGCAATGGTGCTGGTCGACGAGGCGCATTCGATGGGCTTCATCGGCGAACATGGCCGAGGCGTCGCCGAGGAGCAGGGCGTGCTCGACCAGGTCGATTTCGTCATCGGGACCTTTTCCAAGTCGGTCGGGACAGTCGGCGGCTTCTGCGTCTCCAACCACCCCAAGTTCGAGATATTGCGGCTGGTCTGCCGCCCATATGTGTTCACCGCCTCGCTCCCGCCGAGCGTGGTGGCGACCGCCGCCGTCTCGATCGACGCATTGGCCGGGGCATCGGCCAAGCGCGCGCAATTATGGGCGAGCAGCCGGCGCATGCACGGCGGGCTGAAGGCGCTTGGCTTCACCCTTGGCACCGAGGAGCCGCAATCGGCGATCATCGCGGTGATCATGCCCGACCTCGAGCGCGGGGCGGCGATGTGGGAAGCCTTGCTGCACGAGGGTCTCTACGTGAACCTCGCCCGGCCCCCGGCGACCCCGGCCGGAATGACCCTGCTGCGCTGCTCGCTCTGCGCGCTGCACACAGACGATCAGGTGAGCGAAATCCTGGGCATGTTCGAAGCGGCCGGCAAAAGGGTCGGCGTCATCTGATCGCCCCCCTCGCTCAGCCGCTCCCGCCAGAGCAGGATGAGAGCGAGCAGCGCGGCCAGCGAAATGCTGTTGGGCCATGCGACCAGGTCCGACTGGCTGGCGAGCGGCAGCAGGCAGAGCAGGTAAAGCGCCGCCGAGGCCATCGGCGCGCGACGATGGAACCAGGCGATTGCGACCAGCATCGGCAGCGTATCGTAGCTCTGCAGATAGGGCGAGCCGAGCAGGCTTGCGGTGCACAGAATTGGCACGCGCTGCGCCCAGCGGTGCCGCCAGCTGCGCCAGACCAGTGCGGCCCCGAAGATCGCGCAGGATATTTGTACCGCCCAGGCCGCCGACAATCCCAGCCCGATAGTCCGAACCAGGGCAAATGGGCTCGCGAATTCCGCCCAGGTGAAGCGCCCGCCGCCGAGCATTCCCCCGAACTCGCCGATCATCGAGAAAAATTCAGTATAGCTCGCCGGTCCGAGGAGGATTGCACCAAGGAGCATCAGCCCGGTCGCGCTCATTGCCGCTCCGCCGACGGCGGGCCAGGCCCGCGCGGCGAGGACGGCGACCGGAAGCATCAATGCCAGCTGCGGCTTCAGCACCAGCAGGCCGAGCAAGAGGCCGGCACGCCACGGTCTCACTTCCAGCTGGCGCGTCCCTTCAATCAGCAGCGCCCCGGTGAGGAAGCCCGTCTGTCCGATCATCCCGTTGATCAGCACCGCCGGCTGCGCCGCGACGAGCGGCAAGGGGGCGATGCGTCGGCCCGTCCACAGAAACAGGGCCAATCCCAACGCCACCCAGGCCGCAAAGGCGAGATGATAGTCGAGGAGGGCGAGTGGCGCGACCAGCAGCAGGAAGGGCGGGGGATAGGGAAAGGGCATCACCAGATTGGTCGGCCCGACGGCCCGGGCCTGCGCCGCCGCGAGCGTCGCTGGATCGTAAGCGCCGGCAGGGTAACCGGCCAGCGCCAGGCCCCCCGTCGCCCAGAAATTGGTGAAATCGAGCAGGATCGGCAGCTGCTGATCGCGCCAGTGGAACAGCAGCACCATGGCGAGGAACAGCGCGGCAACGGCCATGGTTAAGATACGGCCAAGCCGCACCGGAGCTCCGGAGGAAGACGCCCGAAATCGCATGGCGCGGGACTAAGGCGACATGGCTAATTTTGCGTTAGCGCGGGTGCTTGAGGAGCAATCGCGACCCGCCAGCCGTCGGGCAGGTAATCGACGCTCTGATAGTAAGAAAATGCGCAGGCGCCGCCGACCAGATAGGCGCCGCCCTTGAGCACGCCGTAAGCGCTGGTGCCGAGAAAGAAGGGCGCGCCGCTGTCGCCGCGGCGGCAATGGGGCCCCGCGACGGTGACCCAGCTCGCCGCACAAAGCCCCCCGCACAGCGCGCCCGGCGGGGCGAAGTCGACCAGCTCGACGGTAGCGCAGGCATAGCCCGAGCTTTCCCCGCGCATGCACAGCCAGTCGCCCGGCCGGGTCTGCGGACGGGTGGTCCAGCCGGTAACCGGGCGGGCCGCCGTCTTGGCGGTGTCGCTGAACACCAGTGCTTCGGCCGGACCTACGCCGGTGTGGATCTGGAGGTCGTGCTCCGCCGCACCCCAGGCACCGGCCATCGGCAGCAACCGCTCCTCACCGTCGGGCCCGCGCCAGCTCAAGGAGTCGGGGCAATGGGCGGCGGTGGTGACGCCGAGCTGCCCGGCGGGATTGCGGACGACGAAGCCCGTGGTGCAGCGAAAGCGGCGGCCGTCGGCATTGGGCCCCTCGACCCGCCCGCCACCGATCGCCGCGCTGTCGGTAAGCTGGGCCTCGAGCCGTCGGATGCGGACGGGGAGGCCGAGCGTCGCGGCAAGCGCTGCGGCCACTTCGGGTGCGGGGCGGAGGTCGGCGCTCGGGCGCTGCATGACGACCAGCCCGCCGGTCTCGGGATCGACCCCGGCGCCGCGATAGCCGGGGATGAGACCCGGCAGATCGTTGCGCCGCGCGTCGAGCAGGCGCAGCGCGGCGGCGCGAGTCGAGGTCAGCCCGGCCACGAAGCGGACGGGAATCGATTGGCCCCCGGCCTCCCCGATGAAGTCCGCCGGGCGCTCCGCACCGGCCAGGCGCACCACGATGCCGAAGGTCGGACGATGCTCGATCGCGACCGAGACCAGCCGGTCGCGGTAGCCGAAACGCAACTGCTCGGTCAGCGCGATGCTCGCCTGTTGCGCCCGGAGCCGGCCCAGCGCCTCCTCCGGTGTGACCGCAAAGGCCGCTGCATAACGGTCGGCATCCTGCGCCAGCGCCTGATCGGCGGTCAGCCGCACGGGTTCGGCGGCCGACGCGGGCAGAGCGAGGGCGGGCACGGCGAGGGCGGCCAGTGCGAGAGCGAGCAACGAACGCATTCGGACCTTTCCTGCGACGGCCAAGCTGAACAGGCGGTTGTGCGCCGCTGCGTCGGGTCGTAGACTGTCGGCCTATGATGGCCAGCCCCGAGGACAATGGGTTCGACTGGCAGCGGGTCGGCGCTGCGGCCGGAGCGACTTTTGCCGCGCTGATCCTGCTCGGCATGGTGCTGCTTGTGGCGATGAGCAACCGCGCCCGCGACGATGCGCTGGAGCGTGAGCGGCGAGCGTATGATGTGGTGCTGCTGGTCCGCACGGTCGATGCGACCCTCGCCCGCTCCGAGGCCGCGCTGGGCCGGTTCGTGCTCGACGAGGATGTCCGGGTTTCGGGCAATATCTATGCCAATGAATGGCGCCTGGCGGGGACGCAGATCCGCCAGCTCGAGCGCTTCGTCCGGCGCGACGCCCAGCAGAGCAGCCGCGTGGCGGATGTCGCGCGCCTGTATCGTGAACGCGGCGGGCAGCTGACCCAGGCGGCGGCAGCGGCGGCGAGCGGGCAGGGCGAGGGCGGGCTGGCGCTGTTCTATACGCTCTCCAAGGGCCAGGAGGGGCCGGGGCCGGCATTGATCGCCAAACTGAGCGAGATTGCCACGTCGGAGCGCGCGGTGCTGCGCGACAGCATGGAGCAGACGCAGTTCTTCTCCGCCCAGGCCGACCGGCTGACCGATTATCTGAGCTGGCTGGGCGTGATCGTCGGTCTGGCCGCGATCGGGCTCGGCGTGCTCGCGGTCCAGTCACTGCGCCAGAACATGCTCGCCCGGCGCCATGCCGAGGACCTCGAATATGCAGTAGCGATGCGGACCCAGGAATTGTCCACCGCGAACGAGGCGCTGCTGGCCGAAGCGGAGGAGCGCGAGGCCGCCGAATCGCAGCTGCGCCAAATCCAGAAGATGGAGGCGGTCGGTCAGCTTACCGGCGGCATCGCGCATGACTTCAACAACATGCTGGCGGTGGTGGTGGGCGGGATCGACCTTGCCCGGCGACGCATCGGCGGACCCAAGCGCGAGGTCCTCAATCACCTCAACAATGCGATGGACGGAGCGACCCGCGCCGCGGCGCTGACCCGCCGCCTGCTGAGCTTCGCCCGTTCCGAACCCCTGCTCCCCGCGCAGGTCGCGCCGACCGAGCTGGTGCGCGGGCTGACCGATCTCCTCGACCGGACGCTCGGCGAGCGGATCGCGGTGCGGGTCGAGGGGCAAGGCGAGTGGCCGGTCTATGTCGACCCGCATCAGCTCGAAAATGCCCTGCTCAACCTCGCGGTCAACGGGCGCGACGCGATGGAGGGGGAGGGCGTGATCACCATCGCCACCACCGACGTGACGCTGGCCGGCGGCGAGATCGGCGAGCTGCCGGCGGGCGACTATGTCCGGATCGCCGTGGCGGACCAGGGTTGCGGCATGACCGACGAGGTGATGCGCCGGGCGTTCGAGCCGTTCTTCACGACCAAGGAAGTAGGCAGGGGCACCGGCCTCGGCCTCAGCCAGATCTTTGGCTTCGCGCGACAGTCGGGAGGCGATGTCGGCATCGACAGCGCGCTTGGCCTGGGCACTGTGGTCAGTCTTTATCTGCCGCGCAGCCACGGCGAAGTGGCCGACGTGCGGCTGCATCCGGTGATGGTTCAGCAGGGCCGGGGCGCGGCGCCTGCGACCAACAGCGGCGCAAGGATCTTGCTGGTCGAGGACGATCCGCGCGTCCGCAGTGCGACGGTCGAGGCGCTGGAGGATCTCGATTATCGCCCGGTCGCCTGCGAGAATGCCGAGCAAGCGCTGAGCGCCTTCGACAGCCAGAGCTTCGACCTGGTCATCAGCGACGTGATCATGCCCGGGATGACCGGCCCCGAGCTGATCCGCATCGTCAAGCGCCGCTACCCCGAACTCGCGGTACTGTTCGTCACCGGCTATGTCGGCGACGGCGAGGGCGACGACTTGAAGGGCTATGAGCTGCTGCGCAAGCCGTTCACCGTCAGTGCGCTCGAGGATGCGGTGGCGGCGGCGCTGGGCCGCGCCGAGGTGCGGGCCGCCTAAGCTGGGGCGTAAGCGACGCCGAGGCGACCGGCCTGCTTCAACAAGCGTTTGTCGCGGGTCCAGAGGCGACTACCGGGGAAAAGCTTGGACGATGCCAGGAGGTGCGCATCGACAGACCGATTCCGGTTGAGGTAAGTTCGCTCGCCTCGATCAATTGCATCATCAGGTCGAGCCGCGCGACCGGTGGCTGCGGCATGGTGGCGAAGCGTTCGAGAAGAAAATCGCGTCGGGGCAATGATCCCAAGGCAAGCTCGCCGAGGACATAGGGGTGCATCAGGGCCTGCAAGTCCTCGGCCAGATGCTCGAGTTGGCGCAAAGGTTTCCGAAGGTGGTCGATTCAGATGCCGCTATCGACGATGATCATTCGACCGGCGGCTCATCGCCTTCGTTGGGTGCCCAGGCGTCGGGGTCGCTGCCCCCCATGGCGATGATGGCGCGAGCGGCGCGACGCTGCCGCATCTCGAGCAAGGCCGCTCGGACGAGTGCGCTGATTTCAGAGATACCGGTCTCCTCGCGAAGCGCGTCCACCAACTTGTCGTCAAGGGTCACGGTCGTGCGCATGTATCAAATATAGCATCAGATGATGAGCGCTTAAATGCGTCAGGCGGATGCGGCGTCGGCGCCCATTAGCTTGGGGAAGAAGCCTTCATGCGCGGCGCGGAGGTCGGCGAGCGCCACTTCGGACAGGCCGTCGAAACGCCCGGCTTCCCATTCCGCGACGTCGACGAACTTGATCGTGTCGCCGCCGACGGTGCCGATGATCGCGCAGGAAATGCCGGCATCCTGGCAGGCGTCCTCCAGCGCGTTGACTGCGGCCAATTCCGGGTCGTCGGCCACGGTAACGAGAAACTGGCCCTGGTCCTCGCCGAAGGCATCGGCGGTGAACGGCTCCCACAGCAACATTTCGGCGCCGAGGTCGCCCGCCAGCGCCATTTCGGTCAGCGCCACGGCGACCCCGCCGTCGGAGACGTCATGGACGGCGTTGACCATGGACCGGTCGATCA
>JANPKL010000180.1:0-15293 GCA_031425975.1 Sphingomonas sp.
CAGGCCAACCCGAATATCGTGATCGTCCGCGCCCGCGATGCCCGCCGGCCCGAATTCGGCACGTTGTTGCTGGCTTTTGCCCGAAGCCCGTCGGCCCCCGGTGGCCTGAAGCTCGAAGGCTGGACCGCGATCGACGCGCAGAGCAAGCGGACGACCGTCAAGCTCGACAACCAGCGCTTCAATGTTGCGATCCCCGAGAGCGCCTTCACTTTTGCTGAACCTAAAAAGCGCAAGTGATTGGTATCCTTTCGCAACTGTTCATGGGGGCTTCAGAAGCCGGGATATAAAGACACATGCATCCCGTCGGTGGTGCTTGGGTTTCCCCCTGTTACCGGGCCCCCGACAGGTCCTCGCGTGACGAACGCTTGGTCGGCCCTCGCTCCACGCCCCCGGAGCGGGGGCCTTTGCCTATCCGGCCCCGGCCGCGCTAGAGGACTAGCGTGACCCGTCTCAAAATCGCCTCCTGGAACATCAATTCGGTCCGCGCGCGGCTGCCGATCGTCGACCGCTTCCTGGCGCAGGAGCAGCCCGACCTGCTCTGCCTCCAGGAGACCAAGGCCGAGGACAAGGACTTCCCCGCCGCCTTCTTCACCGAGCGCGGCTATGTCCACCAGATGCTGCACGGCCAGCGGATGCACCATGGCGTCGCAATCCTCAGCCGCGTGCCGCTGGCCGACCCTGGCCGCCACGACTGGCAGGACAATGGAGAGGCGCGCCACGTCGGGGTGCGGCTCGAGGCCGGGCTGCGGCTCGAGAACGTCTACATTCCCGCCGGCGGCGACATCCCCGATCGCAACCTCAATCCCAAATTCGGCCAGAAGCTCGACTTCATCGAGCGCATGACCCGCTGGTCCGAGGGGCTCCGCGAGCCCACCCTGATTCTGGGCGATTTCAACGTCGCCCCGCTCGAATGCGATGTCTGGAGCCACAAGGCGCTGGTCGACGTCGTCAGCCACACGCCGATCGAGATCGAGGCGCTGGCGAAGCTGCAGGCGGCGCATGACTGGGTCGATCTTGGTCGCCGCTTCGTCCCCGCTCCGGAGCGTTGCTTCACCTGGTGGAGCTATCGCTCCCCCGACTGGACTAAGAATGACCGGGGTCGGCGGCTCGACCATATCTGGGCCTCCCCCAGCCTCGCCCCGCAGGCCGTCTTCCATGCGGTGCACGAGCCGGTGCGGGCTTGGGAACGGCCGTCGGATCATGTCCCGTTGGTGGTCGAGCTCGAGCTGTGAGCGCGGCGGCGCGCGCCATCGCCGCGCTTCGCGCAGGGGGCCCGATCGAGGTGGGCGAGTTGACCGTCGCCTCGGTCGAAACCGCGCCTGACGCGCTCCTCGGTGAGATCGGCGGCGACGTCGCGCAGTTGCTGATCAGCGGGGCACGCGCCGTGGCGCTGGGGCTCGGTAATCAGGGCCCTGCCGCATCCGGTCCCGTCCTGATCGTATGTCCCGACTGGCTTGACCCCCCCGCCGTGCGCGCGCTGGTCGACCCGGCGAACGACTTCTCGCGCATCAGCGGCGGGCCTTTGACCGCGATGCGCGCTCCGGATGAAGCGGGGGCCGCGCTCGGACTCACCCGGCTTGCCGGGCTGCTTCCAGCCCTTTGGCTCCTAGACGAGCCGGTCGCAGTCCGAATCTCCGTCGCAGACGCCCTAGCTGCCACCCGCGCGCGCCGTGTCCTCATCGCCGCGCGAGCCGCGCTTCCGATCGAGGGCCTCGACATGCCTTCCCAGATCGTCGCCATGCGCGCGGTCGAGGATGGCAGCGAGCATGTCGCACTCATCGTCGGCGCGCCCTCAGGCAAGGCGCCGCTGGTGCGCCTGCACAGCGAATGCCTGACCGGTGACGTATTCGGCAGCCTGAAATGCGATTGCGGCCCGCAATTGCGCGCGGCGCTGCAGCTGATGGAGCGCGAGGGCGGCGGCATCCTCCTCTACTTGCGCCAGGAGGGCCGCGGCATCGGCCTCGCCAACAAGATCCGCGCTTATGCGCTGCAGGATCGCGGGCTCGATACGGTCGAGGCCAATCGCCGCCTCGGTTTCGGTGACGACGAGCGCGATTTCGCGCTGGCGGCGGCGATGTTGCGCGCGCTCGGGGTCGACGAAGCCCGCCTGCTGACCAACAACCCGGCCAAGCTGTCCGGCCTGGAGGCCGCAGGAATCGCCGTCACCCGCGTCCCCCATCATCTTCCCGTCAATCCGCACAATGCCGACTATCTGGCAACCAAGCGGCGCAAGAGCGGGCATCTCGCCTAATCCTCGAACAACGCCGTCCCGACCCGAATGCAGGTCGCGCCGAGCATCACCGCGGTCGCGTAGTCGCCGCTCATGCCCATCGACAGCCCGCTGACGTCATGCCGTCTCGCAAGTTTGGCGAGCAGCGCAAAATAGGGCCCGGCCTCGGGTCCGGCGGGAGGGATCGCCATCAGCCCGGCGACCGAAACTCCGCCTGCCCGCACCCCGTCGATGAAAGCGGGAAGGCCGGCAATCGCGATACCACCTTTCTGCTCTTCCTCGCCGATATTGACCTGCACATAGGTCGGTCCACCCCAATGGGCCTTGACCAGCGCGGTCAGCAAGCTGGCCCGGTCGAGCGTGTGGATCTCGTCGAACAAGACCGCCGCTTCCGCCGCTTTGTTCGACTGGAGCTGCCCGATCATGTGCAGCCGCAGATCGGGATGCGCCGCGCGCAGCGTTCCGAATTTCTCCTGCGCCTCGGCCACGCGATTCTCGCCAAAGTCGCGCTGACCCGCCGCGATCAGTGCCTCGATCTCTGCCATGCTCCGCCCCTTGCTTACCGCGATCAGGCGAATGTCATCGGCACTGCGGCGCGCCAGCCGCGCGGCGCGGGCGATGGCATCGCGAATGGCGGACAGGCGGGCGGCTGCATCGGGCATGGCGGCCTGCTAGGGAAGGCCGCATGACGACGCAACGCTGGCCGACCGCCTGGCTCCTGACCGACGAGCGTCTTGGCGAGGATCTCGACGCTGCGATGCAGCGCGCGGCCACTACGGGCGCGGGGATATTGGTGCGTCATTATCGCTCGCCCCCGGACGAACGGCGTCGAATCGCGGCTCGCGTCCGCGCCCTCGGCACCATCCTCGGCATGGCCGGAGACCCTGACCTGGCGCGGGACTGCGGCGCAGCCTTGCTGCACAATGTCTCGGGCCAGGAGCAGGGCCTGCCGACATCGCGCTCGGTCCATGACGAAGCCGAGGCCCAGGCTGCTGCCGCGGGCGGTCATGCGCTGGTGTTCGTCTCGCCCGTCTATCCGACCGCGTCGCATCCGGGCGCATCCGTGCTCGGCAAAGATCGAGCTCTCGCTTTGGCCGAACGCTGCGGCTGCCCGGCGATAGCGTTGGGAGGGATGGACTCGAAGAGGGGCGCCTGCCTGATGGCGCACGGCTTTTACGGCTATGCCGGGATCGACTGCTGGCTCAGAACTTGAAGGCGGTTCCGACGTAAACTGCCTGGCTGTCGCGGCGCTGGTCGCGGAAGGTGGCGACCGCATCGCGCTCGATCTTATACTTGACCCCGCCGGTGACCGCGATGTTACGGCTGATATTGTAGGCGCCGCCCACGTCGAGCGCATAATTGACCGGGTCGGCGATTGCGGTCGAGCGCACGGTCGCGGGCCGATCGGCGCTTGCCGCGACCCGACCCGTGAAACGCTTGAGGCTGTAGCTGACGCCCACTGCAGCACCTTCGCGATCGGTCAGCACTGGCGTGGTCGAAGGCGAGCGAGCGACGTCGGCCGAAACCGCGAACCGCTTCCAGCCGACTGCGGCACCCAGATTATAGGCTGCCGGGGTCAAAGCGAAACCCGATGCCGGGACGGCGGCGGCGCTGGCGCGCCCGGCCAGCGTCGGCGAGGCCGAGCGTGCCCGGATCGCGATGCGGATCTGCGAGGGACGGCGCTTGCTTGCGGCCGGCGTAAAGCGGAAGTCGCTGGCCAGAGCCGGACGCCCGGCGAGCGCAGCGGCCAGCCGCGGATCGGCCTGCGCCGGAGTGAATCCGCCATCGAAGCTGAGCGAGACCGGGGGTGGGCGCTTTACCGTCTTTTCCGAAGGCGCCGCGATCACGATCGACGCAGGCAAGACCAGGCTCACGGTAGCAAGCGCCACCGCCAATCTGCCCTTCATGCCGCGTCCGCGACTCACGTGAACCCCTCCGCCAATATTCCTGCAACCCATATAGTCTGGGACAGCTGAATGTTCCAAGGCGTTGCGGACTTCGCCCCAACTTGTGACATCGAATCCACAAGTCCCACCCGCACCCAAACGGCTTGCGAGAGAGGGCGCACCCCCTATAGAGCAGGGCAACCCCTTTTTTCGCTTGTCCGGGAACCTGACCCATGCGCCGACCCCTTTCCGCCGCCCTCCTGTCCGCGCTGCTGCTGACGGCCGCCGGCTGCGCCCGCAATCGCGACGTGCCGGTCGAGCTCGCCCCCTCGCGGACCACTGCGATCGGCGTGAACAGCTATTTGTGGCGCGCCGCGATCGACACGTTGAGCTTCGCGCCGCTGTTGAGCGCCGACAGCAATGGCGGCGTGATTGTCACCGACTGGTATGCCAATCCCAATGCGCCGGGCGAGCGGGTCAAGCTGACCGTTTCGATCCTCGATCAGGATCTGCGCGCCGACGCGCTGCGGGTCGCTGCCTCGCGTCAGGTCAACCAGTCGGGCAGCTGGGTCGATGCCCCGGTCACCGCCGCCACCGTCCAGAAGCTCGAAGATATCATCCTCACCCGCGCCCGCGACATCCGCCGCGCGGCCGTCGGCGGCTGAGACCCTTTCCCTACCGGAGCGCCTGAATGACCACCGACCGTTTCGATCCGGCGGCGAGCGAATCCCGCTGGCAGGAGCGGTGGGAGCAGGCCCAATGCTTCCGCGCCGACAGCGCCAGCCCGAAACCCAAGGCCTATGTCCTCGAGATGTTCCCCTATCCCTCGGGGCGCATCCACATGGGCCACGTCCGCAACTACACGATGGGCGACGTCCTCGCGCGCTATCGTCGCGCGCAAGGCTTTGAGGTCCTCCACCCGATGGGCTGGGACGCGTTCGGCATGCCGGCCGAAAATGCGGCAATGGAAAAGAAGGTCCATCCCGGTGACTGGACCCGCGCCAATATCGCGCAGATGCGCGCGCAGCTGAAGCGCCTCGGATTCGCGCTCGACTGGAGCCGCGAACTCGCCACCTGCGAGCCCGATTATTACGGGCACGAACAGGCCCTGTTCCTCGATCTGCTCGAAGCCGGGCTCGTCTTCCGCAAGGAGAGCGAGGTCAATTGGGACCCGGTTGACATGACGGTGCTCGCCAATGAGCAGGTGATCGACGGCAAGGGCTGGCGATCGGGCGCGGCGGTCGAACGGCGCAAGCTCAATCAATGGTTCCTGCGCATCACCGACTTCGCCGATGAACTACTCGAAGGGCTCGGCAGCCTCGACCAATGGCCCGACAAGGTCCGGCTGATGCAGGAAAATTGGATCGGTCGCAGCCGGGGGCTGGAGTTCGATTTTGGACGTCCCGAAGGCGGGCAGATCAAAGTCTTCACCACCCGCCCGGACACGATCTTCGGCGCGAGCTTCCTTGCCATTTCGCCCGGTCACCCGATCGCCGAGGCGCTGGCCGCCGCGCGTCCCGAGGTCGCCGCCTTCATCGGCCGGTGCAAGCAGGGCGGCACCACCGCGGCCGAAATCGAAACCGCGGAGAAGCTCGGCCACGACACCGGCCTGAGCGTCACGCATCCGCTCGACCTCGACTGGCAACTGCCCGTCTGGATCGCGAATTTCGTGTTGATGGACTATGGCACCGGGGCGCTCTTCGGGGTGCCCGCGCACGACGCCCGCGATTTCGAGTTCGCGGCCAAATACGGCCTGCCGATCACTCGCGTCGTCGCTGCCTCCGTGGTTGAGGCCGGCAAGCCCGTGACCGAGGCCGAGACCATCGCCGGCGTCGCCGTCAATTCGCGCTTCCTCGATGGCCTGTCGACCGCCGAGGCCAAGGCTGCAGTCATTGCCCGCGCCGAGGCCGAGGGCTGGGGCCAGGGCACGACCCAATATCGCCTGCGGGACTGGGGCGTCAGTCGCCAGCGTTACTGGGGCACGCCGATCCCGGTCATTCACTGCGAAGACTGCGGTGCCGTCCCCGTCCCCCGCGATCAACTTCCCGTTGTCCTGCCCGAAGACGTCAGCTTCGACATCCCCGGCAACCCCCTCGATCGCCATTCCACGTGGAACAGGGTCGATTGCCCGCGTTGCGGCAAGCCTGCGCGGCGCGAGACCGACACGCTCGATACCTTCGTCGACAGCAGCTGGTATTTCATCCGCTTCGCCAGCCAGCCCGACGACCAGCCGTTCGACCGCGCCGAAGCCGAAGCGTGGCTGCCGGTCGGGCAGTATATTGGTGGGGTCGAACATGCGATCCTGCACCTGCTCTACGCCCGCTTCTGGACTCGCGCGCTCGAGCGGATCGGTCGCCTCTCAGTCGAAGAACCCTTCGCCGGCCTCTTCACGCAAGGCATGGTCACGCACGAGACCTATCGCGCCGCCGACGGCAGCTGGCTCACCCCGCAGGAAGCCGAGGCCGCCCGCGCCGCCGGAGAGACCGTCACTCCAGGTCGCATCGAGAAGATGTCCAAGTCGAAGAAGAACGTGGTCGACCCGGACGCGATCATCGAGCGCTACGGCGCAGACGCGGTGCGCTGGTTCATGCTGTCGGACTCCCCACCAGAGCGCGACCTCGAGTGGTCGATCGGCGGGATCGAAGGCGCCGCACGCTTCGTCCAGCGGGTCTGGCGCCTGGTCACGGCTCCCGCCGCCGCCGGAGGCAGCGACATGGCCATCACCCGCAAGCTCCATCGCGCCATCGCCGCGGTCGGTGCCGCCATCGAAGGGCTCCAGTTCAACAAGGCCGTCGCTGCCCTGTACGAATTGGTCGGAGCGATCGAGAAAGCTGCGCCTTCCGCCGATCGCAGCGCCGCTATCGGCGTCCTTCCCGTCCTGGTCGCGCCAATGGCCCCCCACCTCGCCGAGGAGGCCTGGGCTGCACTCGGCCATGCGGAACTGGTGATCGACCAGTCATGGCCCGCGCACGACCCTGCCCTGCTGGTCGACGACGAGGTGACCATCGCGGTGCAGGTCAATGGCAAGCTCAAGCATACGCTCATTGCTCCTCGCGGCACCGCGCGCGAGCAATTGCAGGAGCTGGCGATGTCGACGGAGAAGATTGCTGCGCTGATCGCCGATGCCACCCCGAAGAAAGTGATCGTCGTCCCTGATCGCCTTGTGAATATCGTCCTGTGAGGGTGCTCGCGATCCTGCTGGCATTTGCCACGCTAGGCGCTTGCGGCCTGCGCCCTGTCTATGGCGGCGGTGCGTCGGGCGCGACCGCGATCTTCCTCGATTCGGTCGCGGTGCAACCCATTGCCGGCGGCCGGACCGGCTGGCTGATGCGGGCCGCGCTCGCCGACCGCTTGGGCGAACCCGGCGGCAATGAGCGCTACCGGCTTGAGGTCGAGGTCGACGACGATCTGACCGGCTTCGGCATCCGCGGCGACACCGCCGTCACCCGCGAACGCCGCACCATCCGCGCCCGCTACCGCCTGGTCGACAATGCCACCGGGCAGGTCGTGCTCGATGCCACCGCCGGGTCCGACGCCGGCATCGACGTCGTCAGCTCAGACGTCGCCACACTTGCCGCCGAGCAGACCGCCGCCGAGCGACTGGCGCAGGTCGTCTCCGATCAGATCGTCGGCCGGCTCGGTCTCTACGCCGGGCGCTCGACCGGCGCCGGCGCGCGGTGAGGCTGAAGAGCGCTCAGGCCGCCGTCGCCCTCGGCAAGCCGGACCCGGCAATTCGCTTCACCTTGCTATCGGGCTCCGATAATTCGACCAGCCGCCTGCTTGCCGGTCGCCTGCTCAAGGCGCTGAAGGCCGAGAAAGTCGTGACCAGCACTGCGCAGCTCAAGTCCGACCCCGGCTGGCTGGCCGACGAAGCCGCGAGCCTGCCGATGTTCGGGGGCGCGCGCCTGCTGTGGGTCGAGCCCGCCGGCGAGGATATCTTGCCTGCGGTCGAAAGCCTGCTCGCTTTGCCTCGAAGCGAGGCGCCCGCGCTCGGGATCGTGGCATCGACCCTCAAGAAGACCTCAGCCCTCCTCAAACTCGCCGAGAAACATCCACAATGCCTGCATGTGGCCAGCGAGCCACTTCCGCCGCGAGAACAGGTTGGGGCGATCATGGATCTCGCCACTGCGGAAGGCCTGCGCGTGGCCCCGCAATTGGCCGAGCGAATTGCCTCCGAGGCCAATGGGGACCTCATCCTGGCAAGGCTTGAATTGCAGAAATTTGCGCTTTTCCTCGATGCCGGACCCGAGAACAGCCGTGAATTGGATGAGGCAACAGTAGATGCGCTCGGCATCGACCAGGGTGAGGCCGACCTCAATCGCCCCGGCGACCTTGCGCTTGCCGGCGATCTGCCCGGCCTCGCCGACGAGCTCGCGCTTCTGGAAACCGGCGGGATCGACCCCATTCCTGTCGTGCGCGCAGTCCAGCGTCGCCTGTTGATGCTGGCCCCGCTCCGCGCACGGATCGAACAGGGGCAAAGCGTCGACAGCGCAGTCGGCAATGTTTGGGCGCGCGACAAAGCGGCGGTCGCGCGCATCCTGCCGCGCTGGGATTCTGCTCGCCTGTCCGAGGCCTTTGCCCGAATTCAGACTCTGGAGCGCGAGCTGCTGCTGCGGCCAGTGCCGGGCTCAGCGGCACTCGGCGAGACCCTGATGCAGATCGCCCGCGTCGCCGCGGCCCGGCGCCAGCGAGGCTAGATTGGTTCGCCGCTCAACCGCTGGCAAATGAGGTCGAGCTGGTCGAGCGAGGAGAAGAGCACTGCGACCTGGCCCTTGCCGCCGGCATGCTGGATCGCGACCGTGAGACCCAGCAAATCGCCCAATTGCCGCTCCAGCGCTTCGAGATCGGGGTCCCGGCCTCCCGCAATCCGCCCTGCAACACCGCGAACATTGGCCTGTCCACCACCCGGTCTGGCCTTTCGGGCGAGCGCCTCGGCCTGTCGGACCGACAAGCCGTCACGCACAATCTGTGCGGCAAGGGCTTCGGGGTCGTCGGCGGTCAGGATCGCGCGGGCATGCCCCATTGTCAGCTCGCCGGCATCAAGCGATGCTCGAACACTTTCCGGAAGATCCCGTAACCTCAACAGGTTGGAAACGTGACTGCGGCTTTTGCCGACCAGTCGCCCGACTTCGTCCTGCTTGTGCCCGAAGCGGCTGATAAGCGCGGCATAAGCATCGGCCTCCTCCAGCGGGCTCAGATCTGCGCGTTGGACATTCTCGATCAGCGCGACTTCGGCGGTACCGGTATCGTCGAAGCTGCGGATGATCGCGGGCATCTTGTGCAACTTGGCGCGCTGCGCCGCCCGCCACCGTCGCTCGCCGGCAATGATTTCATATTGCCCTTCGGTCTCGGCGGGGCGGACGAGGATGGGTTGCAGCACGCCGCGTGCCGCAATGCTTTCGGCCAATTCTGACAGCGCATCATCGGCAAAGTGACGACGCGGCTGGCGCGGATTGGGCTTGATCGACGCGATATCGAGTTCGCGGACGCCATCTGCAGGACCAGTGGGCGCGGGCACATCGCCGAGCAGGGCCGAAAGACCACGGCCAAGGCCGCGCGAAGGCTGGTTCATGCGGCTTCCTTCAATGCCGGCAGCCGCGCCATCATCTCGCGGGCCAAGCCGACATAGGCCGCTGAGCCCGAGCAGCGCAGGTCATAGACCAGGGCGGGAAGACCGTGGCTTGGGGCTTCGGAAAGGCGGACGTTGCGCGGCACCACGGTGTCGAACACCGCGGAGCCGAGGCAGGCCCGAACGTCCTCGGCGACTTGGCTCGACAGACGGTTGCGCTTGTCGAACATGGTCAGCGCGACACCGAGGATCGAAAGCTCGGGATTGAACCGCGTCCGGATCCGCTCGACCGTCGTCAGCAATTGGCTAAGTCCCTCCAAAGCAAAGAATTCGCACTGCAGCGGGACTAGCAAATGGCGCGCGGCGACGAGTGCGTTGACCGTCAGAAGCCCAAGCGACGGCGGGCAGTCGATCAGGCAGATGTCCCATTGCGCCTCGGCCGGGGCAAGTGCTTCGGCCAGGCGGTGGGTGCGGTTCTCGAGCGACACAAGCTCGACCTCAGCGCCTGACAGATCCTGCGTCGCGGGCAACAGATCCAGCCGCGGAACCCGGGTCTGGACCACGCTTTCGGTTACTTGATGGGTACCGATCAGTACCTCGTAAGAAGAGCGCGCGCGCTCCTGCGGCGCGATTCCGAGGCCGGTCGACGCATTACCCTGCGGATCGAGATCGATCAGCAGCACCCGCCAACCCATGGCGGCAAGCCCGGTGGCGAGGTTGATGGCGGTAGTGGTCTTGCCCACCCCGCCCTTTTGATTGGCAATCGCGACCTTGATCATCCCCGCCCCGCTTTACGGCGAACCTTGCTCGCGACCAATATCCGGGCGTCGGGGTCGGTGAGGCTCGGTTCCAGCCGAAAGTCACCTTGCCAGCTTGTGCGCGCTTCGGCCAGTTCCTTTGCAGCGCTCCGCCCCTTGGGAAGCACCCACCGCCCCCCGGGCGCCAACAAAGGCTTCCCCAGGTCGAAAAGATTGCCGAGCGAGGCCACGGCACGGGCAGTAATGACGTCGTATGAGGCGCTGATCCGCTCGGCTTTGCCGGTAATCACCGTCACGTTGTCGAGCGCCAACTCTCCGACGCAGCGTTCGAGGAACGCGGTCCGCAAACGGCGAGGCTCGACCAACGTAATGTGCCGGACGTCCAGAAGTGCAAGCACCATTCCCGGCAAACCAGGACCAGATCCGATGTCGAGCCAATTCGCCTCACGTTTGCCATAACGTAACAATTGCGCGGAATCGACGATGTGACGCTCCCACAGATCGGCACTGCTAGCCCTGCTGATCAGATTCTGCCGAACATTCTCCTCGGCCAGCATCGCAGCAAAGGCCTCGACCCTAGCGAGCGTTCCACGTGGAACGTCGATGCCTGCAGCTACGGAGAAACTAGTCATGCCGCCGCGCGAGCGAGCATGACATGAAGCGCTGTCAGTGCCGCAGGGGTAATCCCGGGCACCCGTGAGGCCTGGTCGAGGTCCGCCGGTCTGGCTATCGCCAGACGCTCGGCCATTTCCGTCGACAACCCTGCAATGGCTGCGAAATTGAGCGACGATGGAATGATCACGCCCTGATGGCGGCTCATCTCCCGCCACTGACGCTTCTGGCGTTGGATGTAAGGCGCATACAGAGTGTCGGCCTGGCCTTCCTCGGTCTCCGCATACGCCGGGGTATTGCGAAAGGTCAGGTGAGCATCGTTGGCTGCCCGCCGCTCGGGGGAGATAATCCCTGCCGTTGCGGCTGCGTCGGCGAGCCTGGCGACTGCATTGTCTGCCCGCAGCGTCAGCCGAAACTCGGCCCGCGCTGTCATCATCCGATAAGGCTCGGTCACCCCTTGCAGGGTGAGGTCGTCAATCATCACCCCGATGTAGCTGTCCCGTCGATCGAAGCGCACGGGCGCTCGTCCGGCAATGAACGCCGCGGCTCCGATCCCGGCCACCAGCCCCTGCGCCGCAGCCTCCTCATAGCCGGTCGTGCCGTTGATTTGCCCAGCCAAGAACAATCCTTCCATATCTCGGGCCTGAAAATCGAGGCCAAGCCGTCTTGGATCGACATGCTCATACTCGACCGCATAGCCGGGCTGCACGATCACCGCCTGCTCGAGGCCATCGATCGACCGAACCATCGCCTCCTGAACGGCCAGCGGCATTGAGGTCGAAATGCCGTTAGGATAGACGAGGCTATCGGTCAGGCTCTCGGGCTCGAGAAATATCTGATGCCCATTGCGATCGCCGAACCGGCGCACTTTGTCCTCGATCGACGGACAATAGCGCGGACCACGGCCTTCGATCGTCCCCGAATAGAGCGGAGACTGATCTTCCGACTCGCGAATAATCTCGTGGGTTTGGAGATTGGTGCGTGTCACCGCGCATCGGATCTGCGGCGGTCCGCGCTTGACAGAGGGGTGAGAGGACAAGTGCCACGACTGTCGATCGCTCGGTTGCTCCGCCAGTCGCGCCCAATCGATGCTGCGACCGTCGAGCCGCGGCGGTGTACCTGTCTTGAGCCGCCGCGCCGAAAGCCCTAGCGCCCCCATTTGATTGGCCAATCGGTGACTAGCCTTCTCACCAATTCGTCCCGCCGGACGCTGCTCGTGCCCGATAAAGATGCGTGCATCGAGAAAGGTGCCACTGGCAATGATCACGGCGCGGCACGGAATCAGGGTGTCGTCGGCCAACCGGACACCGGCAATTATGTATTTATTGAGGTGCAGTGCAGCGGCCTCTCCCTCCAGCCGCGTGATGGGAAGCGCATCGAGCAACTCCCCCATCGCGCGACGATAAAGGGATCGATCCGCCTGGATCCGGGGACCCCAAACGGCGGGCCCCTTGCTCAGATTGAGCATGCGGCGATGGATCGCCGCCGCGTCGCCAGCACGCGCCATCAGACCATCGAAGACATCCAGTTCTCGTACAAGATGACCCTTGCCCACCCCTCCGATCGAGGGGTTGCAGCTCATCTGGCCCGCATCGCTCGCCCGGAAGCTAAGCAGAGCAACCCTCGCCCCGGCGCGCGCGACAGCAGCGGCAGCTTCGCATCCGGCATGACCTGCTCCAATGACCACTACGTCGAACATCTGGGTCGACTAGCAGCGCACTTTGGCAAAGTCAGCGCGTTCCACGTGGAACATCATTTCCCTAGGCAGAAGCGCGCGAAGATCTCGTCGATCACGTCCTCGACGCCCTGCCTCCCGCTCAGTCGATCTAAGGCAAACAAAGCCCCCCTTAGGGCTTCCGCAGTCAGTAGCGAGTCCGTGCCGTCCGTGCTTTTCAGCCATTCACCGGCATCGCGTAGGACCTTGGCTTGGCGGCGATTGAGAAGAGCGCGGTCGGGTGGCGGCAACATCCCACGCGCCGTGGCTGAAATCCTGGTCTTAAGGGCGGCGAGTCCCTCCCCCGTCAGCGCCGACACGACTACCGAGCCCTCTGGAGGTTTCTCGGAGCGCATGTCGCAGCGCGCATGGACCGAAATGCGCACATCGTGCCTGGGATTTTCTGCAGGGTCTCCCAACCACAAAAGCACGTCCGCACCTGCAAGCGCCAGTCGGGCGCGTTCGATCCCGATCGCTTCAACTTGGTCCTCGCTGTCGCGCAATCCGGCGGTGTCGACCAGGGTCAAGGGCAGTCCATCCCAGTCCACCCGCGCTTCCACCAGATCGCGCGTCGTACCCGGCACCGCGGTCACGATCGCCCTGTCGGCCCCGATCAAAGCATTGAACAAGCTCGACTTCCCGGCATTCACCGGCCCCGCCAGCACGACCCGCAGGCCGTCGTTCAAAAGCTCCGACCGAGGGCAGTTCAGCCACGCCTGCCATTCTGACGCCGCCGCGGCGGCCTCGGCGGCGATGCCAGTGTTGTCGGTTTCGACTTCATCCTCGTCGACATAGTCGATCGCAGCTTCGGCGCGGGCGGCCAAAGTGACGAGGCGAGCACGCCAGGCCTCGACCCGCTGGCGCAGGCCCCCGCTGGCGTTCTGAAGTGCCGCCCTGCGTTGCCATTCGGTTTCGGCGGCCAGCAGATCTCCAAGCCCTTCGGCTTCGGTCAGGTCGAGCCGGCCATTATACAGTGCGCGACGGGTGAATTCACCCGGCTCGGCTTCGCGCAGGCCAGGCTGGCACTTCAGCACCTCGAAGAGGCGTGCCACCACCGCGCGGCTGCCGTGGCAGTGGAACTCCAGCAGATCCTCGCCAGTGGCGCTGGCAGGCTCCGGGAAGCGCACCACCAGCGCGTCGTCGATCACGCACCCCTGCGCGTCCCTGAGACGCCTTAGCGCCATCTGACGCGGCGGTGGGAGCGGGCCGGCCAGCCGCTCGGCCGCGCCGAACGCCCCCGGTCCGCTCAGGCGGACGACGGCGATCGCTGCGGGCAGTGCACCACTGGACAAAGCAAAGATCGTGTCGCTCATCATCGCTCGATGCGCGCGACCAGCTCCGCCTGCAAGTTCAGCCGATCAGCGAGCCAATGCCGACGGTCTGCTCGTCGCCGGTCCAGCCGACCCAGATCATGTCCCCTGCAACCCAGATGATCAGGGCAAGACCGATGTAGGCGATCCAGCGATAGCGCTCGATATACTTGGCCAGCACATTGGAGGCGATGCCCATCAACGCCACCGACAGGAACAGGCCAACCACCAGGATGCCAGGGTGCTCGCGCGCCGCGCCGGCAACTGCCAGCACATTATCGAGGCTCATCGACACGTCGGCCACGGCCACCGCCCAAGCCGCGCCCAGGAAGCTCTTGGCCGGACGCAGGCCGGAGCTCTCGTCACCAGCGATCTCGGGTGAGCCTGCGCTCTCCCCGCCATGCATGCCGATCTCGCGGTACATCTTCCACGCCACCCACAGCAGCAACAGGCCGCCGGCGAAGATCAGCCCGACGATGCCCATCAGCCAGGTGGTGATGAGCGCAAATCCGATCCGCAGCACCAGGGCCGCGGCGATCCCGATCAGGATGACCTTCCGCCGCTGTTCGGGCGGGAGGCCGGCAGCCAGCGCGCCGATGATGATCGCATTATCGCCCGCCAGCAGCAGATCGATCGCGAGGATCTTGATGAACGCCTGCAGCTCGGACGGCTGGGTGATGTTCGAGAAGTCGCGCAAAATGTCTTGCCAGATCGTCGCAAGATTCAGGTCGAGCCCGGGCGCGGTTGCGGCAGCAAGCATGAAAGTCAGAAAATCGAGCATTCGAACAACCTCGGTAATTCCCGCAAGACCGGGAAAAATCGCTGCGCTCGCGGCGCAAGGAAAAGAAACGGGGCTCCGGATCGCGTCCGCAGTGACGAAGGGGAGAAGCGACGGAGCGCCGCTAGGTTCCCTCTCCGCTTCGTCCTTACTGGTTCATGCTCGCGAAGAAATCCTCGTTGGACTTCGCATCCTTCATTTTGTCGAGCAGGAATTGCATGGCGTCGATCGTTCCCATCTGCATCAGGATCCGTCGCAGCACCCACATCTTGGTCAGCGTGGCCTGCGGAACCAGCAGTTCTTCCTTGCGGGTACCCGATTTGCCGACGTCAAGTGCCGGGAAGATGCGCTTGTCCGAGACCTTGCGGTCGAGTACGATCTCGCTGTTCCCGGTGCCCTTGAACTCCTCGAAGATAACCTCGTCCATCTTGGACCC
>JANPKL010000181.1:0-15721 GCA_031425975.1 Sphingomonas sp.
TGCGCCGGGCCGACCACGAAATCCTTGGCCAGGATCGGGCCGTCGAAGGCCGCGCGCACCGTCCGCAGCGCCTCGAACGAGCCGCCGAAATACTTTGCGTCGGTCAGCACGCTGACCCCGTCCGCGACCCCGGCATAAGCCGCGATCGCGGTCTCGACCGAGTGCGATGAGCGATGCCCGGAGGGCGAGGCGCGCTTGACCTCCATCACGAAGCGCGCGCCGGGCCGGGCCAAGGCGGCGCGCAGGCTGCGGCCCGTCGGCGCGACCCCGCTGGCGTCGAACCCCGCCAGCCGCGCCGCCACTTCGCTGCGCTTGTGCGCGACAATTTCGCTGAGCACGTCAGCCATTGCTGGCCTCGATGAACCTGGCGAGCACACGTCCCGCCGCGCCCGACCGGAGCGCCTCAAGCGCCGCCCCGGTGCCCTTGGCGAAGTCGTCCGCCAGCCCCGCGGTCCACAGCAGCGCGCCGGCGTTCATCGCCACCGCCTCGCGCTCGGCCTCGCTCCCCCCGCCCACGAGCAACGCCTTCATGCGCGCCGCATTTTCCGCCGCGTCGCCGCCTTCCAGCGCCTGCAGGGCGGTGCGGGTGCAACCGGCGTCCTCGGGTGTGAGGACAAGCTCGCTGAGCACACCGTCGGCCAATCGCACCGCGCGCGTTTCGGCATGCAGCGCGACCTCGTCGAGCCCGCCGCCGTGGACGACCAGCGCGCGTTCGACCCCCATCGCCTGGAGCACCTGCGCCACCCGCCGCAGCATTTTGGCATCGGCGACGCCGAGCAATTGGACGCTCGGTCGCGCCGGGTTCACGCAGGGGCCGAGCAAGTTCATCACGGTGCGCACGCTCAACTGCCGCCGGACCAGCGCGGCATGGCGCATGCCCGGATGATAATGGGGTGCGAACAGAAAGGTGAAACCGGCCTGGTCGAGCACCCGCCGCGCCGCCTCGGGTGCGAGCTCGATCTTCGCGCCCAGCGCTTCCAATACATCGGCCGAGCCGCAACGGCTGGAGACCGAGCGATTGCCATGCTTGGCGACCGTCAGCCCGCAGGCGGCGGCGACGAACCCGGCCGAGGTCGAGACGTTGATCGTCCCCGACCCGTCGCCGCCCGTCCCGCAGCAGTCGGCGAACAGGCCTTCCGGACGCGGGAAGTCGGTCGCGGCCGCCAGCAGCGCCTGTGCCGCGCCGATCATCTCCTCGGCGGTCTCGCCCTTCATCCGAAGCGCGATCAGCATGCCGGCGGTCTCGGCGGGCTCGAGCCGGCCGAGCACCAGCCGCTCGAACAAATGCTGGCTGTCCTCCGCGCTCAGATCCTCGCCGCTCAGCAGCCGGGGCAGCGGATTGGGGACGGGCCCCTGATCGGTCGGGGGCTCGGGCGGGATGACGGCGGAGTAAGTGGCGGTCGGCGACATGAATTTCCTCGGGCAATAAAAAGCCCGCTGTCCGATGAGGAGAGCGGGCCGCTGATCGAGACTGGTGGAGAAAGGACGTTGCGTCAGTTCACCGCCAGCGCCATCGCGCCGCCGCCGGGGCTTGCCACCACGTAAACTGGGTTGCGGTCGTCATCGCGCCCTCTTGGGTCCTTGGCTTCCAACTTGTCAACTGGCCTTATGTCCCCTTAGGCTGCGGGGATGAGCGATCGGATCGTCATCGCCGGGGCGGGCAGCATCGGCTGTTTCGTCGGCGGCCTACTCGCAATCGGGGGCCGCGAAATAGTACTGCTCGCCCGTCCGCGTATCGCGGCCGAGTTGCGCGAATACGGCCTGACCCTTGCCAGCTTCGAAGGCTGGAGCGAACGGATCGCGCCGTCGGCACTGGCAATCGAGACCGACCCCGGGCGAGCGCTGGCGGGCGCCGGGACCGTGCTGGTCACGGTCAAGAGCGGCCAGACCGAGGAGATGGCCGCGCTCATCGCCGCGCACGCCCCGCGGCAAGCCAAGGTGATCAGTCTCCAGAACGGCCTCGACAATGCGCGGCGGCTGGCCGCGGCCCTGCCGGGGCGCGAGGTCCATGCCGGAATGGTCAGCTTCAACGTCCTTCATCAGGGCGCGGGGCGCTTTCATCGCGGCACCAGCGGCCCATTGGTGATCGCCGCGGGCGCGCCCGAACTCGCCGCTCCCCACCTCGACATCCTCGCCCATGCCCGCATGGACGAAGTCCTGGCGGGCAAGCTGGTCTACAATCTCAACAATGCTCTCAACGCCTTGTCGGGCCTGCCCCTTCGGGCTCAGCTCGCCGACCGGCGCTGGCGGCGGATCCTCGCCGCCTGCCAGGACGAGGCGCTGGCGATCTTCGCGGCCAGGGGAATCGCGCCCTCAAGCCCCGGCAGGCTTCCCGTCCGCCGCTTTCCCGCAGTCCTGCGCTTGCCCGATTTCCTGTTCCGCATCGCCAGCCGCAGCGGCCCGCGAATCGATTCGTCCGCGCGATCCTCGATGTGGGAGGATCTGGAACGCGGCCGGGCGACAGAGATCGACGAACTGCAGGGCAAGATCGTCGCTTTGGGTGCCAAATCCGGGATTGCGACCCGCGCCAATGCCCTCGTTTTGGCCGCGGTTCGCACGGCGGAACGTCAGGGGCGGGGCAGTCCCCGACTAGATCCCTCCGATTTGGACATGAGTCTGCGCTCTTAACCTGCTTTCAACCCTCCTCGGGCTAGTTCCTCCTTAAGGAGCCCAAGCCCAGCGATGTACGAAGCCCCCGACCGCTACAAGAGAATGATCGCCGCCCGGCTTCCGGACGGCGAGTCGCCGGGGTTGTCGCGCGACAATGGGAGCGGATCTTCGCCCCTGAAAGACGTGCAGCTGATCGCGCGCGGCCAGCTCGCGCCGTTCTTCGCGCTCGCCAATATCGTCGCCGCGTTGCTGTTCACCGTGGCCTTGTGGGGCTCGGTCTCTTTCCCACTCCTGCTCGGCTGGAGCGGGGCGGTCGCCGGGGTCAATTTCATGGCCATGCGGTGGAGCCAGTCCCAGGCGGTCACTTGCGTCGGTCGCTCGGGCCAGTCGGTTCCGCCGTGGCTGATGGTCGGCGACGTCGTTGTCCGCGCCTGCGTCTGGCTCTGCCTTCCGCTGTATCTTTTCTCGGGTCTCGATGGAGCGAGCCAGCTGATCGCCGGAACGCTGATCGCCGGGGTCGGCATCGCCGGGCTTGGCCTCGTCGTCGTCTTCGCTTGTGCGGTCGCCTGGATGTGTGCCTTCACGCTCGGCCTGTGCTTCGCTTTGCTGTTCATCGACGACAGCGTCGGCTTTCAGCAGACAATCGCCATGTTCTTCGTCCTCGGGGTCGCGATCGTCGGCGTCCTGACTGTCGCCCGCTGGGCGGCCGGCCAGCTCAAGACCAATGCCGACATGGGCTCCCAGTCCGAAAGCGCGTCACAGCTGCTCCAGGAATATGAGCAACGCGGCGTGGGCTGGCTGTGGCAGGTCGATGGCGACAATCGCGTTGCCTATATCTCGAGCCGGATGAGCGCGTTGATCGGCCGCCCGTCGACCCAGATTCTCGGACATAGCCTGCCCTCACTGCTCGGCGGTCATGCCGAGCTTGGCCGGGTGCTGCTGGGCAAGCAGCCCTTCGCCCATCTCGAGATGGAAATGAAGACGGGCCGCGGCCATCGCTGGATCTCGCTGTCGGGTGACCCGATCATCGACACCGCCGGCCGCTTCGAGGGGTTTCGCGGGGTCGGGCTCGATATCACCGACGTGCGCCACACGCAGGAGCGGCTGACCCACCTCGCCAATGTCGATGTCCTGTCGGGCCTGCCCAATCGCGGCCGCGTCCGCCAATTGCTCGGCGAGGCCCTGCGCGTGGCCACCGCGGGCAATGTCCCGTGCGCGATTATGTTCCTCGATCTCGACGGGTTCAAGCCGGTCAACGACACCTTCGGCCATCCCAAGGGCGATGCCGTGCTCCAGGCGGTTGCCAAGCGCCTGTGCGACGAAGTCGCGGCCGACGGACATGTCGGGCGGCTGGGCGGCGATGAATTCGCCATCGTCGTTCCCGACGCGCAAGGCCGCCGGATGATCGAGCGACTCGCCGATCGCATCATCCTGGCCATTGCCGAACCCTTCATGATCGACGGGGTCGAGATCCGCATCGGCGTTTCGGTCGGTTGCGCCTTCGGGCCGATCGACGGAGCGACGGTCGACGACCTCATCCTCAAGGCCGATCTGGCGCTTTATCAAGCCAAGGACGCCGGCCGCGGCGTCGTGCGCTATTTCAGCTCCGAGCTGCAGAGCGAGCAGGAAGACCGCGTGCGGCTCGAGGCCGACATCCGCGCCGCGCTCGAAGCCCGCCAGTTCCATCTTGCCTTCCAGCCATTGGTCGCGGCCAAGACCCAGAAACTGATCGGCTTCGAAGCGCTGGTCCGCTGGAATCACCCGAAGCGCGGCTTCGTGCCGCCCAACGTGTTCATCCCGATCGCCGAAGAATGCGGCATGATGGGCCCGCTCGGCGAGTTCATCATCGACCAGGCCTGCCGTGCCGCCGCCAGCTGGCCCGAGCCGATCACGGTCGCGATCAACGTCAGCCCCAAGCAGATCATCCTGCCCAATCTGCCCAACATCGTCAGCCAGGCGCTGGCCCGCTACAAATTACCGGGCAATCGGATCGAGCTGGAAGTCACCGAAGGCGTGTTCCTCGATTCATCGAGCCGCAGCCTCGACATTCTCGGGCGCCTGCGCGCGCTGGGGGTCGGGATCGCGCTCGACGACTTCGGCACCGGCTATTCCTCGATCGGCTATCTCAACAAGGCCGTGTTCCACAAACTGAAGATCGACGGCAGCTTCGTACGCGACGCCGGGACCAAGCCGGGCAATATCGCAATCATCAAGTCGATCGTCAGCCTCGCCAAGGACTTCCGCATGTCGGTCACCGCCGAAGGGGTCGAGACCGCCGAGGATTTCGAGCGCATGCGCGAACTGGGCTGCGACACCATCCAGGGCTATCTGTTCGGCAAGCCGCTCTCCTACGAGCGCGCCAACCAGCTGGTCACCGGCCTCGGCGCACGCAAGCTGGCGAGTTAGGCTTCAGACAATATCTGACGCACTGCCGTGCTGAGCGCGTCGGCGCGAAACGGCTTGGCCAGCATCGGTGCATCGGGCGCGGCGGCGCGGATGGCGTCGGTCTCGCTATAGCCTGACACGAACAGGACCGGCTGGCGCGGATGCAGCTCCCGGATCGCCTTGGCGACATCAGCCCCGGTCATTCCCGGCATCAGGAAGTCCAGCACCATCAGGTCGGGCGCGCGCTCGCGGACGGCGGCCAGGGCACTCGCGCCGTCTCCCACCCCGCGCACGACGAAACCGGCATCTTCCAGTGTCGCGATCATAAATTCCCGGACATCGGGATCGTCGTCGACTACCAGGATATCGGCGCCTGCCGCCTCCCCAGCGACCTCGACCCCCACGGCCTGTCCGGGCTCGTTGGCAACCTCGGGCATGGCGGCGCGGCGGAAGAACAGCCGGACGATCGTGCCTTCGCCGGGGCTGCTTTCGATCCGCGCGGTGCCGCCCGACTGGCGCGCGACTCCATAGACCATCGACAGGCCGAGCCCGGTCCCGCGTCCGACCTCCTTGGTGGTGAAGAAGGGCTCGAATGCGCGCGCGACGACCTCCGAGCTCATCCCCTCTCCGGTGTCCGAGATCGCCAGCTCGATATAGTCGCCGGGTTCAAGCTCGGGGTCCCTGGCGATGGCCAGTTTGCGAGTCGCGATCCGCAGCAGCCCGCCTCCGGGCATGGCGTCGCGCGCATTGATCGCCAGGTTGAGCACCGCCAGCTCAAGCTGGGTCGGGTCGGCCAGCACCGGGACCAGTTCGTCATCGAGCGCGAACTGCTTCTCGATCCCGGGCCCGAGCACGTTGCGCAACAGCGACCGCATATTCTCGATCAGCGGCGCGACATAGGTCGGCCGCACTTCCAGCCGCTGGACGCGGCTGAAGGCGAGCAATTGCGCGGTAAGGCGGGCGCCCCGTTCAGCCGCCTCCAGCGAATTGCGGGCATAGCGTTCGAGCTTGGGGTCCTCGGCCCGCTTGGCGATGAGGTCGAGCCCGCCGACCACTACCGTCAGGAGATTGTTGAAATCGTGCGCGATGCCCCCGGTCAGCTGGCCGAGCGCTTCCATCTTCTGGCTCTGGCGAAGCTGTTCTTGCGCGCCCTTGAGTTCGGTGATGTCGCGGGCCTCGAACAGGATGAAGGTCACGGCGCCGTCCTTGCCCGCGACCGGCCGCAGCGAGACGTCGAGGGTGGCATTCGGGACACCTTCCCGCACCATCGCGATTTCTCGTGTGAACTCCTGTCCGCTGGCGGCAGCGGCCACCGCGGTCTTGAGCAAGCGAATATGCTGGGGATAGCGGGCCAGCGTCGGCGCGTCCCACAGCTTGCCACCGATCGCCAACGTCGGATCGGGTTCGCGCCACGCCGTGCGGGTGCGGTTGAGCTGCAACACCGTGCCGTCGGGTGCCAGCAATACGAGAATCTCGCGGACGCTGTCGAAGATGGCTCGGAGCCGCGCTTCACTCTGGCCGAGTTCAGTGGCGCGTTCATCGACCGCTTTCCTCAGCTGCTCTTCGCTCTGCTTGGCGGGGGTCACGTCGAAGGCCGCCCCGATGAAGCCGATCAGTTCGCCATCGGGCCCGAAGCGCGGGCTCGAGACCGAGCGCAGCCAGCGCCACTCGCAGTCTGCCCGGCGGTAGCGCGCCTCGAGCGTGAAGGGCACGCGGCTGGCTTCGCCGGCGAGGCTTTCCGCGACGACCCGCGCGAAATCCTCCGGGTGGATCCAGTCGCGCCATTCATGGCTGTTCACCGCCTCGCGGCCGATGCCCGCAAATTGCAGATAGGCATCGTTGACGAACTCGCGGTGTCGGTCGAGCCGGGTCACCCACATGATCACCGGAGCGTTATTGGCAATCCGCCGGAAGCGCGCCTCGGATTCGCGCAGGGCCCGCTCGGCGACGCGCTGCTCGGTCACGTCCTGGACCAGGATGACGATACCGGTCACCGTCCCGTCCGCGTCTTTCTGCGGCAGATATTCGGTCTGCAGCGCGATCTGCCCGCGGGTCGGGTGGTCGAACTTGGCGGCGAACCATTGCCGTTCGCCAGTCAGCGCCGCCGCGAGCATCGGCGCGCGCAACCGGTAGGCATCCTCGCCCAATATCTCGGCGATGGTCCGGCCGAGTATCTTGCCGCGCGGTCGCTCGAAGAATCCGGCCAGTGCCTTGTTGCAGAAGAGGTAGCGGCCACCGGTGTCGATCAGCGCGATCGGCATCGGCAAGGCATCGGCGATCCCGAGCACCTTCGAGAAATCGAAGGAGCCGATTCCGCCTGGAATTTCCTCTCCCCGATCGCCCATGCGCCTCCCCTGTGCCACGCCGCCCGGCTCTTGCTCCCTAGTGGACGAAGCGCGCGACCACGTCGCGATAAGAGCGGCTAACCTTGACCTGCGCGCCCGAGTTCAGGACCAGGAAGCATTCGCCATTGGTGTGCGGCTTGACCTGTCGGACGAGGTCGAGATTGACGATCGTCGAGCGGTGCACGCGCTGGAAGCGGCGTGGGTCGAGCCGCTTCTCCAGGTCCTTCATCGTCTCGCGCAGGATCAAGGTGTTGTCGCCGGTCTGAATGCACATGTAGTCGCCGGCGGCGTCGATGCGCTCGATCGTGTCGACGTCGACCCGGAAGATCTGGCCCTGGTCCTTGATGTTGATCATCTTCTCGAACCGGCCCGAGGCGGGTTCGGCGGCGGGCGCGTTGTCGGCCATTTCCTCGGCTGCCTCCGGGGCATGCTCGGCCAGCGCCTCGGCCAGCCGCTCGGCATGATGCACTGCGCCGCGCTCCGACAATCGCTGGCGAACCCGCTCCATCGTCTGAGCGAGGCGCTCCTCGAGTACCGGCTTTTCGAGATAGTCGACCGCCTGCACCTCGAACGCGCGCAGGGCATGTTCGGAAAAAGCAGTCACGAACACGAACAAAGGCGGGTCGACGTCCATCAGCCCCTGGATGACCGAGAAACCGTCGAAGCCGGGCATCTGGATATCGAGGAAGACGAGGTCTGGCTTGTGGGTCTTGATCGCGCGGATCGCCTCGCGACCGTTCATCGCGGTGCCGATCACCTCGACGTCGTCATGGGCCTCCAGCCGGAGCATCAGCCCCTGGGTGGCGAGCGGCTCGTCGTCGACGAGGATGGTGCGAATGCTCATTCGGATCCTTTGCGGTTGCTGCCCGAGGCCATCACCCCGTCAGGGGGCGCGCATCGAGCGGGACTTCGACGATAACGCTGAACCCCCCCTGTTCGTTCTGACCTGTCGAGAAGCGATGCCGGTCGCCATAGGCTTGCGCCAGACGGTCCCTGGTGTTCGCCAGGCCGACTCCGGTCGACTGGGTCGCGACCAAAGCATCCTGCCCTCCCGCGCCATTGTCGGCCACTTCGATCCGCACGAAATCGCCATGCGGGACCGCGGTCAGCCAGATATCGGCCCCGGTTTCGCTCGGGGTCACCGCATATTTGATCGCATTCTCGATCAGCGGCTGGAGCAAAAGGCTGGGCAGCCGCGCGCCGATGGTCTGCGCCTCGATCCGGAAATGCGGGCGGAGCCGGTCTTCGAAGCGCATCTTCTCGATCTCGAGATAGAGCTTCAGCGTCTCCACCTCCTGCGCCAGCGTGACCTGCGCGGTCGGCTCATTCGCCAACGTGTAGCGCAGGAAACTCGACAGGCGCGCCAGCATCGCATTGGCCCGCTCGGTCTGCTTCAACAGCACCAGGGTCGAGATGGAGTTCAAGGTATTGAACAGGAAATGCGGGTTGAGCTGATAGCGCAGCATCGCCAGCTGCGCGCTGCTCGCCTGGCTTTCCAGCTGCGCCCGTTGATCGATCTCCTCCTCCAGCAGGAGGTAGTAATTGATCCCGTAATAGAGCGCCGACCAGGCCGCCAGCAGCGCGAAGGTGATCGGGATCGCCCCGAGCAGCTGCACGCCCACCGGATTGGAGCCGGGCCTGACGAAGGTCGCGTGGCTCCACGTCTCGATCACCGAAAAGGCGGCTGACGCGAGGACCACGGCGCCGAGACTCAGGATCACCGTGTAAATCGCGCGCATCGTGATCAGCCGCCGGAACAGCGATCCCATCAGCAACGTCAGCGAATAGCCGGTCGCGGTCAGCAGCAAGGTGTGGACGATGAACATCGCCGGCACCGAATTGGCGATTCCCCCCAAAGTCCGGAGCACGAAGTAACCGGTCCAGCCGCCCGATTGCAGCACCCAGAAAGCGCGGTTCTTGTCGGCGAAGAAAGGCGCGTCGAGGCCAACCCTGCGCGCGATCGGACCGGACCGCGGAGTCAGCGCCCGCGCCTTGCGACGCGGCTGCTCGGTTAGGGTCGCACTATTAGTGGCCATCTCGGGGGAACATAGCGGCGGGGACGCACTTTTGCGAGCCGCTCAAATCGCCGGCAGTGCGATCCCGCGTTCGGCGAAGCGGCGGCGCGCTTCCACCAAGGCTGGCCGTTCGCCGACCTCCTTGATGAAACCGGCCACCACGCGCGCATACCACGGCGAAAGATCGCCCATTCGCGCCCACAGCTCCGGAAATCGGTCCATCAGCCCGAACCCGGCGTCATTCCCCCACCGCGGACATCCGCGCGGCAGCAGGCTGACGTCGACGTCGGGTGTAAGGCGCCAGCGAAGAGCGAGAATCCGGCTGGGCAGCAATGTTCGCAAGACCTCATCCAGCCCGACGAACTCGTTGATCGGAATGATTTGAAGGAGCCGGGACGCAAGCTCCACGGCTACCGTGTCGCGCTGTTCCTTCGCCCGCATCAGCGCGGCGCATAAGGCTGAACCGCGGCCCCGCAGATTCACCGAGTCGTTGAAAAAGCTATGTGGTCCCATGGCCCTCATCAGGACCGTTCCACTCTCAAGAAACTTATCGAGGAGCCAGTTGCACTTTTCCAGTTGGTCGGCGCGACGGCGGTCTTCGTCGGCACGGCGGAATGCAAACCTGTCGGCGAGGGGAGCCAGCAGGCGCGACAGGCGCTCAGCACTCAGTCGATGCGGTCGCTCCGGAGTGGCCAGGGCGTGCTCGAGCAAATTGTGATCCCATTTAGGGCCAAGGTCCACCTCTTGCCGGGGCGGGAAGCCGATGATCCACCGGGCATTGCTGCTGCTGCCACTGAACACCGCCATGTCGTAGAAGATCATCAGGAACGGCCAGTTTCCGACCACTGCGACGGTCCCGCCCGTGAAGGTTCGGCGAGTTTGATCCCGGTCCGTGATGATCATCCGGCGCATCCTGCCGTAAAGGCGCAGGTCGCGGACCGTACGTAGATCGATCGTGATCTCGGGCTTGATCCGATCAACGCCCTCCTCTCTAATCACGACCCCGCCATAGCCCTCTTTCCTGAACGCTTCGGGCAATTGCTGCGCAAGCCACTGCTCGGCCCCCTCGTCCAATCTCGCCCAGAATTGCCATCCCCGATTTTGTGAGAGTCGGACGGAAGCCGCGATCCGCGTAGACGTTGATCCGGAAAGGTCCTGCAGCAGGTCCGGCCGGGATGCATTCGTGACCGCGACCACGGCATCGTCGGCGTCGATCGGCAGAAATGCAGCATTCGCCTCCTGCAGCCGCATCAATTTCGCTGGCCCGAGGCATCGCTGCACTGCGTAAAAGCCGAAATATAACAATGCGGGAAGGCCATGAATAAGGGGCCGGACCCCACCTGCCAGCTCGACCAGCAGCACCAGCATTGCCGACAGAAAGCACATGCCTTGAAGCAGCGGGATGCGGAAGATCATCAGGAATATGTTCAGGATCGGCACCGACAGGGGTATGATCAATGCTAGTCCAACGCCCAGCAGACCGAGGACCAGTCCGGATGCGGCACCGTTCCCGGTCAGCTGAGCAAAGACCTGCCATACGACCAGCGCCAGGGGTACGAACGGCAGAAGCAGGGCGATCCACGGATGGAAGGGGACTGGCATCGTCCACCAGAAGCGCTGCTGAAAGCCGAGCGCCCGCAGTAGCCGGGCCCACCGGCTCGGCCCTGGCCAGGGTCCCCCGAGATTCACCTTCGCCCCTCCCACACACTCGGGCAGATTGAACCGCCCTCCCCTTCGCCGCGCCCACGCTGTTGGCTACTCGGTCGGCATCATTTTGGCATGAGAAGACTAACCGAGAGTAACCGCCCATCCTCGATCACTCGGCCACCGCTCCGCACGCTTTTGCGCCACTTTTCCGTTCAGCAGCCGTTACATTGATCCAAAGCTATGAAGGCCCTCATGACCCGAACCGCCATTCTGCTCGCTTCTGCGTTCGCCCTTTCTGCATGCCAGAGCGCACGTGTTCCGTCCGGGATTGCTCCTGCAATCGCTCCCGTTCTGCTCACCGCCGATGCGGTCGATCCGCACAGTTACGCCCGCCCGGCGGAAGCGCGGGTCACTCACGTCGCGCTCGACCTTGCTTTCGATTTTGCCGCTAAGGCTGTCGCAGGCACCGCCACGCTCGACCTCGTCCGCCGCCCGAATGCCCGTGAGATCCTGCTCGATTCGGACGGTTATGTGGTCAGCACGGTCAGCGATGCCGCAACCGGCGCGCCGTTGGCCTTTGCCTATGGCGTTGAAAGCGCGGCTCTCGGTCGCCCGCTGGCGATCCAGCTCGGCACGACCACCCGCAAAATCCGGATTGCCTACACCGCCCGCAATCCCGAGGCGCTGCAGTTCCTTACCGCCGCACAGACCGCAGGTAAGCGCCACCCCTTCCTGCTCAGCCAGGGCCAAGCGATCCTCAACCGGGGCTGGATCCCGACCCAGGACAGCCCCGGCATTCGCCAGACATGGGAGGCGCGAATCACAGTCCCGGCCCCGCTCGAGGTGGTAATGAGCGCGCCCGTCCGACGCGAAGTCCGGGGCGGGCAGGCCGGTACGCGCACTTTCGCTTTCGCGATGGACAAACCGGTCGCTCCCTATCTCATTGCGGTCGCCGCCGGAGACATTCGCTTCCGCGCGCTTGGCCCGCGCACTGGGGTCTGGGCCGAGCCTGAAGTCCTCCCCGCCGCCGCGAAGGAATTGGAAGATAGCGAACGCATGGTGCGCGAGGCGGAAGCCCTGTTCGGTCCCTATCGCTGGGGCCGCTACGACATGATCGTCCTGCCGCCCTCCTTCCCCTTCGGCGGCATGGAAAACCCGGTGATGACCTTTTTGACCCCGACCTTCATTGCCGGGGACAAGAGCCTGACCAGCCTGATCGCGCACGAGCTGGCGCACAGCTGGTCGGGCAATCTTGCGACCAACGCCACCTGGGCCGACTTCTGGCTCAACGAGGGCACCACCACCTACGCGACCAGCCGGATCGTCGAGGAAGTCTATGGGCAGAAGGTCGCGCGTCAGCAGGTCGCACTGGGGATCGACAGCCTCAACGCCGAACTGAAGACGCTGCCGCAAGCCGACACCCGCCTCGCAATTGATCTCAAGGGCCGCAACCCCGACGAGGGGCTCACCGAGATCGCCTATGAAAAGGGCGCCGCTTTCCTGCGCATGATCGAGGCCGCGGTCGGGCGGAATCGGTTCGACCCCTTCCTGCGCGGCTGGTTCGACCGCAATGCATTCAAGCCCGTGACCAGCGCGATGTTCCTGGCCGAGGTCCGCCGCGAGCTGGTGCGCGGCGATGCGGCGCTCGAAACGCGGCTGCAGCTTGACCGTTGGGTCTATGAGCCCGGCATCCCAGCCAATGCCGTCCCCGCCGACCCCGCCGCCTTCACCGCGGTCGATGCGGCCCTCAAGGGCGGGGCCTTCGACCGCTCATTGTGGAACGGCTGGACCACCGACGAGCGCCTGCGCTTCGTGAACGCTTTGCCGCGCAAGCTGTCGGTTGAGCAACTGCAGCGCCTCGACACCACCTACGGCCTCAGCCAGAGCGGCAATAACGAGGTACTGTTCGCATGGCTCAGCCTCGCCGTCGCCAACCGCTACGACCCCGCGGTCCCGACGCTAGAGCGCTTTCTCACCGGGCTCGGCCGCCGCAAGTTCGTCCGGCCCCTGTTCCTCGCGCTGCACAAGGACGAAGCCTGGGGCCGACCCATCGCCGCCCGCACCTACCCCCGCGCCCGCCCGATCTACCACCCCCTGGTGACGGCCGAGCTCGACAAGCTGATCGGCATCTAGGTCGAGGGAGAATGGCCGTGGAAACCGTCTTCTGCGAACCGCTGTTTCAGCCTCCGTGCGACGCCTCGACGTCGATGCCATAAGCACGGCGGACGTCGGCCAGCGGGCGCTCGAGCATCAACTCGAGTTTCACGAACTGAATGCTTCTGGATCGACGGCCGTGGTCCCATCCGCGGGCGATGGCGTCCATCGCGGGCTGGATCATGGCCGGATCAACGAATGTCATGTGCGCGGTGACGACGGAGATCCACATGGCCGCGTAGGGAAAGCTCATCTGGGCCAAGCCAAACGCCTGCAAGCCCAGTTCGCCAAAAGCCGTTGCAGGGTAGCCGGCGACGACGTGGTGCAGATCGTGCGTCTGATAACCACGCAGCACCTTGTATTTGAGAATATGGGGCAAACGATCGAGCTTTCCGTCCGCCTCGAAGCTTTCGTGCAGTTCACGATAACCCTCGGCCAGTCGTTCCATCAGGTCGTGATCGGTCATGAACCGCCGATATGCCTCTCCCAGACTGCCCGGCGGGCAGTGCTCAAGGTCGGCAAGGGTCAGCGAAGGCGCATACCATGCTTCTGCGGCGAGCGGCCCTTGCTCGGGATGCTGCTCAATCGCCCGGACATAGTGGTCGATCGCATCCGCGGGCGCATGCTCCCACCAATCATTGAACAGCAGGTGGACGCCGTAGGCGTAGAAGTCGTCCGCCGACGTCAGGAACCTCTCTCCGAAGGTGCGGTCGATCTTGCCGGCCATTGGCGATCACCTATGCATTTGCTAGTGACGGTCAGTCTAACAGCCGTTGCCATCGTCGTCGAGCGGCGGCGCTGGTGTCATCGGGCGCCCTTTGCCTTATGGAGCGCATGAACGGCCTTGCTGGGGGTGTGACGAATGGATGTGGCGCGGAAGCGCACGAGGCTCGACCCGCAGGTCCGCCGCGATCTCATTCTCGATGAAGCCGCGACGATTGTGGCGGACGAGGGCGTGTCAGCGGTGAACATGGAGCGGTTGGGCCGGGAAGCTCGAATCTCCAAGGCCCTGGTCTACAATTACTTTCCCAGCCGACAGGTCCTCCTGAGCGACCTTCTCATCCGGGAATACCGCCGCTTTCAGGCCGAGGCACGGGAGGCCGCCGCCGACGCCGGCGATCTTCCCACGCTGATCCGGGTGACGACCCGCGCCTATCTGAACCACGTCAAGGAGCGCGGTGTCCTGATCCAGCGCCTGATGAACGAGCCAGCCGTCTCGGCTGCCGTGCGTGAACTCGACAGCGAAGGTCGGCAACATACGGTCGACTTCTTCGGTTCGCGGATCTCGACCGTGTTCGGGATCGATCAGAAATCCGCAGAGACAGCGAGCGATCTCTTGATGGGCCTGACGGCCGCGGCAGGGGATTATCTCGCGCGCACGAATGCGGATGTGGCGGCAATCGAGGACATGGTCCTCGAACTGATCCTCGGCGCGTTGACCCGGCTCGGCGACGATCGCCACTGATCGCTGCTATTGACGGTTCATGCATTAGCGCTACTCTGTGGACCTTCTGAGGATCGACGGGAGCGAACGATGCGGCGGAACTGGCTTTGCGGCGTTACCGGCGTATTCCTTGCGGCGTCACCTGTGGCACATGCCAAGGTTCAGGCCCTGCCTCCGTGCACGGCTGCCCGCTCTGCCATGGGCCCCGAACGACTCCTCGCGGCCCGTGATGTCCTGCGCTCGTCCGTCACTCGCAAGTTCGCCCCAGGTGCAATCCTGCTGGTGGAGCGGCGTGGCCGGCTGATCCTGAACGAAGTCACGGGCTTCGCCGACGTCGAACGGCGCGCGCCGATGCGGTCCGACAGCCTGTTCCGGCTATATTCGATGACCAAGACGGTCACCACCGCCGCCGCACTGCAACTGGTCGAGCAGGGCCGCCTGAAGCTGGACGACCCCATATCGAAATTTGTCCCGGCCTTTGCAAAGACCCAGGTGTTCGTGTCCGGAGACAAGCCCGAAACACTCAAGGTCGAACCGTCGCAAAGGCCGGTCACAGTGCGCGACCTGATGCGTCATACGGCCGGAATGACCTACAAGGCCGAAGGTCCGACGCTGGTTCACAGGCTTTACGCCTATCGCGGTATCGACACGGGCAGCGGTGCCGATATCGCTCCGCTCGACGGATCGGCACGGGTCGCGTCCAGTGCGGAGCTGGCCGCGCGGATCGCGACGATCCCGCTGCTGCATCAGCCTGGCACCAGGTTCAGCTATGGCAATGCGACCGACGTCCTTGGCCATGTCGTCGAGGTGGCGAGCGGCCAGCGCCTGAGCACCTATGTCGCGGAAAATATCTTTCGCCCACTCGGCATGACGGACACGGGCTTCATTGTGCAGGCGCCGGACCGGGGTCGGTTTACCGCTGCTTATGGCGCTGCCTCGCTGGTGCCAGGGACGGCACCGCTGTTTGCCCGGGTCGATCCCGCCAAGGTCGCTCCGGCGAAGCTGAGCCTGATCGACGATCCGACCCGAAGCCCCTACCTCCTCCAGCGCCCGATCGATTACGGCGGAGCGGGGCTGGTCGGTACGGCCGCGGATTACCTGCGCTTTACCCGAGCGCTGCG
>JANPKL010000182.1:0-7735 GCA_031425975.1 Sphingomonas sp.
TTGTGCCATGCGTCTCGTACTTCTCGCTCTTCCTCTGCTTGCGGCCGCCTGCGCTCCGACCAATCCCGATCCGCGCGGGGTGGCGAAGGGTGAGACGTTGCTGACCATCAGCGCGACCGGCCGCGCCGAAACGCGCCCCGACGAGGCGCGGATGCGGCTCGGCGTCACGAGCCAGGGCGCCAATGCGGGCGAAGCGAGCCGCCTCAACCGCGAGAAGATGACGCGGGTCACCGCCGCTTTGACCGCGCTCGGGGTGAAGCCCGACGATCTCCAGACCCAGAATTTGTCGCTGCAGCGCATCGACTATGGCAAGGAGCGCGGTCAGTTCCGCGCCTCCAACATCCTCGAGGTGCGCCTGACCGACGTCGCCAAGGTCGGCGATGCCGTCACTTCCGTGACCGAGGCCGGGGCCAATGTCGTCGGCGGGCCCGACCTGCGCGTCTCCGACCGCGAGGCCGCCAACAAGGGCGCCTATGCAGCGGCGTTCAAAGCCGCGCGCAGTCGCGCCGAGGCCTATGGCGAGGCAGCCGGGCTCAAGATCGTGCGCGTCGTCAATATCGTCGACGGCGGCGAAGGCGGAAGCCCGATGCAATCCTATGATGCCGCCGAATCGGTGATGGTCGCCCCGCCCCCGCTGGTCAGGACCGCGCGCCCCGAGGAAGGCACCCCGTTCAACCCCGGCGTCAACCGCACCGAAGTCCGCGTCCGCGTCGACTTCGCCCTGTCGCCAGCCTAATTTACTGCTCCCCTCTAGGGGAGCTGTCAGGAAGTGACTGAGGGGTTCTTCTTCCTTTTCCGGTTGCGGGACCGAAGAGAGAAGAACCTATCCGACCGCTTCGCGGCCACCTTCCCTGAAGGGAAGGGCCGATCAGCCAAACGCCGCCGCCGCCTTCAGCGTCTGCCACGCGCCAATCACATTCTGCAGCTTCGCCTCGTGGCTCCGGTCCCCGCCATTGCGATCGGGGTGATAGCGCCGGACCAGCACCGAATAGGCTTTGCGCACCGCCGCCAAGTCCGCGTCCCCGCCCAGCCCGAGCACGCCCAGAGCAGCTCGCTCGGTCCCCGAAAAGCGGCCCGTCTCGGCCGGCGCGCCGCGCCCGCGCCCGAAGCGCCCCCGGATCGCCTCCAGCGGATCGTTGAAATCACCCCAGGCCGGCGCCGGGTCCGCCCCGGCGGCATGGGCAAAGGCGCGCACCCCGCGCTCCCAGCCCGCGATCGGCGACTGCGCCGCCTCGATCTCGTCCATGCTCATGCCGGCGAAGTAATTGTAACGGCTGTTATGTTCGCGCACATGATCGAGGCACAGCCACTGCCACGCGCCCGGCCCGTCGAAGGTCGGAGCGGTCAGCGGCGCGCGAAACTCGCCCGGCTCGCCGCAGCCGGGCGCCGCGCAATGCGCCGCCGCGCCTTCGACGCGGCCGTGAAATCTGGGAGAGCGAGAAGCCATCTGTTCAGTTCGTGTCCGAGCCCGACTATATAGGCGCGATGAACGCCACCGCCACCGGTCCCGTTGCCCGTGAGATGATCGCCCGGCTGGAAACTTCCCTCGCTCCGGCGCGGCTCGACCTGCGCGACGACAGCGAGCAGCATCGCGGCCACGGCGGCTATCGCGGCCCGGGCGCCGAGTCGCACTTCCACCTGTCGATCGAAAGCGCGGCCTTCACCGGCTTGCGATCGATCCAGCGGCAGCGGTTGGTCTACCGCGCGCTCGGCGACCTCATGCACCAACAGGTCCACGCCTTGTCGATGGAGACGAAGGCGCCCGGCGAATGACCAACGACTCTCCTGTGCTGATGAGCCTCGCCCCGGTCAGCCACGACCTCGGCGGATTCAAGGTCCACCGCACCCTGCCGCACAAACTGCGCACGATGGTCGGTCCGTTCATCTTCTTCGATCAGATGGGCCCCGCGCGCCTCGGGGTGGACGAGGGGATCGACGTCCGTCCGCATCCCCACATCAACCTCGCCACCGTCACCTATCTGTTCGAGGGCGCGATCGACCATCGCGACAGCCTCGGCACCGTCCAGCGGATCGAGCCCGGCGCGGTCAATTTGATGACCGCTGGGCGCGGGATCAGTCATAGCGAGCGCTCGCCCGCCGACCAGCGCGCCGCGGGCCCGACGCTCGACGGCATCCAGACCTGGCTCGCTCTGCCCGAGCGCTTCGAGGAAGTGGCCCCCGCCTTCGAACATGTCCCCGCCGCCGATTTGCCGCTGGTCGAGGGCGACGGCGTCCGGATTCACCTGATCATGGGCGAGGCCTATGGCGCCCGCTCGCCCGTCACCCAGCATCACCCGACCCTTTACGCCGCGCTCGAACTGACCCCCGGCGCGGCGCTTGCGCTGGAGCGCGAGGCCGACGAGCGCGCGCTTTATCTGCTCGAGGGCGAGGCAAGCGTCGACGGCGAACCGCTCGATCGGATGCATCTCGTCCTGCTGCGCCCCGGCACGCGCCCGCTGCTGCGCTCGACCTCGGGCGCGAAGCTGATGCTGTGCGGCGGCGCCCCGATGGACGGGCCGCGCCACGTCTGGTGGAATTTCGTCTCCTCGAGCCGCGACCGCATCCAGGAAGCCAAACGCGCCTGGAAAGCCGGCGAATTCGCGCTTCCGCCCGGCGACGACGCCGAGTGGATCCCCATCCCCGAAGTCCCGCTGACCGTCAGCTATCCTTGAACGGCTGAGTTTCCATTCGCTTGACTGACGGGGAGGTGTCGCTTGTGCAGCGTGTAGGCATGACGCTCTCGCGAAGAAATGAATGTCCGCTTTAGGTGGGAAGCGGTCGTTCGGCTTGCGCCGCTTGCCGCTAATCGGAGAAGGTGGGGCATGGAGATCCAGAACCGAGACTTCATCCAACTGGTGAAGCGAACCCGCGAGAAGTTCGGCGTCTCCATCGATGAGGCGCACGACATGATTTTCGCTGACGAGGAGATGCGGCGGCTTGTGGCTTGGCGCATCAATCACAACAAGGATTGTCGAAAACAGGCTCTAGGGGACGTGCGGCACAACGGTAGCGCGTCAAGGTTCATCCGCAACGGCGACCGCGTCTGCTTCCGCAGGAGCGACGGTCAACGCTAATGTCCGAAATGGGTCGTAAGCGGACATTCGCGCTAGCATCCGCAATGGGTGAAAAGCGGACACCTTGCCTGCGCCCGCGCCTTCGCTATTTTTAATCGGATAAAGGTAGGTCGGGATGTTCGGACTAGGCAGGCGGTCAGATAGAACCATTCTGGAACTTGAGAAAGACCAGGCTTTGGTGCTTTTCGAACTACTATCCCGCTGGATCGATGATGCCCCCCAGCCAACTCCGTCAGCCGATTGCTTCCGAAGCCCAGCCGAGTTGGTTATCTTGAAGCAGCTTGATGAAAAACTGAAAGCAGTGCTCAGCGAACCTTCCCGGTCCGACTATCTTGAAATCCTAGGCGCGGCCCGTGATCGGCTCTCAGACGAGTTCGTCGTTGGGGAAATCCTGCACGACTAGGGCCTCTTCTAATCGAAGTCAGACATTTGGCCCGAATGGAATGGGTCGAAAGCGGACATCTGCCTGCAGGCAGTTTGAAGGGCTCAGCCTTCGTTGAAAGTTGGAATCGGCGTCAGCGCGGCATATTCTTCTTCCAGCGGCGGATGCCCGAGCGGTTTCAGGGCGGTCGCGGCCGCTTCCATCCGCGTGTCGGGCAAGCGATCCAGCAGGTCCCGGATCAGCGTCAGCCGCCCCCGCCGTTGGTCGTTGAAGTCGACCAGGGTCCACGGCGCATGGCTCGTGTGGCTGGCCTCCAGCATCGCCGTCCGCGCCTCGGTGTAATCGGCATATTTTTGCCGCGCGGCCTCGTCGATCGGGGACAATTTCCACTGCTTGAGCGGGTCTGCCATCCGCTCGGCAAAGCGCTCTTCCTGCTCGGCCTGGTCGCAGGTCAGCCAATATTTGAAGACGAGGATGCCGTCCTCGACCAGCATCTGCTCGAACTTCGGCACGGCCTCGAGGAACGCCGCGACCTGGTCGTCCGTCGCGAAGCCCATCACTTTCTCGACGCCCGCGCGATTGTACCAGCTGCGGTCGAACAGCACGATTTCGCCCTTGCCCGGCAGGTGCGCGACATAACGCTGGAAATACCATTGGCCTGCCTCGGCCTCGCTCGGCTTGGGAAGCGCGACGATCCGGCACTGGCGCGGGTTCAGATTCTCCGCGACCGCCTTGATCGCGCCGCCCTTGCCCGCCGTGTCGCGGCCCTCGAAGATGACCAGGATGCGCTGCCCGGTCGTCGCCGCCCAACGCGCCATCGCGACCAGCTCGACCTGCAGCGGTTCGGCGAGCTCGTCATAGTCCTTGCGCTTCAACTGCTCCATCGCCCAGCCTCCCGCCATTGCGCTCGCTCACCCTTGAACAAGCGGAGTTCGCGCGTCATCCCCATGGAAAGGGCGCCAGCGCAAGGATCGAACATGGCCGACGTCAGCTTCACACGCCACTCCCTCCCGACCGGAGTCACCCTCAACGTCGCCACCGCCGGGCCCGAGGATGGCCCCGCGATCATCCTCCTTCACGGCTTCCCGGAGTCGCATCGCACGTGGCGCGGCCTTGTCCCGCTGCTGGCCGACAAATTTCGATTGATCATGCCCGACCAGCGCGGCTTTGGCGGCTCCGATGCTCCGCAGGACCCGGCGGATTACGCCACCGACAAGATCGTCGCCGACTTGTTCGCTTTGGTTGAAACGCTCGGCCTCGACGATTTCACGCTCGTCGGCCACGATTGGGGCGGCGCGGTCAGCTGGGCCGCCGCGCTCAAGGGCGACCCGCGTCTGACGCGCCTCGTCGTCGTCAACGCGCCCCACCCGGTAATCTTCCAGAAAAGCCTGATCGAGGACCACGACCAGCGGGCCGCCTCGCAATATATCACCGCTTTCCGCAGCCCGGGCTTCGAGAACGCGCCTGCCGCGATGGGCTGGGATGCCTTCTTCGACAAGAGCTTCGGCGGTCATGTCGACCTCGCCATCATCCCGCCCGAGGACAAGGCGCAATATCTCGCCGAATGGCAGCAGCCCGGCGTCTTCAACGCCATGCTCAACTGGTATCGCGGCGCCGCCGTGATGGTCCCGCCGCCCGGCGTCACCGTGCCGCTGCCCGACTTCCTGCTGCGCGCCTTTCCGAGCGTGACGGTGCCGACCCTCGTCGTCTGGGGCATGCGAGACAAGGCGCTGCTCCCGCTCCAGCTCGACGGCCTCGAAACGCTGGTCGACGAGCTGACCATCGTCCGGGTCGAAGATGCCGGCCACTTCGTGCCCTGGGAGAAGCCGGACGCCGTTGCCGCGCCCTTGCGCTCTTTCCTTGAAGGCCCGCGCGGCGCATAGGCGCGCGGGTCATGGCAAAATCCGCTCCCAAACGATCGCGCGCCCGCTCGGCTGCGCGCCTCGCCGCCGTCCAGGCGCTCTACCAGCAGGAAATGGAGGGCACGCCCACGCCCACCCTGCTGCACGAATTTCACCAGCACCGCTTCGGCGCGACGATCGACGATGCCACGCTGATCGACGCCGAAATGGATTTCTTCGACGATATCGTCCGCGGCGTCTTCGCCCGCCGCGAGGAGATCGACCGCCTCGTCACCGCCCGCCTCGCCGAAGGCTGGAAGCTCGAGCGGCTCGACCGCTCGATGCGCGCGATCGTCCGCGCCGGCAGCTACGAACTCCTCGCCCGCCCCGATGTCGCGGTGGGGACCGTGATCGACGAATATCTCGACGTCGCCCACGCCTTCTTCGACGAGAAGGAAGTCAAGTTCGTCAACGGCTTGCTCGACGGGATCGCCAAGGACGTGCGGGGCTAGGTCCGCCCCATGACCACCGAATCCGACCTTCTCACCCTCCTCCGCAGCCTCGCCCCGCATCCCGCCGCACGCGGGCTGGCGGACGATATCGCCTTGCTCGGCCAGCTCGCCCTCACCCACGACACCATCGTCGAAGGGGTCCATTATCTCCCCGACGATCCGCCCGAGAGCGTCGGCTGGAAGCTCGCGACGGTGAACCTGTCCGACCTTGCCGCCAAGGGCGCGGAGCCCCGTGGCTGTCTGCTCTCGCTGACCGCGCGCGGCGACACCGACTGGGAGACCCGCTTCCTCCGCGGCCTTCACGATGCCTGCACCCGCTTCGGCCTGCCCCTGCTCGGCGGCGACACCGTCGCGCTGCCCGCGCACGCCCCCCGCGTCCTCGGCCTGACCGCGCTCGGCCGCACCGGCACCCAAGTCCCCAGCCGCGCCGGCGGAAGCCCCGGCGATCGCCTGTGGCTGGTCGGCACATTGGGCGACGCCGCCGCCGGCCTCGCGCTGCTCCGCGCCGACCCCCACGCGACGGGCCCCCTGGTCGAAACCTATCGCCGCCCGCAGCCCTTGCTCGCCGAAGGCCAGGCGCTCGCCTCCCACGCAAGTGCAATCATGGACGTCAGCGATGGCCTCCTGCTCGACGCCTCGCGCCTGGCACAGGCAAGCGGCTGTGGCCTCACACTAAACCTCGACGCCATCCCGCTCTCGCCAGCCTATCGCGATGCCCGCGGCGAGACCCGCGAGGCGCGCCTGTTCGCCGCCACCGGGGGCGACGACTACGCGCTCCTCGCCGCCTTTCCCCCCGCCTTCGACCCGGCCTTAACCCTTTCGAAGGGAACCTGCGGCAATATCGCCTGCGTCGGCGAGCTGACGGAGAACGGGGTCTTCGTCCTCGCCGACGCCCTTGGGGACATCCCCCTGCCGGAGCGTTTGGGTTATGAGCATCGCACATCCTGACCTGCGCCGGCTCTTCATTGCCTTCGCCGGCCTTGTCTCGGGCGGACTGACCGCTTTCCTGCTGGCCTAGACAGCAGCTAATCGGCCCTTATTACTCCCCATCACAACAGGATGGGGACGGCCTTACCAATGACACTCGTGCTAATTGCCATCGGCTGCGGGCTGGTGGCGGTCCTTTACGGCATTTTTACCTCGATGCAGGTGCTTCGCCAATCGCCGGGCAATGCCCGCATGGTCGACATCGCCGCTGCCATCCAAGAGGGCGCGCAGGCCTATCTGGGCCGGCAATATACCGCCATCGGCATTGTCGGCGTGGTCGTCGCCGTCCTCGTCTTCCTGTTCCTCGGTGATGTCGCCGCGATCGGCTTCGTCGTCGGCGCGCTCCTGTCGGGTGCGGCCGGCTACATCGGGATGAACATCTCGGTCCGTGCCAACGTCCGCACCGCCGAGGCCGCGCGAGTCTCGCTCCAGGGCGGCCTCACCACCGCCTTCCGCTCGGGCGCCATCACCGGCATGCTCGTCGCCGGCCTCGCGCTGCTCGCCATCGCCGGCTTCTTCTACGTGCTGGTCGGCGTTCAGGGCCGCGCGCCCGACGACCGCACGGTCATCGACGCGCTGGTCGCGCTCGCGTTCGGCGCATCGCTCATCTCCATCTTCGCCCGCCTCGGCGGCGGAATCTTCACCAAGGCCGCCGACGTCGGCGCCGATCTGGTCGGCAAGGTCGAGGCCGGCATTCCCGAGGACGACCCCCGCAACCCGGCCGTCATCGCCGACAACGTGGGCGACAATGTCGGCGACTGCGCCGGCATGGCCGCCGATCTGTTCGAAACCTATGTCGTCACCGTCGGCGCGACCATGGTCCTGACCGCGCTCCTCGTGGACGTTTCGGCCGAGCAGCTCACCACCCTCATGGCGCTACCGCTCCTCATCGGCGGCGTCTGCATCCTGACCTCGATCATCGGCACCTACATGGTCCGG
>JANPKL010000183.1:0-4281 GCA_031425975.1 Sphingomonas sp.
ACGAGGTTGCGGGTTTCGTCGCGGACCTGGCCATTGTCCTTGCGGAGTTCGCCGAGGACGCCGCGCAGTTCGCCATAGCTGTCCTTGCGCTCGGCCTCGACCCGCTGAAGGCCCTCTTCGTAGCGTTTGAGCGTGTCGGACACGGGCTGGAGCAAATTCTGGAGCTTTGCCTGCTGCTCCTTGCCTTCCGCACCAAGCCGCTCGCTAGCGCGCTTCAGGAAGCTTTCGTGGGCGCTTTCGACGGCCCTGCCCGCCAGTTCCCCGAAGCGGGCTTCGAGCTTGCCCTCGAGTTCCTTTACCTGGGCCAATTGCTCGGCGAAGGCGCGGGTTCGGGCGGCCTGGCCTTCTTCGAACCCGGCCTTGGCTTCGGCCAGCAGGCGGACTTCGGCGCGCAAACGGTCAAGCTCGGCCTCGGCTTCCTCAACCCGGCTCGCCTGCGGTTCGAGCCCGGCGACGCGCTGCCGCGCAGTGTCGCGCTGTTCGGTGACTTCGGCCAGCGTCGCTTCGGTCTGCGGCAGGCGGCGGGCCTGTTCGGCGCTGACGGCAAGGTCGTTGGCGAGCCCCTGCCCCCGCTCCCGCTCGGCTGCCAGTTCGGCACGCAGCGATCCGGTTGGGCGGCTGCCGAGGAACCAGCCGAGCAGCGCGGCGACGACGGCCACCGTGCCCACCAGCAATGCTACGATCAGACCGTCCACGATTCGCATGCCCCGTCAAAAGAGAACGAAGGTAGAACTAAGCGGCGTTGCGGTTCGGCACAATCGTCCTTGCCGTCCGGGTGAAGAAATGAATGCTGAAACGGGTCCGGCATGCCCTCGCCTGTTCCATGGCCGTGCGCTTGCGACGACGCCAGCGGCGGGCGGCGGCTTGGCCATCTGCCAGACAGCGGCTACGGGCACGCCCATGAAGCCTTATGAAGATCGCCTCGCCCTCGTCACCGGCGCCAGCCGCGGGATCGGGGCGGCCATCGCCGAGGCGCTGGCGGCGCAAGGCGCGCATGTTGTGCTGACCGCGCGAACGGCCGAGGGGCTGGAGGTGGTCGAGGAGAGGATCCATGCCGCGGGCGGGTCGGCGACCATCGCCCCATTGGACCTTTCCAAGGGGGACGACATCGGCAAGCTGGCGACGGCGATCGGTGGACGCTGGGACAAACTCGATTTCCTCGTGCTCAATGCCGCCATGCTCGGCAATCTGACGCCCGCGCCGCATATCGACCCCAAGGAATATGCCCGGATCATCAATTTGAACCTGCTCGCCAACCAGGCGCTGATCGCGGCCTTCGACCCCTTGCTGCGCATGTCCGAGCGGGCCGAGGTGGTGGCAGTGACGAGCAGCGTCGGCGCGACCCCGCGCGCCTTTTGGGGTGCTTACGGGTCGAGCAAGGCGGCGCTCGAGAGCCTGATCGGTGCTTATGCCGACGAGACCGAGCATAACGGCCGCCTGCGGGTCACGATCCTCGATCCGGGCGCGACGCGGACGCGGATGCGGGCGCTGGCCTTTCCGGGCGAGGAGCCTGACACGGTCAAGCCGCCCGAGCGGGTGGCCGAACGGCTGCTGGAGTTGCTGGCGCAGGATCGGCCGACGGGACAGAAAATCAGGATCGACTAGGCCTTTGTCAGCGTGACCTGCGCGACGTCGATCCCACCCCCGCGGAAGCCGCCTTCGCAATACATCAGATAATAGCGCCACAAATCGTGAAATTCGGGCGAGAATTCCGCCAGCTCGCCGGTTTCGAGCGCGGTCTCGTAGCGGATCCGCCACAGCCGCAATGTCTCGGCATAGTCGAGCCCGAAGCCGTGGCGGTCGTGCCAGGCGAGGCCGCGCTGCTCCGCCAGTTCGCGAAAGCGCGGTTCGTGCAGCAGCATGCCTCCGGGGAAGATGTAGGTCTGGATGAAGTCCGCGCTGCGGGCGTAGGCGGCGAACAGCGACGGGCGAATGGCGATATATTGCAGCGCCGCGCGGCCGCCGGGAACGAGGGCGGCGGCGATGATGTCGAGATAGGCGGGCCACCATCGCTGGCCAACGGCCTCGACCATCTCGACCGAGGCGAGTTTGTCGTAGGTGCCGCGATGGTCGCGATAATCCTCGAGGCGGATGGTGATGCGGTCGGCCAGGCCCGCGTTGGCGATGGCGCGTTCGGCCCAGGCTTTCTGTTCGATCGAGAGGGTCAGGCCCGTGACGATCGCGCCCCGTTTCGCCGCAGCGATGGCGAGGCTGCCCCAACCGCATCCGATCTCGAGCAGGCGATCGCCGGGGGCGAGGTCGAGGCGGTCGAGGATCGCGGTGATTTTGGCGGATTGTGCGGCTTCCAGCGCTCCGTTTGCCCCGAGCGACGTCGAGGGGCAGGCGCCGGATGCCTCGACTTCGCTCATCACGGGCGCATGCTGAAACAGCGCCGAACTGTAATTCATCCCCGCGTCGAGCCACTCGGCGTAGAAATCATTGCCGAGGTCGTAATGCGCCGCGATGTTTTCGCGCGCCTGGCCCGGCGCGTTGTCGCGCCATTGGTGGGCGAGCCAGTTGACGAGGCGGAAGCCGCCCTTGGCGCGGGCGGTATCGCCGAGGCTGTCGGCGTTGCGCATGAACAGGTCGAACAAGGGCACCGGGTCGGGCGAGGTCCATTCGCGCCGCGCCCAGGCCTTGTACCAGCCGGTGCTGCCCGAGGTGGCGAGACGGACGAGGGCGAGCCAGCTGTGGAGGGTGACGATTGGCTCGGGCCCGGGGGCGTGAAAGCCGATCCGGCGCTGGCTTCCGTCAGGGAGAATGCCGTGGATGCCGCCGTGAAGGATGCGCTCGTCGAGGCGGTCGAGCAGGCGGGCGAAGGCGGGCGCGACAAGGCGGCCGGGGAGCCCGGCGCCGGTGGCGAAGCTGCGGTCGGCGGAGAGGAGGTGGGCGCCGCGGGTGGCCATGAATTGCGCTGTTCTCGAAATGAGAAAAGATTTCAACTCGTTCGTGCTAAGCGAAGTCGAAGCACCCCGCGTCCAGCGCCCTTCGACTACGCTCAGGGCAAACGAACTCAAGCCGTCAGCCTCGCTCCCGATAGGCCGCCAGCGCGCGGTCGCGGGCTTCGCGGTGGCCGATCAGGGGCTCGGGATAGCCGGCGGCGCGGCGGGCCATCGGATCGGGGTCGTGGATCGCGGCGTCGGACAGGGAGGCGAGTTCGGGCACCCAGCGGCGGATATAGTCGGCGGCGGCGAATTTGTCGCTTTGGATCAGCGGAGCCATGACGCGATAATAGGGCTGGCTGTCGAAGCCGGTGCCTGCGATCCACTGCCAATTCTGGCTGTTGTTGGCGTAATCGGCGTCGACCAATGTGTCCCAAAACCATTTTGCGCCACGCTGCCAGTCGACCAGCAGATGCTTGACCAGGAAGCTGGCGGTGATGAGGCGGACGCGGTTGTGCATCCAGCCGCTGTCCCACAATTGGCGCATGCCCGCGTCGACGATCGGATAGCCGGTGCGGCCCTTGCTCCAGGCGGCAAAGTCGCGGTCGGCGGCAGGGCCGGTGCGATTGGCAAGGCCGAGCGGGCGCTGCTCGCGGCTTCCCGCTTCCGGGTCAGCGAGGATGACGCCGCGAGAGAAATCGCGCCAGGCGAGCTCGCGGTGGAATTTGTCGCAGGCCGCGCCGTGGATGCCGTGCCACAGCTGACGGGGGCTCAGTTCGCCGAAGTGGAGGTGGGCGGAGAGGTTGGAGGTGCCGACCTCGGACGGGAGATCACGGCGCCGGGCGTAGAGATTGGCGTCGTCGGCGAAGCGGGCGAGATGGGCCGCGGCCCCGGCCTCGCCCGGCTGCCAGATTTCGAAGCCGGCAGACCAGTCGGGCGCGGTGGGGAGGAGGTGCCAGTCCTCGAGCCGGTCGCTCGGCGGGAGCTTGTCCGGGCGCGAGAGCCTGGGCGCGGGGAGCGGTTCGGGCGGGGGGAGATGCGCCTCGAGCTTGCGGTAATAAGGGCCGAAGATCTTGAACGGGCCGCCCGAGCCAGAGCGGAGCGCGGCGGGTTCGTGGAGGACATCCCCGCCGTGAACGATGCAGAAATGGCCGTGGGCCTCCTCGGCCTCGCGCCACCAGGGTTCGTAATGGTGTGTCGCGTGGATGCCGCCGGCGCGCAGCTCCTGTGCCACCGCGCGGACGGTGGCGGCGCAGGGACCGCGGCGCAGGATGAGGGCGGAGCCGAGCTTTTCCAATTCGCGACCGAGGGCGGCGAGGCTGTGGTGGAGCCACCAGCGCGACGCGCCCCCCATGCGCCACTCGCCCGGCGCCTCGTCGTCGAGGACGTAGAGGCCGAC
>JANPKL010000184.1:0-3940 GCA_031425975.1 Sphingomonas sp.
CTCGATGCGGCGGATGTATTTGATCGCCTGTGCCGGCAGGTCGGCCCAGCTGCGCGCGCCGGCGGTGCTTTCGGACCAGCCGGGCATTTGCTCGTAGATCGGCTGGACCCGCGCCTGATCGGCGGCGTGGGGCGGGAGATAAGTGAAGCGCTTGCCGTCGATCTCATAGCCGGTGCAGATCTTCACGGTCTCGAGCCCGTCGAGGACGTCGATCTTGGTCAGCGCGATGCCGGTGATCCCGCTGACCGCGGCGGCCTGGCGGACGAGCACGGCGTCGAACCAGCCACAGCGGCGCTGGCGACCGGTGACGGTGCCGAATTCCTTGCCGCGTGTCCCGAGGCGCTGGCCGACGTCGTCGCTGAGTTCGGTCGGGAAGGGGCCGCTGCCCACGCGGGTGGTATAGGCCTTGACGATGCCGAGCACGAAGCCGGCGGCGCCCGGGCCCATGCCGCTGCCGCTGCCGGTGGTGCCCGCGACGGTGTTGGACGACGTCACGAACGGATAGGTGCCGTGGTCGACGTCGAGCAGCACGCCTTGCGCGCCCTCGAACAGGATGCGCCGGCCGGCGGCGCGGGCCTCGTCGAGATCGACCCACACCGGGCGGGCGAACTGGAGCACGAAGTCGGCGATCTCGGCGAGGTCGGCCTTCAGACGCGCGCGGTCGACCGGGGGCTGGCCGAAACCAGCGCGCAGGGCGTCATGGTGGGCGCAGAGGCGGTCGAGCAGCGGGTCGAGCGCGTCGAGATGCGCCAGGTCGCAGACCCGGATCGCACGGCGGCCGACCTTGTCCTCGTATGCAGGCCCGATCCCGCGGCGGGTGGTGCCAATCTTGCCGGCGCCCGAGGCATCCTCGCGCAGGGCGTCGAGGTCGCGGTGGATGGGCAGGATCAACGGGCAGGTCTCGGCGATGCGCAGCACGTCGGGCTCGATCCGCACGCCCTGGCCGCGCAATTTCTCGATTTCGGTCTTGAGCCACCACGGATCGAGGACCACGCCATTGCCGATGATCGACAGCGTTCCGGTGACGATCCCGCTGGGCAGCAGCGAGAGTTTGTAGACATTGTCGCCCACGACGAGCGTGTGGCCGGCATTGTGGCCGCCCTGGAAGCGGACCACGCAATCGGCGCGGCTGGCGAGCCAGTCGACGATCTTGCCCTTGCCCTCGTCGCCCCACTGCGCGCCAATGACCGTAACGTTGCCCATGCGAAATGATTCCTGCTGGTGCATGAACGAAGGTGCCATGCGATGTTCAGGCGCGCTCCTATTGAATGCGGGGCATGAGGTCCAGAAAGAGGAAATTCATGTCACGGGGCAGGGTGGGCGCGGCGCTGCTGGCGATCGCGGCAATGATCGCGAGCCACGGGGCATGGGCGCAAGAGCGCGGACTGCTGCCCGAGGAATGCCGGACGCCCGAGCTTAGGCAATGCATGGCGGAGGCTGGTGGCGGGCGGCGGGCCTGCGTGCGGCGCGTGATGCAGAAGCTGCCCGACCAGTGCCGCAAGGCGATCAGCGAGCGGGCTGGTGGAGACCCGGGCCTTCCCGTTGGCTTTCGCGAGCTGAGCTTTGGTACCGACGCTCGGCAGAAGCTCGATTATGCTCTGCCGGCCGGGGCGAGCAAGGCGCCGTTGGTGCTGTTCGTCCACGGCGGCGGCTGGTCGATCGGCGACAAGCGCATGGGGGCGGGGCAGAAGGGCGCGCATTTCCTAACGCAGGGCTGGGCCTTCGCCAGCACCAATTATCGGCTGGTGCCCCAGGGGACCGTCGAGGACCAGGCGGCGGACATCGCCGCGGCGATCGCGATGATGCGGCGCCAGCCGGGGGTCGACCCCGACCGGATCGTCCTGATGGGGCATAGCGCCGGCGCGCATCTGGCGGCGCTGGTCGCAACCGATCCCCAGTGGCTGGCCAAGGCTGGCGTACCGCTGGGCGCGGTCAAGGGCGTCGTGCTGCTCGACGGGGCGGGTTATGACGTGGCAAAGCAGATGGCCGAGCCGCGCAACCAGGTCGCCGCGATGTACAGTCAGGCCTTCGGGACCGACCCGAAGCGGCAGGCGGCACTGTCCCCGACGCGGCAGGCGGGTGCGCCTAACGTCGCGCGGTGGCTGATCCTGCCGGTGGCGAGCCGAGCCGATTCAAATGCGCAGAGCCAGGCGCTGGCGGCGGCGCTGCGGGCAGGCGGGTCGAGCGCCAAAGTGGCTCCGCAAGCGGGCAAGACCCACGCGAGCATCAACCGCGAGTTGGGCGCTGCGGGGGATGGGACGACGGCTGTCGTGGATGGATGGTTGAAGGCGCTGTGATCTTCCTCCCCGTTGCGCAGCAATGGGGAGGTTATGTCAGAACCCCAAGGGCACCACCTCGCGCACTCCTTCGATGGCGCATAGTTGCTGGACCAGTGCTGCGGGAACAGGATCGTCGACCGCGACCAGCGCGACGGCTTCGCCGCCCGCCGCACGGCGGCCGAGGTTGAAGGTGGCGATGTTGATGCCCGCTTGACCAAGCGTCGTGCCTAGCTTGCCGATGAAGCCGGGAGCGTCGTTGTTGACGATGTAGAGCATGTCGCCCTCGAGCTCGGCCTCGACCGCCACTCCGAAGATGTCGACCAGGCGCGGGGCGCCGGTGCCGAACAGGGTGCCCGCCAGGCATTTGTCGCCGGTCGGGGTGGTGGCGGTAACGCGGACGAGGGTGTGATAATCGCCCTCGCGCTCGTGGCGGATTTCCTTGACGTCGAGACCGCGCTCCTTGGCCAGTACGGGCGCGTTGACCATGTTCACGGTCTGCGAATAAGTGCCCATCAGGCCGGCGAGGACCGCGCCGGTGATCGGCTTCTGGTTCAGCTGCGCCGCCGCGCCTTCGACTTCGATCGAGAGGCCGCGGACCTGGTCGCCGACGATCTGGCCGAGCAGGCGGCCAAGCTTTTCGGCCAGCGCCATGTAGGGCTTGAGGCGCGGGGCCTCCTCGGCGCTGAGCGAGGGCATGTTGATCGCGTTGGTGACCCCGCCCAGCAGCAGGAAGTCGCTCATCTGCTCGGCGACCTGGATCGCGACATTGACCTGCGCCTCGGTGGTCGAGGCGCCGAGGTGCGGGGTCGAGATGAAGTTGGGCGTGCCGAACAGAGGAGAGGCGGTGGCGGGTTCGGTCTCGAACACGTCCAAGGCCGCGCCGCCGACCTGCCCGCTGTCGAGCGCCTCCTTCAACGCCGCCTCGTCGATCAGCCCGCCGCGCGCGCAATTGATGATCCGAACGCCCTTCTTGGCCTTCGCCAAAGCCTCGCGGCCGAGGATCCCGCGGGTCTGATCGGTCAGCGGCGTGTGCAGCGTGATGAAGTCGGCGCGGCGCAGGAGGTCGTCGAGCTCGACCTTCTCGATCCCGAGCTCGAGCGCGCGCTCGGGGCTGAGGAACGGATCGAAGGCGATGACTTTCATCTTGAGGCCCTGCGCGCGCGCGGCGACGATCGAGCCGATGTTTCCGGCACCGATCAGGCCGAGGGTCTTGGCGGTCAGTTCGACCCCCATAAAGCGGTTCTTCTCCCACTTGCCGGCCTGGGTCGAGGCGTCGGCCTCGGGCAGCTGCCGGGCGAGCGCGAACATCAGGGCGATGGCATGTTCGGCGGTGGTGATCGAATTGCCGAAGGGGGTGTTCATGACCACCACGCCGCGCTGCGTGGCGGCGGGGATGTCGACATTGTCGACCCCGATGCCCGCGCGGCCGATGACCTTCAGGTTGGTGGCATGGTCGAGCAGCTTGGCGGTCGCCTTGGTCGAGGAGCGGATGGCGAGGCCGTGGTAGTCGCCGATGATGGCGGCGAGCTCGTCGGGGGTCTTGCCGGTGATCTCGTCGACCTTGATGCCACGTTCGCGGAAGATGGCGGCGGCGCGGGGGTCCATCTTGTCGGAGATGAGAACTTTGGGCAAAGGACACAGACTATGACCCAGCCCAAAGT
>JANPKL010000185.1:0-6171 GCA_031425975.1 Sphingomonas sp.
CCCTGCGGACCGGCGACGATCATCGCGCCGGTCGCGTTGGTCCCCATGATGTGGCTGTTGTCATAGACCTCGATCCGCTTGGGAATATCGGGCAGCTCGAAGGTCTCGGCCAGTTCACGCAGCAGCCGCACCTGGGTGGTGCTTTCGGCTTGCCGCCGGTCGAGCGCCTCGACGGCGTTGCGCTGCGCCTGCTCGACCAGCTTTCGCCGATCGCCGCGCTGGGGCCGCTCGATCGAGACTTTCCGCGCCGCCCGTTCGCCCAGCGCCTCGGCGACCAGCTCGCATTCCGCCGGAAAGCGATCGACCAGCAAGCGGCGCGGCGGCGGCATGTCCTCGTAGAACTGGATCAGGAAGCTCGCCAGCACCTCGTCCTCGGGCACCTCGGCGGTGTGGCTGGGGAAGAATGCGCGGTGGCCCCAATTCTGCCCGCCGCGGATGAAAAAGGCCTGGATGCACATGGAGCCGCCCTTGGCCGCGAGCGCGAAGATGTCGGCGTCGCCGAGCCCCTCCGCATGGACCGTCTGGCTGCCCTGGATGTAGGTCAATGCGCGCAGCCGGTCGCGATAGACGGCGGCGAGTTCGTAATCCTGGCGATCGGCGGCTTCGGCCATCTCCTTCGACAACCGCGCCTGGACCCCGGTCGACTTGCCGACGAGGAAATTCTGCGCGTCGGCGACCAGCTCGGAATAAGCGGGCTGCTCGATCCGCCCCACGCAGGGCCCCGAACAACGGCGGATCTGATAGAGCAGGCAAGGCCGCGAACGGTTCTGGAAAAAGCTGTCGGAACAGGAGCGTAGCAGGAACAGCTTCTGCAGCGCATTCAGTGTCCGGGTGACCGAGCCGGCGCTTGCGAAGGGTCCGAAATATTGCCCCTTGGCGCGCCGTGCACCGCGATGCTTCTGCACCCGAGGGAAAGCATGATCCTCGCGCAGGAGGATGAAGGGGAAGCTTTTGTCGTCGCGCAGCAGGACATTGTAAGGCGGGCGGAAGCGCTTGATCAGCTGCGCCTCCAGCAGCAGCGCCTCGGCCTCGGTCCGCGTGGTGACGATGGTCAGCGAGCGGGTCTGCGAGACCATCCGCTGCAGCCGCTTCGACAGCCGCGTGACCTGGATGTAATTGGTCACGCGGTTCTTGAGCGCACGCGCCTTGCCGACATAGAGCACTTCGCCGCGCGCATCCTGCATCCGATAGACGCCCGGGCGCACGGGCAGCGTCTTCACCACATTGCGGATCGCGGCGACGCCCGCGGCGAGGTCGGGCGTCTCCCCTGCCCCGCTGACGGTATAGGTCGCCTGGTCCTCGTTGAAGCGCTCGGACGCGCGCGGGTGATCCGGTCGGTCGGCCGGGGTGCGGTTCATGCCTGCGATGTAGGGCGAAGACGACGGTTGCGAAAGCGGGCTGTCGGGGTGCGAAAGTTCCGAAAGTTCTGCCCGAGCCCATTTTTGCGACATTTGGCGTGGGTCCGGAATGCGGAATGTCGGAGCAATGGCACGGAGGTCGAGGCGAAAGCCAGGCAAGCCAACCTATCTGGCACAATATGGCCTTGTAGGACAGCGATATCTGATGCTGAGACTAAATGACCGCTTCCGACCCATTGCGGACATCGCAACGTTCGATAATGTTGGCGCCATGGCGAATGCTTCTTCCTTCGCGGCGAACGGCAAGTGCCCTGCGTGCAAGATGCCGGTATCATTCATTCGTGCGAATTTTAGGCGCGGCAAGACATACACGTGCCCGGCGTGTCAATGGCAGTTGCGCACAGCCAAAATCAACGTAGGCTTCGCGATGGCTGCTTTCGCGTTAGCCTCCTATGCAGGCAAGGAGTTCGGCTTTCTTGCTGTGCTGGTCGTAATGCTAGCCTTGCTTGTCTTCGAGTGGCTCACCGTTAGGGTTTCATTGGAGGAACCCAGCGAAGTCGCGGCTGAAGCCGTAAGTTAGGTCCGCTTTCCACCCATTGCGGACAGGCGTAGCTTCTCCGTCATGAACCACCCGCGAGAAAAACGATGAGCGTCGCCTTTCGCCGCGAGAGCGACGAGGAGCATCTCGAGCCCAAGTTCGAGCTGCCGATCCCGCCCGGGCCCAATTTGGTCACTGCGCGAGGGCTGGCGCTGATCGAGGCGAAGGTCGCGGAGCTGGAGCTGCGCCTCGCCGAACCCTTGCCCGAGGAAGAACGCAAGGCGGTGCTGCGCGATTCCCGCTACTGGCGGGCGCGGGCGGCAAGCGCGCAGCTGGCGCCGATCCCGTCGGGGGAGGTCGTGGCGATCGGCACGACGGTGACGTTCACGCGTGACGGCGCGACCCGCACCATCACCATCACCGGCCACGACGAAAGCGACCCCGCCACCAACCGCATCGCCTTTACCGCCCCATTGGTGCGCGCGATGCTTGGGTGCGAGGTGGGGGATGAGGTCGAGGTGGGCGGAGCGGTGGTGCCTGTTGTGTGCGTAAGAGTGGCCGAGGGTTTGGTTTAGGGGATGCATACCCCAACCCTCTCGTCAGCCAGACTTCGTCCGGTCGATGACTTCGAGACGGTGGACCCATAAAAAGCTCGCGACGGCCATCGCCTCAAGCAAGTGATTGGCGAAATGTCGCTTCTTGGGGCCATCAGGAAGCATTTCAGACGGCCACTTTGCGATTGCTTGCTTCATCCCATCGACATCGACGAGTTTCGGTACAAGCGCATTTGTCCGGTATCGCTCGAGCCCGGCGGCAAGATCGTCCGGCCTTATGGCGATGTTCCAGTCCGCACCCTGGATACCTCGTCTGGCGAACTGAGACGGGATAACGGGAAGACGATCAGCAAACGCAAGGTCGAAGATCGTCCGCCGATCGTAGGGAGACATGAGCTGCTCGTCCGTCAAGTCCAACGCTGCCTCAACAACCGCTCGGGAAGCCGTTGGATCATGTAATGTGACTCCATGGAGAGCCTCGGCTGTTAGATCTGCCGGGTCGTAGTCACGCAGGGCCTCCTGCCACGAACGTCGGTTGCTGGCAGCTGGGCGGGGGTCTTCGCGGTCCAGCTCTTCCCTGATGAGCAAGCCGAGCGCGCCCTTGAAGAACGGATTAGCAAAGCCATCTGCCGATCGCCCGGAAAGCTTGTGGCTGAGGCGGTAGAGCCATCGAGGCAGAAACGGGCCCAGGCTGAACTTCAGGAGATTGGCCCAGCTCGAATGCTGCCCGCTTGCCGCGCCCCGGATCGCACGCCACCAGTGCGAAAGCCCTCTGTGCCTGAAGGTATCGGGCAGGAAGCGCGGACCCCCATTGCTGATCGTCAGATTGCCCGCATTTGCTGTCAAGAGCAGCTGAGCACCAGCAGCGGCAGCTTCCTCGAGGATGGCCTCCCACCACGGAAGATTTATCGGTGTTCCAATCGGAACCGAATGCACCGAGTGCAGCCGGTCCATGTGCTCGCAGAAGGAGCTTTGGCGATGCCTGACGACGCGATGTTCGACCTTGAGGTGCCTTGCCATGCTTGCGGCCTGCACTGACTCATCGATCAGGAAACGATCCCACGTCTCCGGGTAATGCGAACTAGGCGCCCCGGTGTAAGCGATCACTCGATCGCCGAGTATCGCAGCGGCGCTAGCGGTCACCGCAGTGCTGTCGCGACCGGCACTCAGATGTGCGGCTACGGGATTGCCCGAGGCCTCAGCAGCATCGGCGACGGATTGATCAAGAGCGCTGCGGATACGAGCAGCAGCTTCCTCGTTCGCCCGAGACTGACTTGGACGCCCGACCGGGTCCCAGAAGCGAGCAATTGTAGTCTGCTCCGGGTCAAGGAGCACCAGTGTGCCCGGCATTACCGCTCTCACCCCGGAAAACAGGGATCTTTGATGAAAGAAGCTAGCGCCAGTCAGGCGAGTAGCCAATGCCTGGACCTCAAGCCGACGCAATGCGCCGTCTGGAAGTGCGAGAGCCAACGAACTAAAGCTAAGCCTTTGCCCGGCGCGGTAATAGGCTAATGGGAACGGGCACAGCGGAGAGCGCAGGAGGTAAAGTTTGGTTGCCTTCTGGTCCCATATCGCCGCCGCGAACTGGCCGGTCGTGAAACTCATTCCCTCGATGCCGCTGTCCCGCCAAGCATTCAAAAGCTTGCGAGCTGCCTCGTCGCTGTTGAGTAGCCTGCCTTCATCCCGGTGATGCCGAAATGATCCGACAAGCTGCAGCGGACCATCGGCCGCTTTACCTATCGGGGATGCCGCCTCCCCATTCTCACCATGTCGCGCAGTAACCCACCCTCCAAAACCCTCGTGAACCAGTGAAGGGCCGAGGGCTGAGGATCGTTTTGCTAGTTCTCCGACGAGTTCGGCAAGAACTCGTGGATTCTCGCCCGGTCGGCCGACAACGCCACTAAAGCCAGCCATGGGGCGAGTATTTTACGAGCGCCGATCGTTCCCAGTAGCCGCGCCGTCGTCGTTCGCGCCCTTATTCGTGGCCTCAGCCGAACCGGCCTTGAGCGTCTTCAAAACCGGCGTCTGCCACTGCTTCTTCATGTTAAACTCCCGAGCGACGCAAACATGCTTTCACTTCGGGTTAAATCGTTACCGGATCGGTTCAATCCATGCAACCGTTCGATTTCAGCGCATTAAGCCGCCGCGCGTTGGGCCGCCTGGTTGCCCAAGATCCACTCCACCGCCGCTTTGGCGTGGAGCGCGGTGGTATCGTAGACCGGCAGCACGTTGGCGCGGGTGTCGACCGCGAGGACCAATTCGGTGCAACCGAGAACGACGGCCTGGATGCGCTTCTTGCCGAGTTCGGTGATCAGGCTCTTCAATTTGCGCTGGCTGTCGCGGACAACGCGGCCGGCGGCGAGTTCCTCGTAGATGATCCGGTCGACCTCGGCGATCCAGCTCTCCTCGATCGGTGCCAGCGCAATCCCGCGGCTTTCGAAGTGGCCGCGGACATGGGCCTCGGTCATGGTCGTGCGGGTGCCGAGCAGGGCAACGGTCTTGCGCCCGTCGGCGGCGATCCGCTCGGCGGCGGCCGTGGCGATGTGCAGCACAGGTACGTCGATCGCCGCGGCAACGGCGTCATGATGCTTGTGCATGGTGTTGGAGGTCAGGATCACGCCCTCCGCCCCCGCCGCGACCAATCGCTCCACGGCGGCGAGCACCACCGCCTCGCCCCCGACCCAGTCGCCGCGGCGGTGAAAGGCGGCGTAATCGTCCTCGCAGTCGAGGCTTTCGATTACCAGCCGCGCGCTGTGCAGGCCGCCGAGCGCGCGGGCGACCCCGCGGTTGATGTGCTCATAATAAAGCGCGGTCGAATTCCAGCTCGCCCCACCGACGATCCCGAGCTTGCGCACCTTGTACTTCCCCTCACCCGCCGCATGGCGGCGACGCCCGATTGATTGACGCCGTCCTAGTCCCCCAAGGCACGGCCCCGGGCAAGCGGGTGAAGGCCGAATGTCGCGCAGTTTAACGCGGCAATGGCAGACTGTTGCCTGGCAGCGGCCAAGCGTTGGCGGGGTCGATCAGGCGAGCGCCTTGACGATCTCCTCGACCATCTTCTTGGCGTCGGCCAGCAGCATCATCGTATTGTCGCGGTAGAAGAGTTCGTTGTCGACGCCGGCATAGCCCGCTCCGCCCATTGAGCGCTTGATGAACAGCACGGTCCGCGCCTTTTCGACGTCGAGCACGGGCATGCCGTAGATGGGGGACGTCTTGTCGGTCTTGGCGGCGGGGTTGGTGACGTCATTGGCGCCGATCACGAAGGCGACGTCGGTTTGCGCGAACTCGCTGTTGATGTCTTCGAGCTCGAACACCTCGTCATAGGGGACGTTGGCTTCGGCCAGCAGGACGTTCATGTGCCCGGGCATGCGGCCGGCGACGGGGTGGATGGCGTATTTGACCTTGACCCCCTCTTTCTTGAGGATGTCGGTCATCTCCCGCAGGATGTGCTGGGCCTGCGCCACCGCCATGCCATATCCGGGCACGATGACGACCTGGTCGGCCTGCTTCATGAGGAAGGCGGCGTCCTCCGCGCTGCCGCGCTTGTAGGGGCGATCGATGACCTCGCCCGATCCGCTGGAGGCGACCGCGCCGAAGCCGCCGGCGATGACCGAGATGAAGCTGCGGTTCATCGCCCGGCACATGATGTAACTGAGGATCGCACCCGAGGAGCCGACCAGCGCCCCGGTGATGATCATCGCGCTATTCTCGAGCGTGAAGC
>JANPKL010000186.1:0-5259 GCA_031425975.1 Sphingomonas sp.
GGCTGCGGCTGCTTCTTGCCGTCGGCGCTTTTCTTGTCGACATCGGGATCGGGGTCGAGCAGCAGCACGGCCATTCTGCGGCTGTCGGGCGACCAGGCGAAGTCCATCACCGAGCCCTTGAGCGCCGGTCCCGGCCGCGCCTCGCCACCCGCACGATCGAGCAGCCACAGGCGGTCGTCGCTGTCGTCATCATCCCCGCCACGCGAGGAGATGAAGGCCAGACTATTGCCATCGGGGCTCCAGCGCGGGTTGCTCTCGCTTTCGTTTTCCCGCGCGGTCAGCTGCACGGTCCGCCGCCCGTCGGTGCTGCTCATCCAAAGGTGCGTGACGCGCTTGTCGCGGCGCACGTCGACCTCGCGCACGGCATAAGCGACCCATTCACCCTTGGGGTCGATGCGCACGTCGGACACGTCGCGCATCTTGTCGAGGTCCTCGACCGCAAGCGGGCGCGCAGGAGCGATTTGGGCGACGGACAGGAGCAGTAGCGCGGGGCAAGTCAGGCGAAGCAACATAGACGGCCTTTCGTGGCGTTCGGCAGCCCTCGCCGCTCGAACGAGCAAGCCTAGGGGCCGCCTTGTGCGCGTCAATCGTAAGCCCGGGGAAACCTCGCCCGCTCGACATCGTTACGACCCCACATCCGTTCTTTCCGAACGCCCGGAGACCCATTGTGCCCCAGATCACGCGTCCACTTTCCATTGCCGCCGCCGGTGCCGCCCTGATCGGGGCCGGCCTGGTCGCGACCAGCGCCGCCAACGGCCAGAACCCGGCCAAGCAGGCAGCGCCCGCCGCTGCCTCGGCCGGGCCCGCCGCCGCCTGGACCCCTCCCGGCACGCCCGGCTCCCCGATCGACGGTTCGGTGTTTCACGCTCAGGTCCTGCTCGATCTCGCCGGTTTTCCGACCGGCGTGATCGATGGCAAGCAAGGCATGGTCTACAAGCAGGCGCTGCGAGGATTTCAGCAGGCCCGCGGTCTGAAGGTGTCAGGTGAACTCGACGGGGCGACCCGGGCCGCGCTGATGCAGGACAAGCGCCCCTCGACCCGGCTGTTGCAGCTGACCGCGACCGACGTCGGCGGGCCGTTCGTCTTTCCCTTCCCCGAGGATGCGGCCGACCAGGCCAAGCTCGACGGCCTCCATTATCGCAACATGCTCGAGAAGTTGTCGGAGCGATTCCATACGACGCCGGCGACGATCGTGGAGTTGAACGGTCCCGACAAGCTGATCGGCGCGGGGCAGGTGCTGCGGTTGCCCAACGTCCTTCCCGCCTCGCGCGATTTCGGGCAGACGGTGGACGACAAGCAGGGGCGGCTGCTCAACTTCTTCAATATCGACGCGACCCAGCCCAAGGGCGATTTCATCGTCGTCGACAAGTCCGAAGGCGTGCTGCGCGTCTATGAGGGCGAGGTGCCAAGCGGAAACAATGTCCCCGACACCGGCGGCAAGCTCGTTGCGCAATTTCCTGTGACCATGGGCTCCGCGCAATATCCGCTGCCGATCGGGCGCTGGAAGGTCACCACCTACGCCTTCGAGCCGCCATTCAAATATCAGCCCAAGATCCTCAAGGACAAGGATCCCAACGAGCCCGAGCAGCTGTTGCCGCCCGGACCCAACGGCCCGGTCGGCGTCGCCTGGCTGGATCTCACCAAGGAACATTACGGCATCCACGGCACCAACACCCCCGAAACCATCGGCCGCGCCGAAAGCTCGGGTTGCATCCGGCTGGCAAATTGGGATGTCATCCGCTTCAGCCGGATCATGAAACCCGGCTTCACCGCCATTTTCCAGGCCTGATCGGAGAACCGGGGGAATGAGCGGCCGCGCCCTCAGCGTCTTTGGCAATGCGGTGATCTTCGCCGTGCTGGCGCTGGGCGCGTGGCTGTGGTGGCGCGGGGTCAACCGCACCTCCGACCCGCCCTCGACCGCGGTCGCAATCTTGTCCGAGACGGCCGAGCAGGCCGGCATCGACAGTGCCGCGGGGGCGCCGCGCGTGGCCTCGCGGCGCCCGGTCGGCCCACTGCAGGTCAGCCCGGCCGGCCTCGCCATTCCGGTCGCGGGGATCGGCGCCAAGGATCTCGTCGACACCTTCACACAAAGCCGGGGCGGCGGCAGCCGGGTCCATAATGCGATCGACATCATGGCCGAAAGAGGCACGCCGGTGGTCTCGGCCAGCGACGGCGTGATCGAGAAGCTATATTTCTCGCAGGGCGGGGGAGGGATCAGCGCCTATGTCCGCTCGCCCGACGGCCGCTTCCTCCATTATTATGCGCATCTCGATAGCTATGCGCCCGGCCTGATCGTGGGCCGGCGCATCCGCCGCGGCGATCCGATCGGCACTGTCGGCATCAGCGGCAATGCCAATCCGTCGGGCCCGCATCTTCATTATGCCATCTACGCCATGCGCCCGGGCGAGCGCTGGTGGCAGGGCACGCCGCTCAATCCCTATCCGCAGCTTTCGGGCCGATAACTTGCCCAAAAGGCGATGACGGGCTAGTGGCGCGGGCCAGCGGGCCCGTCCCGATGCTCTTTCAACCTCGTACAGCGGAAGTAGCGGATCCATGAAGATCAGCGGCGTGGACATTCGTCCCGGCAACATCATCGAATATGAAAAAGGCATCTGGCGTGCGGTCAAGATCCAGCACACCCAGCCCGGAAAGGGCGGTGCTTATATGCAGGTCGAGCTCAAGAACCTGATCGACGGCCGCAAGAACAATGTCCGCTTCCGCAGCGCCGAGACGGTCGAGCGCGTCCGCCTCGACACCAAGGACTTCAGCTACCTTTATGCCGAAGGCGAGGATCTCGTCTTCATGGACAAGGAAAGCTACGAGCAGATCACCTTGTCGCGCGACACGCTGGGCGACGCCGCGGCCTTCCTCCAGGACGGCATGGACGTGGTGATGGAGCTGTATGACGAGCGCCCGATCTCGGTCCAGTTGCCCGACACGGTCGAGGCGGTGATCGTCGAGGCCGACGCCGTGGTGAAGGGCCAGACCGCCTCGTCCAGCTACAAGCCCGCGATCTTGGAAAACGGCGTCCGCGTCATGGTTCCCCCGCATATCGGCGCGGGCACGAAGATCGTGGTCGACGTCTACGAACAGACCTACGTGCGGCGCGCGGACTGATCATGGCCGTCATCTCCGGTCTCATCGCCGTCATGCAGAAGGCCGCGCGCAAGGCCGCACCCAAGTTGCGCCGCGACTTCAACGAGGTCGGCGAGTTGCAAGTCTCGAAGAAGGGCCCGGCCGACTTCGTCACCATGGCCGACAAGGCGTCCGAAGAGACCCTCGTCGCCGAGCTGCGCAATGCCCGGCCCGACTGGGGCATGCTGCTGGAGGAAGGCGGCGCCATCGAGGGCAATCCATCGAAGCCGCGCTGGATCGTCGATCCGCTCGATGGGACGACCAATTTCCTCCACTCGATCCCGCATTTCGCCATCTCGATCGCGGTCGAGGAGCGCCGGCCCGACGGGCGCGGCGAGGTTACGCAGGCCCTGGTCTATCAGCCGCTGACCGATGAGACCTTCTGGGCCGAGCGCGGCCGCGGCGCCTGGCTCCACGACCGCCGCCTCCGCGTCTCCTCGCGCCGCTTCCTGAATGAGACGGTGATCGGCACCGGCATCCCGCACATGGGCCGCTCCGACAGTGTCCGCTGGACCAGGATCTACAACGCCGTCGCCCCTGAAGTCGCCGGAATCCGCCGCTTCGGCGCCGCCAGCCTCGATTTCGCCTGGGTCGCGGCGGGGCGGATGGACGGCTTCTGGGAGGATGATCTCGACCCGTGGGATACGGCCGCGGGCATGTTGCTGGTCAAGGAAGCCGGCGGTTTCGTCAGCGATTATCGCGGGCAGGACCGGATGACGGAGCGCCGCGAGTATATCGCGGGCAATGGCGATGTGCACAGCCGGTTGCACAAACTGGTTGCTGGTTCGCTGCGTGAACCCGCGTCATCCCGGACTTGATCCGGGATCCCGCTTCTTCTTCTTGAGGCGAAAGCGGGACCCCGGATCAAGTCCGGGGTGACGAACTTTGGGCAATGCCCCGTTGTCTCCGGCGCAGCCCTGTTCTAGAGCGCGCCCAAGTCTGAAATCCCGGAGTTTCCGCGTGGCCGCGACTGCCGCACAATATCTGCCGATCCTGCTGTTCCTGGCCGTCGCCTTGGCCTTGAGCACCGCATTCGTCGTGCTGCCGATGATCGCCTCGCGCTTCACCGGCGCGCACCAGCCCTATGCCGAGAAGCTGAGCGAATATGAGTGCGGCTTTCCGGCCTTCGAGGACAGCCGCAGTCAGTTCGACGTGCGCTTCTATCTGGTCGCGATCCTGTTCATCGTGTTCGACCTCGAAGCCGCCTTCCTGTTTCCCTGGGCGGTCACGCTCGACACCACCGGCTGGCTCGGCTGGGGCGCGATGATGGTGTTCCTTGCCGAACTCGCGCTGGGCCTCGCCTATGCCTGGAAGAAGGGAGCGCTCGAATGGGAGTGATGCTCGACCCTGCGGCAAACCCCTTTCCCACCGAGGAGGAGATTGCGCGCGGCGCCGGGCTGGTCCCGGGCTCGCAAGAGCATCAGCGGCTCGAGAAGATGCGCGCGGAGCTCGACGAAAAGGGCTTCATCGTTGCTTCAGTCGACGATCTGGCGACCTGGGCGCGCACCGGATCGCTGTGGTGGATGACCTTCGGCCTCGCCTGCTGCGCGGTCGAGATGATCCACGTCAACATGCCGCGCTACGACCTCGAGCGGTTCGGCGTCGCCCCGCGCGCGTCCCCGCGTCAGTCCGACGTGATGATCGTCGCCGGCACGCTCTGTAACAAGATGGCCCCGGCGCTGCGCAAGGTCTACGACCAGATGGCCGAGCCGCGCTATGTCATCTCGATGGGGTCCTGCGCCAATGGCGGGGGCTATTATCATTACAGCTACAGCGTCGTGCGCGGCTGCGACCGGATCGTCCCGGTCGACATCTACGTCCCCGGCTGCCCGCCGACCGCGGAAGCCCTGCTCTACGGGATCCTCCAGTTGCAGCGGAAAATCCGCCGCGAAGGGACGATCACGCGGTGACCCACAGCGCCCCCCGCATGGCGTCCGACGCGGGCGTGGTCGAGGCCGCGCGCGCCGCGCTCGGGTCCTTCCTGCTCGAGGTCAAGGAGCAGGCCGACGAGATCACGGTGACCGTCGCGCGCGAGGGCGTAGCCGACGCGTGCAAACTGCTGCGCGACACCCCGGGCCTTGAATATCAGCAATTGATGGAGATCGCCGGGGTCGATTATCCCGA
>JANPKL010000187.1:0-5249 GCA_031425975.1 Sphingomonas sp.
CTCGGTCGAGGTCGAGCCGGGCTTTGGCAATGGCGGCACGCGCGGCTGCCTCGCCCGGCTGCTCGCCCGACGGCGCGATCGCCGCCGCCGCCGTGTTCGAGCGGGCGCGGGCATCGGCCAGCGCGGTCTCGGCCTGGCGCAGGTCGGAGAGCGCCTCGTCATAGCGCACCCGCGTGGTGAATCCGCGTTCGAGCAACTCCGCCTGGCGGTCGAGCGCGCGGCGCATGATGGTCAGCTGCGCCTGCGCCCCGCTGATGTCGGCCCCGGTGCCGGCGGCCACCGAAACCACCTGCCGCTCGGCCACGGTCGCGGCGGACAATTGCGCCTCGGCCGCAAGCAGCGCCACCCGGTAAGGCGCGTCGTCGATGGTGAACAGCAATTGTCCGGCGCGGACCCGCTCTCCTTCCTTGACGAACACCTGTGCGATCGGGCCGCCGACCTGCGACCCGACCGAGGTGATGTCCTGGCGGACCTGCGCATTGTCGGTCTCGACCAGGTCGCGGCTCGACCACCAGACGTAGCCGCCCACCGCCAGCAGCAGCAGCGGCACGATCAGCATCAGCATCAGCCGCGGGAGGCGGCTTTTCGCGGGCGACCCGATCCCCTCGTCGGGGGCCGCGACGATGCTCGTCTCCTGGTTCATGCCGACACCTTGGCGCGCGGGGCAAGGCCCGCAAGATTGCCGCGGACCATCGCCAGCAGAGTGCTTGCGCGCTCGATTTCGGCGGGATTGAGATTGCCGAACACTTCGGCCGAAAATTCATCGGCCAGCGTATGAAGTTTTCGCACCACCGGCGCCGCCTGTGCGCACAGATGGAGCTGCCAGGCACGGCGGTCGCTCGGGTCACGCCGACGCTCGACCAGCGCCGCTTCCTCCAGCTTGTCGACGATCCGGCAGAGCGTGATCGGCTCGATGTCCATGCGCTCGGCCAATTCGACCTGCTTCTGGCCGGGCAAATGATCGAGATGCGCAAGCACGCGCCATTGCGCGCGGGTGATGCCAAGCGCCGCCGCCTTGCGATCGAAGGCACGGCGCAGGGCGTGGGCGGTTTCGCCGATTTCCCAGACAATCGGTTCCATAGCGCATACTTATAGTAAGCATGCTTATGAAATCAACCGTTGAACTGCAGCCCTGTCTTGCCCGTTAGCAGGCAAAGACATGGGAGATTGACGGTGGAAGACGCGCGAATCTGGGAAATGGAAGAGAAGCTCTGGCACGGCGGCGACGAGGTTTATGAGCGGCTGGTCGACGAGAATGCGGTGATGGCACTGCCCGCCGAGCCTTTTCTCTTCTCGCGCGACGCGGCCAAGGCAGCGGTCAAGGACACGCCCCAGTGGGATGAGGTGCGCTTCTCCGCGCAGAAGGTTAGCCGTCCGCACGAAGGATTGATCGTGATCGGTTACCAGGTCGAGGCCAGCCGCGGCGAGGAGACCTATCGCTGCTTTGCCAGCTCCACCCTCATGCGCCGCGGCCACGACGACTGGACGGTGGTCCAGCACAGTCAGGTGGTGCCCCCGGTCGCGACGGTGGATGCCGCTTCCTCCTGAATATCCGGCGACTCCGGACGGCCGCTATTTCGTCGTCCGGGGTCGCCTCTGGCGCCTCAGCGACCCCTCACTCGACCCTGACCGGCGTGAGGCGGTGGTCCGCGAACTGATGGATGCGCGCCGCACCCGCGACCGGGCCCGCGTCGATGCCGCCAAGCGCGCGCTGGGCGAGCGCGGTCCGGTATGGTGGACCGACGGCGCCCCCGACTGGAACCGGCATTTGGCGAAGAATAGCCCTTATGCCGACTGGTTCGCCGGCCTTCAGACCCCGCCCGCAACCACCAGGAAGCCGGCACTCTCCATGCTGGCCGAAAGGAGGTCCGCGACCGCCTGTGCATCCGCTTCGCTTTCCGAGCGGATCACGAAATTCGCCCCGACCTTGCCCTCGCGGAAGAAGGGATAGCTGCCGATGACGATGCCCTCGTGCGCGCGTTCGGTTTCGCGCAGCAGGTCGGCCACTTCGCTTTCGGGGACCATCCCGCCGATCGTCACCGCGACCAGCGGCCGCCCGCCCTCGAGCTGGCCGGTCAGCGCGTCGAGCATTCCGGCGGTAATGTGCGGCACGCCGGGCAGGATGAAGATATTGCCGTGGCGAATGCCCGGCGCGCCCGAAACCTTGTTCATGATGAGCTCGGCCCCGGCGGGCACCCGCGCCATCCGCAGCCGCGCCTCGGTCACGCCGCCGCGAGTCGCATAATAAGCCTCGAGAATGGCGCGCGCCTGCGGATGGACGATCACTTCGACGCCAAGCGCGACGGCCAGTGCGTCGACCGTGATATCGTCGTGGGTCGGCCCGATCCCTCCGGTGGTAAACAGATAATCATTGCCTTCGCGCAGGGCGTTGACCGCGGCGACGATCCTTTCCTCGACGTCCGCGACGATCCGCACCTCGGCCAGGCGGATGCCTTGCACGTTTAGCCAGGTCGCGATCTGCGCGACATTCTTGTCCTGTGTCCGGCCGGACAGGATCTCGTCGCCGATGATCAGCAGCGCGGCGGTCCAGATTCTTGTGGTCATGGCGCGGGGCTAACCTTTTTGGCCGGGCGCCGCTATATGGCAAAAAATGACCCAATATGTGACCGTCGCGCCCGAGGATCGCAGCGAAGCGCGCAGCGGCGTGATCAAGCTGCACGGACCTGAGGGATTTGAGGGCATGCGTGCCGCGGGCCGGCTTGCGGCCGAAATCCTCGATGCACTCGTACCCGTGGTCGCCCCCGGCGTCACCACGCGCGAGATCGACGACTTCGTGTTCCGGGCGATGCGCGCGGCGGCGGCGGTTCCGGCGACGCTCGGCTATCGCGGCTACACCCACAGCTGCTGCACCTCGATCAATCATGTCGTCTGCCACGGCATCCCGGCTGAAAAGGCACTCAAGGACGGCGACATCGTCAATATCGACGTGACCCCGATCCTCGACGGGTGGCACGGGGACAGCAGCCGGATGTATCTCGTCGGCGACGTCGGGGTGAAGGCGCGGCGACTGGTAGACATCACCTACGAATGCCTGATGCTCGGGCTGGAGCAGGCCCGGCCGGGCAACCGGCTCGGCGATGTCTCGGCCGCGATCCAGCGCCATGCCGAGAAGAACCGGTATTCGGTGGTGCGCGATTTCTGCGGCCACGGCCTTGGCCGACTGTTCCACGATTCGCCCGAAGTGGTCCACGCCGGCCGCCCTGGCACCGGCCCCGAGCTCAAGCCCGGCATGTTCTTCACCGTCGAGCCGATGATCAACATCGGCCGCGCGGACTGTAAATTGCTCGACGACGGCTGGACCGCCGTCACCCGCGACCGCTCGCTGAGCGCTCAATTCGAACATTCGATCGGAATTACCGACGACGGCTGCGAGATCTTCACGACCAGCCCCAAGGGATTGCTGAAGCCGCCTTACTAGGAAGCCTTTCCTACCACCCCGCGACCATTGCTTGGGCGCGGGCGACGTCTTCGGGGAAGTCGACTTCGCCCCACTCCTCGCCGGAGATATCGAGCGTTCCGATGTCGCAGTGCTGGGCCAGATGGTGGATTACCCGCAAATACCATATCTGCGTTCCCTCTGAGCTGCGCATCGCCTCCTCGATTGCGCGGCGAAAGCGCGCCGCTCCGTCACCGCGAAACGCCAGTAGCCCGATGGATTCGGCATTCACCCCGTCAGTCGGCGCTAGCCTTTTGCCGATCGCGCGCAACCGGCCGCCCTCTTCGCACACCTTCATGTCGTCGGCGTCATAACCCTCGGTCTTGCGGTCGATGGTGACGCAGATGCCGTCCCGCGGGTTCGCCACGACTTTGCGCATCAGCGCCGTCGAAACCATCGTGTCGCCGTTCCACACCAGAGTTTCGCCTTCGAGCGCTTCGCGCGCCATGAACAGCGACCCGGTATTGTCGGCAACCTTGTAGAAGGGATTGAAGATGGTCCGGGTCTCGGGCCCCTCGCCCGCCTTCCGCCGCCGCTCCAGCGCTTGTTCGATCGCGCCGTCTCGAAAACCGGTAACAATGATCGAAATATTCACCCCGCACGCCGCGAGCGTGTCGAGCTGGCGGTCGAGCAAAGTCCGCCCGCCGAATGAAATGAGGCACTTGGGCTGGTCGTGGGTAAGCGGGCCGAGGCGCGAGCCCTGTCCTGCTGCAAGAATGATCGCTTGGCGCATGGCCGCGCTGCTGCCGGGCAATTGCGGCATTGCCAAGACGCCGCCTAAGGTAGCGCCGACAGGGTGCCAACCGAGGGGCAAATGACATGAAAAAGGTCGAGGCGATCATCAAGCCGTTCAAGCTCGATGACGTGAAGGATGCGCTGCACGAGGTCGGTGTCAGCGGTATGACCGTCACCGAGGTCAAGGGCTTCGGCCGCCAGAAGGGCCACACCGAGCTGTACCGCGGCGCCGAATATGTGATCGACTTCCTGCCCAAGGTGAAGATCGAAGTGGTGGTCGAGGACAGCCTGGTCGCCAATGTGGTGGAGGCCATCGCCGCCGCTGCCCGCACCGGACGGATCGGAGACGGCAAGATTTTCGTCACCGCCATCGAACAGGCGGTCAGAATCCGCACCGGCGACGAGGGCGCCGATGCGATCTGATCGCGGCGGTTACCACAGAAGTCCCGCCACCCCAGACCTGATCCGGGGTCTGCGTGCTTCATCTCTGGAAATATCAATTCAAGAGAAGGCGGATCGCGGATCCAGCCCGGGATGATGATGTAAAATGGCGTCCGACCCTCTCCTCGCGTCGATGACCCCCGACGAGCTGCGCAGCCACATGCGCGCGCTTGGCTATCGAACGCAGATCGAACTGGCTGCGGCGATCGGGGTCAGTCGCTCGGCCGTGTCGTTATGGCTGGAGGGCAAGGTCGGCGTTCCGCGCCCGGTCGCGATGCTGCTGCGGATGCTGGTCGCCGCCCGACGCCGGGCCTATTGACGCCAGAGCTGGAGCGCGCGGACCGCCTGGGCAAAGCCGGGATCGGCATCGGCGACGCTGAGCTGGCGGTCGACCAGCTTCCACTGACGCCCGATCGACGATTTTCTCCAGCTGTCTGCCAGCCACCAGCGCCCCGAGGCGTCCACGCCGTCGATGCTTCCGCTCATCTCGAGCTCGGCGGCGAATATTCCGATTCCGTCGACCTGCCGGGCATAGATGTCGGAGCCGAAGCGATAGTTTTTCAGCAGCCAGCGCTCGCCGGCCGCATCGACCAGGCTCTTGCGATCGAGCAGTACC
>JANPKL010000188.1:0-2245 GCA_031425975.1 Sphingomonas sp.
TTCCACTCGGCTTATTGCTGCTCGACCCTGCTCGCCAATGCCTACGACCGGCCGGGCAGCGCGCACAGCCTGAAGGAGCCGGTCATCCTCAACGACCTGGTCGGCTGGCGCCATCGCGGGGCCGACCCGCAGGCCCTCGGCGGCGTGCTCGAGCAGGCGCTCGACCTCCTCGCGCGACCGCTGGAGCCGGGCGAAGTGACGGTGATCAAGCCCTCCAACGTCGTCAACGGCCTCGCCCCCGCAATGCTCGCCGCCCGGCCGCAGGCGCAGGCGCTGCTGCTCTACGCACCCTTGCCACTCTATCTCGGTTCGATCGCCGCCAAGGGGCTGTGGGGCCGCCGCTGGGTCCGCGACCTGCTCCACAAGCAATTGAAGGAGGGCCTCGTCGTCCCCGGTTTCTCGGCGGAAGATTATTTCCTCCAGACCGACCTTCAGGTCGCCGCCGTCGGCTGGCTCGCGCAGCATGCGCTCTATGCCCGCCTCGCCGAGCGCTTTCCCGGCCGCGTCCGGACGCTCGACAGCGAGCGGCTTCTGGCCGATCCTGCGGCCGCGCTTGCCGCGCTCGACACATTGTTCGGGATCATCGCGAAGGACGATGCCCGCGCCGCGCTGATCGCCGGGGTTTTCGGCCGCAATGCCAAGACTGGCGTGCGCTTCGCCGCTCCCGATCGCAAGGCCGATCAGGCCGCCGCCGCCGCGGTCCACGCCGACGAGATCACCAAGGTCCACGACTGGGCGCTCGAGGTCGCCCGCACGGCGGGCATCGCGCTCGACCCGCCCGCCCCCCTGCTCGACTGAGGTTTGCCAATCCCCGCTCGGGGTGACATCCTGCCCGCCGCCAGAGGAGGCACAAAGCCCATGCGCCATGTCGCCATCGTCGGTTCCGGACCCGCCGGCTTCTACACCGCCGAGGCCCTGACCAAGGCCTATGGCGACGGCATCGGCATCGACCTGCTCGACCGGCTGCCCGTCCCCTACGGCCTGATCCGCTTCGGTGTTGCGCCCGACCATCAGTCGATCAAGGCGGTCGCTCGCCGCTACGAAAAGGTCGCGTTAACCCCCGGCGTGCGCTTCCTCGGTAACGTCCACCTCGGGGCCGACGTGTCGATCGAGGAACTCCTCCATTATTACGATGCGGTGGTGCTCGCCACCGGCGCTCCGCTCGACCGCCGCCTCGGCCTGCCCGGTGACGATCTCCCGGGCGTGATCGGCTCGGCCGCCTTTGTCGGCTGGTACAACGGTCACCCCGATTTCGCCGACCTCGCCCCGCCGCTGGATGGCTCACATGCCGCGATCATCGGCAACGGCAATGTCGCGCTCGACGTCGCTCGCATCCTGTCCAAGACCCCGGCCGAATTCACCGGGTCGGACATCGTCGCCCACGCCTTTGAAGCGCTGGCCCACAGCAGCATCCGCCACATCACCATAGTCGGCCGGCGCGGACCGCACCAGATCGCCATGACCCCCAAGGAACTGGGTGAGCTCGGCCATCTCGAGGCCGCGGCGCCGCTAGCCGACCCGGCCGACTTCCCGCCCCAAGGCACCGACGCTATGCTCGATCCCGGCCAGCGCAAGTCGGTCGATCATTTGCGCGGCTTCCTCGCCGCACCGCCCGACGGCTCGAAGCCCAAGACGATCGCCTTCGATTTCTTCGCCAGGCCGGTCGCGATCGAGGGCGACGGTCGCGCCGAGCGCCTACTGGTCGAACGCACCGCGCTGGATCTGGCCGGCCAGGCGCGTGGCACCGGCGAAGCCTATGCCGTCCCTGCCGGCCTCATCGTCAGCTGCATCGGCTATGCCACTCCGCCGATCCCCGGCCTGCCTTACGACGAGCGGCTCGGCCGTTTCCCCAATGAAGGCGGGCGGATCGACGAGCGGCTCTATGCGGTCGGCTGGGCGCGCCGTGGCCCGACCGGCACGATCGGGACCAACCGCCCCGACGGCTATGAAGTAGCCGAGGCGATCGCCGCCGCCTTCCCGCCCTCCGCCCCGGCCAGCGGCCGCGACGGCAGCGCCGGCCTCGACCGCCTACTCGCCAGCCGCGGCTGTGACCCGATCCGCTTCGCCGACTGGCAGAAAATCGAGGCCGCCGAAGTCGCCGCCGCCCGCACCGGCTTCGCCCGCGAGAAACTGGTCCGGGTCCCCGACCTGCTCAAGGCCGGCGGCCGCTAGGTTCCTGCCGCCCCTTGCACTCCCCTGCCTGCCCGCCTAATGACCGCCCCGCCTTGGTTCGTGCGGCAACGCA
>JANPKL010000189.1:0-2306 GCA_031425975.1 Sphingomonas sp.
CACCGACTGCTTGGTCATGCGGTGAAGCACCAGCGACAATTCGCCCTTGCGCTCGTGCAAGGCGACCTTGACCATCGCTTTCTGCACCCTGACCTTGATCTTGTCGACCGCGCTCGGCTTCCAATCGCGATGCTTGGCCAGCGACGTTTCCCTGTCCTTCTGGGCGAAAGGCAGCCCGGCCTTGTTCGCCATCATGAATTGAATATTCTTCGCCAGATGAGTGAGCTGCTGCTTGTTCCCGCTGAGCGACTTACCGAAGGCGATGACGTCTTTCGGGCCGGTGTCCTTAAACTTGCCGGCATTATCCGCGGCGAATTTGAGCCATCCATTCACGAACGCCGAAAATCCATCCTTGATGTCATTGTCGCTTAAGTCGACTATCCGCGCCATTCCTGTTTCTCCGCCGTTCGCGCAGACGTCCCCGTCCCAGCGCCCTGGTTTCCTTTCTACGCCTTACTTCTGGATACGCTGAACTGCCACGCGACTGGCGAGCTTTCGCTCGTCATGGACGTCGGGATTTCATTTCTTTCTTGCGGACTAGGCGTCCTCGGCCTCTTCTTCGACTTCTTCCTCTTCCTCACCGGTCAGCAGCGCCTTGGTGTCGATCACCGCGCCCTTGAAGCTCAAGAGGACGAGCATGGCGTTCGAAGTCTTTGCGCCAAGCCAGATCTTCCCGCCGCGACCGCCTTCGAACACGCCGACTTTCACGCTGAGCGCATCGTCGCCGTCCTTCTTTCCATTGCGCATCGAAGCCAAGTCCTTGGCGACATGGGTCAACTGCATTTGCGACCTACGCAGCGACTTGCCGAACGCGGCCTGATCCTCGGGGTCGGAGCTCAGCTGTGCGCTATTTTTCTCCCAATTCTGGATGAGATTCTTGAACCCGCCTTTCCATTCGGACGGCCGAAGATCAATCGCTGCACGCATGGCGCTTCCCCTGTTCGTGCGAGTCCCGCAAGGGATCGCGGGGCGTATGACAACCTCCGCGCCAACATCCGTCAAGCAAAAACCGCAAGCGCACACGCCTGTCCCTGGACCACGCCTTGGGCTAGGGGCGCGGGCGACATGACCCGCTTCGACTTTTCCATTTCCGCGACCGACGGCCGGGCGCGCACCGGCGCCATCAATATGGCCCGCGGCACCATCCGCACGCCTGCCTTCATGCCCGTCGGAACGGCCGCGACGGTCAAGGCGGTCAAGCCCGAGGGGGTGCGCGCGGCGGGCGCCGACATCATCCTTGGCAACACCTATCATCTGATGCTCCGCCCCGGCGCCGAACGGGTCGCGCGGCTTGGCGGGCTGCACCGCTTCATGGGCTGGGACCGGCCCATCCTGACCGACAGCGGCGGCTATCAGGTGATGTCCCTCAGTGACCTCACCAAGGTCACCGAGGAGGGCGTGAGCTTCAAGAGCCACCTCGACGGCTCGCGCCACATGCTCAGCCCCGAGCGCTCGATCGAGATCCAGCGGCTGCTGGGATCCGACATCGTCATGCAGTTCGACCAACTCGTCCCTGCCGATGCCGCGCCCGAGTTACAGGTGGCGGCGATGGAGCGTTCCTTGCGCTGGGGGCGGCGGTCGCGGGAGGAGTTCGACCGTGGCGGCGACCATGCGGCGGGCGCGGCCTTGTTCGGGATCCAGCAGGGCGTGCTCGACGAAGGCCTCCGCCGCCGCTCGGCCGAGGGCCTGATCGAGATCGGCTTCGACGGCTATGCGGTCGGCGGGCTTGCGGTCGGCGAGGGGCAGGAGGCGATGCTCGCCTGCCTCGACTTCGCGCCCGGGCAGCTGCCGGCGGAAAAACCCCGCTACCTGATGGGGGTCGGCAAGCCCGACGACATTGTCGAGGCGGTGCTGCGCGGCATCGACATGTTCGACTGCGTCCTCCCCACCCGCTCGGGCCGCAACGGCCAGGCCTTCACCGCCGACGGGCCGCTCAATTTGCGCAATGCCAAGCATGCCGAGGACCGGGAGCCGCTCGAGGCCGACTGCCTGTGCCCGGCCTGCACGTCATACAGCCGAGCCTACCTCCACCACCTCGTCCGCTCGGGCGAGATTTTGGGGGCGATGCTAATGACCGAGCATAATCTGTGGTTCTACCAGCGGCTGATGGCGGGGCTGAGGGATGCGATTGGTGAGAGCCGGCTGGCGGCGCATGCGAGTGCCTTCCTGGACCGATACCGCGGGCGCGGACCTGGGTCCAGCAATCTCGCAAACACTGCCTGACCGCCGCTTAAGCGAATGTCCGCTTACGACCCATTGCGGACATTGCTGGGGCGCGCTCAACAAGTGTATGCGGTGGCCAGGGG
>JANPKL010000190.1:0-21496 GCA_031425975.1 Sphingomonas sp.
CGCGGGTGCCGACGGCATCACCGTGGTCGGCGTTCGCGCCGGCAGCAATGTCGCGACCCCGGCCAGCGGCAACGTCGCGACCGAGATCAGCGGCACTTATGGCAAGCTGACGCTCAATGCCGACGGCAGCTACAGCTACAAGGCCAACAGCAACAGCGTCACCACGGCGCAGACGGACGTCTTCACCTACACCGTCCGGGACGGCGACGGCGACCTCAGCACCACCACGCTGACGATTACGGTCAACGACGTGACCCTGACACCGGACGTGGAGGTCAATTCGGTCAACGAGGCGGCGCTCGCGACCGGCTCGAATGCGATTTCGACCGCCGAGACCACCGGCGGGCAGCTCGTCGTCAGCGGCGCGACCGTCTACACGCTGACCAGCCCGGGAGCGGGGGCCAATGGCACGCTCCAGCTGACCAGCGGCGGCGCCTATACCTACACGCTGACGACGCCCTTCTCGACCAACCCGGCGGCTAACGACGGCGCGGTAGTGAGCGGCAGCAACGTCTTCAACTACACCGCGACCGACGCCAACGGGAACAGTGTCAACGGGACCATCACCATCAACATCGTCGACGACGTGCCCACGGCGCGCGACGACAGCGATACGGTCACCGAGGGCCTCGGCAATATCGCCGACGGCAATCTGCTGACTGGCAGCGGCGGCAGCGACACGAACGCTTCCGACGGGACGAGTGACATCGCCGGGGCCGACGGCGGCGCGACCGTCATCGGTGCGCGCACCGGGACCGAGGCGGCCGGCGGCAGCTTCACCGCAGTGGCGGCGGGCCCGGGTGGACAGCTGATCATCGGCACCTACGGAAATTTGCTGATCAAGGCTGACGGAAGTTACACCTACACTCTAACGACGGCTTCAATCCCGGTCGGGGTGACAGGCGAGAGCTTCAGCTATCAGATGCGCGACGCCGACGGCGACCGTGACGTTGCCCAGCTGGCGATCAGCTTCGTCCAGGATGCCCGCACTCCGACCGTCACCAACCCGACCGGCACCGTCTATGAGGACGGTCTGGCTGACGGCGTCCAGCATGGCCTGCCGAGCGATACGACCACCGGCTCGTTCCAAGTCGACCTCAAGGGTGAGACCGGCAGCGTCACCATCGGCGGCGTTGCGGTCACCAACGGCGCGTCCTTCAACACTGGCGAGGGCACGCTGCTCATCACCGGCGTCAGCACCGTCGGCACCGTCACCACTTACAGCTACAGCTACACGCTGCTTGCCCCGCTGACGCACAGCGGAGCCGGCGAGATCAATCCGATCAGCGATGTCGTCACGGTCAATGTCACCGACGCGACCGGCGACAGCGCCGCGGGCACGATCACCATCGGCATCGTCGACGACATCCCGGTCGCGGCCGACGACCTCGGCTATGAAATCTTGGAGGGCGATACCGACAATGCGATCAGCTTCGATGTCGACACCAACGACGTCAACGGCGCGGACGGCTTCGGCAGCCGAGTCTTCACCAGCCTGACGGGCACCTACGGCACGCTGACGGTCAATGGCGACGGCACACAAACCTATACGCTGAGCATCGCTGGCCAGGCGGCGATCAACGCGCTCGCTCCCGGAGCGACGCTGGTCGACGACTTCAGCTACACGCTGACCGACGGCGACGGCGATACCGATCCCGCCAATGTGCGGGTGACGCTGCGTGGGACGAACGATCCCGTGACGATCACCAATCTCACCCCGTCGCTCAATGGCGGCGATGCGGTGGTCGACGAGGATGATCTGCCGCTGGGCTCGGACACGGCCAAAGAATCGTTGACCACTACCGGCAATTTCAACGTCTCCGCTCCCGACGGGATCAAGGATCTGACGGTCGGCGGGATCCAGGTGTTCATCAACGGTGTGTTCCAGACCAATGCCACGGGCACCACGACGCTCGGCAACAGCATCACCTTCACCGCCTTCGATCCGGCCACCGGCAAGGTCAGCTACAGCTACACCCTGTTGGCCAATGAAAGCCACGCCGCCGGGCTGGGCGAGAACGACCTGTTCGACAACATGACGGTCGTCCTGACCGACAAGGACACCGACAGCGCCACCGACACCCTGTCGATCCGCGTGGTCGACGACGTGGTCGATGCGGTGAACGAGCCGGTTCTCACCGTGGTCGAAGGCGCGGCCGCCATCAGCGGCAACGTCATCACCGACAGCGAAGCCAATGGCGGAGCCGACGTTCCGGGTGCCGACGGCGCGACCCTGATCGAGGTCGACTTCGGCGCGGGCTTCGTCGCCATAAATTCGGGCACCGCGATTGCGGGCGGCTTCTTCCAGTTCGTCAATGGCGACGGCACCTATAGCTTCAATGCCAATGGCGCCTGGACCTTCGCCCCGGCGAACAACCTGTCGAACAACGTCACTCCGTACGAAGCGGGCTTCGTCTATAAGCTGCGTGACGGCGACGGCGACACCGACACGGCCGTGCAGGTCATCAACGTCACCGACGGCGCCAATCCCGGGCCGGGCGGCAACGTCGCCCTCACCCTCAGCGAGGCTGCGCTCGATACTTCGGCGACCGGCGACCTGGCGGCAAGCACCGCCACCGGCACATCCCCGACTTCGACGGCGGAGACCCAGATCGTGACGGCGGCCAATGGCCTGCACTTCACGGCCGGCTCGGATGCGATCACTTCGGTCGCCTTCGCCAACAGCTTTGGCGGGATCAATGTCGCGGGCCTCCAGGCCGGCTACACCCTCAGCTGGTCGATCAACGGCAGCGGCCAGCTGGCCGGCACCCTGTTCAACGGCGCGACCAACCTTGGCACCGCGATCCTGGTGCAGCTGACCGGCGAGACCAGCGGCGTGGCAGCGGGCGACATTGCCGACATCGGGGTCACGGCGACCCTCGTCGGGCCACTCGAGCATATCTATCCGAACGCGACTCAGGGCCCGGTCTCGATCAGCGGGATCCAGGTTGTGGCATCGCAGGCTGACGGTGACAGCAATGTCGGCACCATTGCGATCAGCGTCAGCGATGACACGCCCATTGCCGATCTGATCTTGGGCGCGGGCGTCATTCGCCATGACGAGACCGTGGGTATCCAATCCGACACGGATTACAGCGGCCCGTTCGCTGACTTCTCCTGGGTCAGCAATCCTGGTGACGATCCTCACGTCGCCGGCACTGGTCCGATCGGAATCGCCTACTCCGCCAACACCAACGGAACGGTCGGCTTCACGACCACCGCGAGTGGCACAAACGGCGCTGACGGAGGTAGCGCGGCCTTCTCGCTAATCGTGAACAGCTCGGCATCGGGACTCAAGACCACCGAAGGACTGGACATTTTCCTTGTCCAGGTCGGTGCGCGTGTCGAAGGGCGGGTCGGCAGCATTGCTTCGGGAAGTCCGGTCGCCTTCGCTCTCCAGCTCGACCCGATCGGGCAGGTCTGGCTCGCGCAATATTTGTCGCTCCAGCACCCGACCGGCGGAACCTCCAGTCCGGATGAAACTGTTTTCATCACAAACGGGTCTCTCTCGCTGCAATTTGAAGTCATCGACGGAGATGGTGACAGGGCGGTCAGCTCCGTTGCCATCGGCAGCAAGATCGGGTTCGACGACGACGGGCCGAGCGCATTCACGCCCACTGCGGTGAGCACGACCAACGGTAATACGCCGGCGGTCCAGGGCAATCTCAACCTGAGCATCGGGTCCGACGGCTTGGGTTCGCTGGTGTTCAGCCCGACGCTGAGCGGCCAGCCCGCCCTCGACCAGGACGGCCGTGCGCTCACGGTCGGCGGTCAGGCGCTTAGCTATGTCGTCAACGGTTCGACGCTGACGGCGCAGACTTCCACCGGCGTGGTCGGCTTCGTGGCGCAGCTTAACCAGAACGGCACCTACACGTTCGACGTCCAGAACGTCATCGCCAACGGGACCGCAACCAACTTCACCAATCTCTCGGGGACCAGCGCGGGCAATAATGCGACGGTCGGCATCGGTGCCGGCGATACCAGCGGCAATGTCGATGTCCTGCTGTCGGCCTCGGGCCCGAACAATGCGGACAAGACCGTCAACACCAGTTCGACCTCGATCGGCATCGGTAATCAGTCGATCGGGCCAAATGACAGCCTGCGGATTGATTTCGTGAAGGACGTCAACGCCAACCTCGCGAAGCCCAATGGTTTCTCCTATGGCGACCATGTCGGTACGAGCCGCTTCATTCAGACCGTGGCCCAGGTGCAGGGCAATCAGGACCAACTCGTCTCGATCCAGGTCTATGCCCGCGACACGACCAATACCGACGCCACCTCCGTCGACCGGAGCCCGAATAACGGCCTCTCCGACAGTAGCGGCGTGACCATCACTGCGGTCCGGGTAATCGATTGGGCGACGACCAATTCGACGGCGACCATCACACTGAATGGCGTAGGTGTCGCGACGACCATCGGCTTTGGTGTAAGTGCCACGCGGCAAACCGACGGATCGGTCATCTTCAGCGGCCTGCAAGAGGGCGACCGCTACGAGATCGAGACCGGCTCCAACGAGTTCGACTCGGTCGTTGTCCGCGCCGTGTCCGGGACCTTCGACCTTGGGATCTTCGGCATCGGCTCATTCAATGCCGGAACCCCGATCATCGAGGTTCTGCCGATCATCGCGACCGATGCCGACGGCGACAGTGTTTCGTCGTCCATCACGGCGACGATCAATCCGGTTCCGGCTGCAAGTAACCTACGTCTCGCGTCGTCATCGACCACCGAGCCCGTCGTCGAAAGCAGCCTGACCAGCCTTCGCACCACCAGTGCAAACACCAATATTGGGTTGATGGCCGGTCTGGCCGCGGGCTTTGCGACTACCGCGGCCGCGGCCGGGACCACCCAAAGCAGCGACTTTCAATCCTACACGCTCGACGGTGCGAGCGCGGCCTCGACTGGTAGCTGGACTAGCAACGCCTTCGACACGAGCCTGGACGGCCGCTTCGAGATCCTCCGTTCCGAGATTGAGACCAACTCGGTGCAGGGTCTGGATGCGCTCGACGGGCACGCCCAGCGCTTCTCGAACGAGGAGATCAGGGTCGAGTTAGAGCAGGGCGACACCCTGTCCGACCAGGCGATGTTCCGCCTCGACCACGGCACCAATCTCGACTTCGGCCAGTCCGTCCCGCTTCCGAGTGGCGGCGAGCTGCACATTCCCGACGCGGCCTTCTTCGGCGCAGTCGTCGCCCAGTTCGAGCCCCAGGGCGATGCGCTGGTCGGTTCGATCCTGGCCGATGCACTCGCCGGCGGCGGGGACGGCGGACCCGGCATCGATCGCCTGATCGACGCCGCGATCCTGCTGGCCGAGCCGATCCAGGGCTTCGGCGGGGTCGAGCACATGATCGAGGAAGCCGGCGAACAGCCGATGCCGGAGGACGCAATGATGTTCGCGGCGGCTGTTCCGGCTTGGGACGCAGGCCATTTCAGCCCCTTGTTCGGGGCTGGCAATACGGCGATGGACAGCCCGGCGCTGCATCCCGACGCGGTTCAACCGGCCATGAACGGCTAAAACCAAAGCGGGCAGGGCGCCAGTGGACGGGTGCCTTGTCCAGCTTCCGACCAGAGGGGAAAATACATGACCTTGAAGCATTGGACGCTGATCGTGCCGGGAGCCTTGCTCGCCTGCGCAGTACCGGCGCACGCCGTCGACCTTCGCGCTGCCGTACAGGCCGCGCTGCAAAGCAATCCGGAAATTCGCCAGGCGGTGCACAACCGCGAAGCGACGATGGAGGAACTGAACCAGGCCCGCGGCCTGTGGCATCCCCGCGTCGACCTGCGCACTTCCGCGGGCCTGCGCGAATTGCGCAATCCGTCGCGCCGCCGCATCGGCCTTGGCGATGAACTGCTGAAGCCGGTCGACGCCGAGCTTGTGGTCGACCAGCTGCTGGTCGATTCGGGCGGCCGCAACGCCGAAATCCGCCGCCAGGCGAGCCGCACCGACGCCGCCGCCGCGCGGGTCGAGGAGCGCAGCGAGTTCGTCGCGCTCAACGTCGCGCGCAATTACATCGACTATCTGTTGCAGCAGCGGCTGGTCGCCATTTCCGAAGACAATGTCGCGTTCCACGAGCGGCTCTCCGGCGATCTTCGCCAAGGCGTCCAGCAGGGCTCGATTTCGATCGCTGACCAGCAGCAGTCCGAAGAGCGGCTGCAGGCTGCCCGTGCCCGGGTGACCGAGGCGCGCGAGGATCTCGAGACTGCGGGCATCGCCTTCCAGACCCTGACCGGCATGCCGATCGACAGCGTCTCGGTCCCGCCCGACCTGACGGCACAGATGCCGGCCAGCCTGGCCGATGCCGAGGCCGCCGCGCGCGACAACAACCCGCGGGTGCAGGAGGCCGTCGCCGATTTGAGCTCGCAGCGTGAAGTCGTCCGCGCCGCGCGCAGCGACGTCGGTCCCCGCGTCAATGCCGAAGGGCGCGCCCGGGTCGGCAACGACATCGACGGGTTCGCCGGCAACACCCGCGATCTCCAGGGCAATATCGTGCTGCGCTGGACCCTGACCAATGGCGGGATCAAGGAAGCCAATGTCCGCGAGCAGCAGCGCCGCGCCGACGAGGCCCATGCCCGGCTGTTCGAGACCCAGCGCCGCGCCGAAGAGGATTCGCGCTCGGCCTGGAGCCGCCTGCAGAACCAGCAACGGCTGGTCGGCGAGCTCGAGAACCAGAGCCGGATCAGCGACGACTTGCTGCTGAGCTACCGCGAGCAGTTCAACGTCGGTCGCCGTTCGCTGCTCGACGTGCTGGACGCGCAGAACACCCGCCAGAACGTCCAGGCCCAGGCCGAGACCGCTCGGATGAGCCGCCTTTACGCGCAATATCGCGTGCTTGCGGCGTCCAACCGGCTGGTCGAGGCGCTCGGCGTGCAGCTGCCGCGCGATGCTTATTCGGACCTGCGTACCCGCTACAAGGTGCGCGCCGTGCCCGCCTCCGATCGCCAGGAAAACAGCCTGCGCTATCCGGTGATGGGCCCGCCAGCCGATCCGCAGGATGTCGGTGGCACCCCGCGTCCCGTCAGCGGCGCCGCCGCCGCTCCGGTCGAGGCCGCTCCGGCCGCGGCCATGAGCCCCTCGTCCGCCGGTCGCTAAGGCGACCCAAGGAGCACACGCGTTGAGTATCGTGAGCGACCTCGAAGCTGAAGGCAAGGCAGCCCTGGACCCCGTCCTCGATTGCCTTGCCTGGCTTGCCCGCGCGGCGGAGCGGCCGTCATCGCCGGTCCTGCTGCGCGCCGGGCTGGCGCTGGACGGGCAGGGAATGCTGCCTTTCCACCAGGTCGAGCCGGCGCTCGAGCAGGTCGGGATGCGAGGTTTTCCGCTGACCCGTACGCTCAAGGGCTGGCCCAAGGCGAAGCTTCCCGCCCTCCTCCAGCTCGAGGACGGCCAGGCGGCGGTCCTGAATGAACTCAATGGCCGCGACGCGCTCGTCTACGTGCCCGGCACCGCCGAGCCGATCTGGATGCCGCTCGCCGATCTCGAGCCCGTCTTCACCGGCCATGCGGTGCAGGTCGAGTCCGATCCGACGCAGGAGCGGGCGGGCGAGCGCCCCTGGGACAAGGCCAAGCGCGTCCACTGGTTCTGGAGCGAGATCGACAAGCTCAAGGGCGAGTTGAAGCCCGTGCTGCTGGCCGCTCTGGTGGTCAATCTCCTCGCTTTCGCCGTGCCCCTGTTCACCATGCACGTCTACGATCGGGTCATCCCCAACAAGGCGATCCCGACTTTGTGGGTGCTGGCGGTCGGCGTGCTGCTGGCGCTGAGCCTCGATTTCGTGCTGCGGCTCGCGCGGGCGCAGCTGATCGACGAGGTCGGGCGCAATCTCGACGCCAAGCTCAGCCAGAAATTGTTCGAGAAGATCATGAACATGCCGCTCGCCGAGCGCGCCGGAAGTACCGGCGCATTGGCCAAGCGCGTGTCCGAATATGAAATGGTGCGCGACTTCTTCGCCTCGACCACGGTCGTGCTCGCGGTCGACATGCTGTTCCTGTTCCTGTTCCTTGGCCTCATCACCGTGCTCGCCGGATGGCTGGTGCTGGTCCCGCTGACGGGCATCGTCGTCATGCTGATCGCGGGGATGAGCCTCCAGAAGGGCATGAACCAGGCCGCGCTCGACGCGCAGGCGGACAGTGGCCTGCAACATAGCGTGCTGGTCGAATCGATCAGCGGGCTGGAGACCCTGAAGGCCCAGCGCGCCGAGGGGCAGATGCTCGGGCGCTGGCGGCGCCTCAGCGACATGACCGCCGCGACGCAGGAGAAGATGCGGCGGCTGACCGCGGTCGCGGTCAATCTCGCCAGCCTGTCGCAGCAACTGATCTCGATCGGGCTGCTGATCGGCGGCTTCTACCTCTTCAATGCCGGTTCGATGAGCATGGGCGCGATCATTGCTATCGTCATGCTGGCCGGCCGTGCACTTGCCCCGGTCGGGCAATTCGCCTTCCTGATCACCCGCGGCAAGCAGGCGTTCACGGCGCTCGACGGGCTGCAGCGCATGATGGAAGCCGGCGACGAGCGCGTGAATGCATCGCGCTCGATCGTGCCGGAAGTGCGCTCGGGCCATGTCGCACTCGAGCATGTCGGCTTCCGTTATCCGACCGCAGCGCGCGACAGCCTGTCGGCGATCAATCTCACCATCAAGCCGGGCGAGAAGATCGGCATCATCGGCCGGGTCGCCTCGGGCAAGTCGACGCTCGGCCGGCTGCTGTGCGGCCTTTACGCGCCGACCGACGGCGTGATGACCGTGGATGGCCTCGACAGCCGCCAATATCACCCGCACCAGCTGCGCGACGCCTTCCGCTTCGTTGGCCAGGATGCCGAGCTTTTCTCGGGCTCGGTCAAAGACAACCTCCTGCTCGGCGGGCCGCGCGCGAGCGACGAGCAATTGCTCGATGCGGTCAAGCGATCGGGTGCAGACATCTTCCTCTCGCGTGACGCGGCCGGCTTCGACCTGCCCGTCGGTGAGCGCGGAGCCCTGCTCTCGGGCGGCCAGCGCGCCCTGCTGGTGCTGGCCCGTGCCCTGGTTAGCGACAGCCGCATGCTGTTCCTCGACGAGCCGACCGGTGCGATGGACAGCCAGACCGAAAATTACTTCATCGGCAAGCTCAAGGCCGCGCTCACCCCCGACCAGACGCTGATCGTCGCCACGCACCGGCACCAGATGCTGTCGCTGACCGACCGCCTGCTGGTGATCGACCAGGGCCGGATCATCGCCGACGGGCCGACCGCCGAAGTGCTCGCAAAATTGCGCGACGCCGCGACCGCGCAACCTGCGGAGACCGCCGCGTGACCGCCCAAGTATCAAGCCTGTCGCTCGCCCGCCGCCGCTTCGTCATCCGCCTTGCCGCCTTGCGCTGGGAGATGGTCGGGCTCGGGCTTGTCGGACTTGCCGTGCTGGTCGCTCTGTCGGTGACGCTCGCGGCCACCATGCGCGGGCAGGCCGAGGCCACGCCGACCATCTCCATGCCGATCCAGCCCGCCAGGGCCGCCGCGCTGCTGGAGGCGACCAGCGGCGAGCAGGCCCTCGAACTGCGCGCGTCGGGCGAGGCCGCCGAACAGATCAACGCCGCGCTTCCGATCGGTCCCGGCCCGGTCCAGGCCGCCGCCGCCTTCGCCGCGCCGACCGGGGGCACCGCCTATGATCGCGCCCTCACGTGCCTGACACAGGCGGTCTATTACGAAGCCGGGTTCGAGCCCCCCGCGGGCCGCCGCGCGGTCGCGCAGGTGATTCTCAATCGGATGCGCCACCCGGCCTACCCCAAGTCGATCTGCGGCGTGGTCTATCAGCGCAACGCCACCCCGATCTGCCAGTTTACCTTCGTCTGCGACGGCGCGCTCAATCGCGCCGCCGCCGCCGGGCCCTGGGCCGAGGCGCGCAAGGTCGCGGCGGCCGCGCTCAGTGGCTATGTCGAGGTGTCTGTCGGCCAGGCGACCCATTACCACGCCACCTATGTCGCGCCTTACTGGGCGCCCAAGCTGCACAAGATCAGTCACATCGGCGCGCATATCTTCTATCGTTGGCCGGGCAGCTGGGGGCTGCGCGGAGCCTTCACCGGACGCTATATCGGTGAGCCGAGCGACCCCAATGCCCTGCGCCCCGTACTTCTTCCCGATGCTGTGCCAGGCGCGGACATCGCCGCCATCGACATTCCGCCAGAGCAGCTGACCTTCGAGCAAGACAAGACCGTGCGCCGCGCGGCAAGCGATGTCGGCGGGCTGCTCGACACCAGCAAGGCGTGGCGGCTGACCATCCCCGGGCCCGAGGACAGCGCCGCGCGAACCCGCGCGCTCATGGCCCGTCAGGCCACCCCCGCGCTTCCCCGCGATCCCGCCGCCGCCGCCGCGGTCACCAGCGCCAGCAGCGGCACCGCCGCGCTCGCCTCCTCCGATTGATCTGGCAAAGCCATGGCCTCCATTCCCTTTGCTCCCTCTGCCAGCGGCGGCGGATCGCGCCGTGCGCCGCTGACTGGCGCGCGCAAGATTATCCTCTTCTCCGCGATCGGTTTCTTCCTGTTCCTCGCCTGGGCGACGATCGCGCGGGTCGACGAGGTGACGCATGGGCAGGGCAAGGTCATTCCCTCATCCAAGGTGCAATTGGTCCAGTCGGCCGAGCCCGCCGTCGTGCGTGAGCTCATGGTTCGCTCGGGCGAGCGGGTCCGGGTCGGCCAGCTCCTCGTGCGGCTCGATGATACCCAATCCTCCTCCGAACTCGGCCAGATTGCGGCCGAGACCAGCGCCTTGCAGCAGCGCGCCAATCGCCTCGGTACCGAGGGCGGGGTCGGCGGCGCGGGCGTCGGCGGCGACGAAGGCGCGTTGCTCGCGGCCCGCCGCGGTGCTCTGTCGGGCCGCCTCGGCGCGCTAGGCGCGACCGCCGAGCAGCGCCGCCGCGAAGCTGCCGAGGCCGCGGCGACGATCAACTCGCTGTCGCGCAGCCTGGTCCTGGCGCAGGAGAGCGTCGACCGCCTCGAGCCGCTTGCGGCCAAGAGCATCGTCCCCAAGACCGAGCTTGCCACCGCGCAGCGCGAAGTGATCGACATCCAGGGCCGCATCGCCGCCGCGCGCGAACAACAGGGCCGGGCGCTGGCCGCGGTCAGCGAAGCGCGCTCGCAAGCCGGGGAAGCCAGCGCGCAATTCCGCCAGGACGCCTTGAACGAGCGCAGCCAGGTCACCCAGAAGATCGCGGTCAATAACCAGACTTTGCGCGGTGCGCAGGGACGCCTGAGCCGTGCCGAATTGCGCTCACCGGTCGAGGGCGTGGTCAACGACGTCCAGGTCACGACCCGCGGCGGCTTCGTCCAGGCCGGGCAAAAGATCATGGAAGTCGTGCCGCTGGGCGACAAATTGCTGGTCGAAACGCGGGTCAAGCCGGCCGACATCGCCTTCATCAAGGTCGGCGACCGGGCACTGGTCAAGATCACCGCCTACGACTTTTCCATCTACGGCGGGCTCGACGGGCGGGTGGTCCAGATCAGCGCCGACTCGATCTACGACGAAGCCACCCGTGAGGCCTATTTCAACGTCATCGTCGAAACCCAGCGCAGCTATCTGGTGACCGCGGGGCGGCGGCTCCCGATCACGCCTGGAATGATGACCGACACCCAGATCATCACCGGTGCCAAGTCGATCCTGAGCTATCTGCTGAAGCCGGTGCTGAAGGCCAAGAGCGACGCGCTGACCGAGCGGTGATCGCTCGCTCCTTTCCTTCGGGAAAACTGGCTCGACGAAGTCGAGGCGGATAGGTTTTTCTTGCTTCTGCAAAGGTGAAGCGCAACCCCTCGGTCAGCTTTGCTGACAGCTCCCCCGGACGGGGAGCGTCAATCGGCTCAGCCCTGCAATCCCGGCGAAAGATCCGCCAGCGACACCACGAAGCTCGGCTCGGCAGCGCTCAGCGACAGCGAAGCAGGCGAGGCGGCGGGGACTGGAAGGCTCCGCTCGGTCGGCGTGGCCGAGGCCAGCACGATCGGTGCCTCGAGCGGGCGCCGGTAACCGTGGGTCCAGCTCTTGCCCGCGGCGTAGGTGAAGATCGGGCGATAGTCGGCGATGTCGGCCGAATCGGTGACCCGGTCGGTGCCATTGTCCAGCACCCACAGGCGACCCTCGCTGCGCACCGCCAGCACCGCATGGTCGCTTCGGCGGACGAGATCCTTCAGCACGACCAGATAAAGGTCGCTTGCCGCAAAGCCCGCCGCGCGCAGCAACTGCAGCTTGGCGATCGCATAATCCTCGCAGTCGCCGCGCCCGCGCTTGAGCGACTCGGCGGCCGATTGCCAATGGTCGGGACGGCCGAACTGGACGCTGTCGTCGACGAAGGCGATGCGCGCATTGACGAAGCGGTTGATCGTCTCGATCCGCTCGGCCTCTGACCGATCGGCGAGCGCGGCGGACCAGCGTGCGGCGACCGGATCGGCCGGGCGATCGGATACCGCCTGCCAGCGCCGGTCGAGCGGGGTGGCGCCGACCCGCAGCGCAATCGATCCGAACACATCGGGCATGCCGCGGGCGATCGCCGGCCGGGTCAGGCTGACGGCGCGGTCCGACCAGGGCGTCCGCAACTCCGCAGTCCGCAACTCCGCAGTCCGCAACACGGCTGGCTGGCTGGCGGCGGCAGCGGCGGCGGGAACGACCGCACCGGCCTGCTGCGCCATCAGCGCGGCAAGCTTGCTCTGTCCGCCGAGCAACGCCTCGCTCTTGCGGACCGCATTATGGCTCACCGCATAAGGCGAGCCTGCGGCGGGAGCGACCGACTGGGCGTTCGCGGGGACGGCGGCGCACACAGCGACCGCGGTGACCCCCAGGAGAGACAGAAGACCCTTTTCCATGCTCTGCCGAATCGCAGAAGCATCCGAATATTGGCTTGATGTCAGTGGTTAAGGGTCGGGTAGGGCTAAGCCTTATCTTCCGCTTCAAGCAGAAAGCCGGTTAATATCCGGTTGAACACGGCGGGCTTTTCGAGGTTCGACAAATGCCCTGCGCCCGCGATTTCGATCAGCCCCGCGCGCAGGATCAGCGACTTCAATTCCTCCGACAGCGACGACGGCGTGATCCGGTCCTCGCTGCCATAGACGATCAGGGTCGGGCATGTCACAGCGGCGGCGATCCGACGCTGGTCGGCCAACCACACCGCCTCGGCCGCGAGCGCATAAGCGGCGGGGTCGAGGCGCGCCATGACGGCGATCACGGCCGCCTTCACCGCGGAATCGGCAGGGGCGGCGAGCAGGGCGTCGGCGCGGGTCTCGGCCAGTCCCGCCATGCCTATGGCCGCTACCCCGGCGAGCGAGCGGTCGAGGATCGCCTGGCCCTCGGGATGACAGGCGAAACTGTCGGCCAGGATCAGGGAAGCGCAGCGCTCCGGCGCCTGGCCGTAGAGCGCCAATGCGACCACCCCGCCGAGCGAAAGCCCGCAAATATGGGCGGCTTCGATGTCCAGCGCATCGAGCACCGCCAGCGTCGCCCCGGCGAAAGTCTGGCGGGTCGCGCCGGGAAGAAACGCGCTGTCGCCATATCCCGGCAGGTCGATCGCGATTGCCATGCGCTCGCCCGCGAGGGCCGCGAGCTGCGGTGCCCAGGCCGATCGGTCCGAACCGACGCCGTGGAGAAACATCACGGGAATACCACCGCTGCCCGCGATATCGGCCCCGATCGGCCCCAGCTTGGTCTCGATGATCGCCACCCGTGCGATCTTGGCAGCAACGTCTCCCTGCCGCTAGGGTCGGGTCATGGCAAAGCTGCGGGTCAATGGTCAGGCGCTGGAGTTCGCGCTCGATCCCGCGACGCCCTTGCTGTGGGCATTGCGCGATGCCGCCAATCTGACCGGCACCAAGCTGGGTTGCGGGACCGGCGATTGCGGGGCCTGCACGGTCATCGTCGACGGCGCAGCGCGGCTGAGCTGCGTCACGCCGCTCGCCGATCTCGAGGGCGCCGACGTGACGACGGTCGAGGGTCTCGCGGGCCATCCGATCGTCGCCGCGCTGATCGCCGAGGAAGCGGTGCAATGCGGTTTTTGCACGCCGGGCTTCGTCTGCGCGCTTGCTGCCCTGCTGCGGCAGAGCCCGCGGCCCGACGCGGCGCAGCTCGACGCCTTGCCCAATCGCTGCAGCTGTGGGACCCAGCCGCGAATCCGCCGCGCGGTGGCCCGGCTGGCGCCCGCAAACGCACCGGTCGGTACGCCGCCGGTCCGTTAATCCTCGGCTCATTGCGCGGGGTGGAAGTTGCGCCGACCGCTCCTCGAGGATCCGCGCCATGCGCCAATTGCTTGCCCTCCTGCTCCTGTCCGCCGCCGCCCCGGCCCTCGCCGCCCAGCCCGAGGACAATGACGCGCGCATGGCCCGCGAAGCCCGCACCGATGCCGTGTCGAGAGAAGAGCGCCCCGAACCGCCGCAACGGGCCGAGCGTCCCGAACCGCTGCAACGGGCCGAACGCGCCGAACCGCCGCAGCGGGCCGAGCGCGTCGAGCGGCCGCAGCGGGCGGAACGGCCCGAGCAAGCCGAACGCGCCGAGCGAGCCGAGCAGATCGAGCGAGCCGAACGCGCCGTCTCGCCGGATGCGGCCCCGCGCAGCGAACCGGACGGTCGCGACCCGCGCCAGCGCTGGGAAACTCCGCGCAACCCGCAGAGCGACGCCGTTCGTCCCGTCGACGGCCGCTGGCAGGAACGGCGTTCGGATCGTGAGCGCCGCCGGGGTGCAATTCCGCCCGCGACGACCTCGCCTGTCCTGGGAGAACCGATACTCAGTCCGCAAACCGATCGCGCGCGGACCGATTGGCAGCGCGGCGATCGTCGCATCACCGACCGGCTTCGGGATCAGGTGAGCTCCGAAAGCTGGCGACGCGAGTGGCGGCAGGACCGCCGCTACGACTGGCGCCGGCACCGCGACCGCGACCGCAGCCGTTTCCGCGTCGCCATTTACATCGATCCCTTCGGCTGGAATTACCGCCGTTGGAATCTCGGCTGGAACCTCCATCGCTACCATTATTCCAGCCGTTACTGGATCGACGATCCGTGGGAATATCGCCTGCCGCCGGCTTATGGGCCCTATCGCTGGGTGCGTTATTATGACGACGCACTGCTGGTCGACTTGCGCAGCGGCCGCGTGGTCGACGTGATCCACGGTTTCTTCTGGTAGAGCGGGCGGGGCCTTTCATCGAACGGGGCGTTGCACGCTGAGGCGTCATACCGCCCACCCGCCCGGCTCCGCCCGACGAAGGAAGATCATGTCCCTGCGCCTCCTCCTGCTCGCCTCCGCCATGCTGCTGGGGGCCTGCGCCACCGTGCCGGTGCCCGTCGCGGCCCCGGCTCCGGTCGCCGCTCCCGCCGACGTCGCGCCGGTCGCGCCGCAACTCAGCGAGGCCGAGAAACTGCGCGCCCTGTTCCAGGCCAGCGACGAGGCGAGCCTTCAGCGCAATCCCTTGAACGCGCTGTTCCGCGGTGACCTGCGCTACGCCGACCGCCTCGGCGACACATTGTCGGACGCTTATTACGCCGCCGAGCAGCAAGCCGCCGAGCGCGACCTTGCCGCACTGAGCCAGATCGATCGCGCCAGGCTCGATCCGGTCAATGCCATCGCCTACGACGTGTTCAAATTCGGCACCGAAGACACGCTCGCGGGCTATAGGCCCGAACTGCTGGCGGCGACCCGCGTGCGGCCGATGAACCACTTCTTCGGCCTCCACACCTTCTATCCGACGCTGTCGAGCGGGCAGGGCGCGGCCCCGTTCAAGACCGTCGCCGATTATGACAATGCGCTGAAGCGCCACCGCGATTACGTGACCTACCTCGATGCCGCGATTGTTCGCTGGCGCGAGGGCATGGCCAGCGGCGTGGTCGATACCAAGCTGACCGTCCGCAACATGATCGAACAGCTCGACGGGCAATTGAAGCAGGGCGACCAGAGCAGCTTCCTGGGGCCCTTGAAGCAATTTCCGGACACCGTCTCAGCGGCTGATCGAACCCGCCTGAGCGCCGAATATCAGGCGATGCTCCACGGCCAGATCCGCCCCGCGCTGACCCGCGTCCGCGACTTTCTTCGCAACGAATATCTGCCGGCGGCGCGCGAAGGCGTTGGGCTCATGCACATGAAAAGCGGGGCCGAGCTTTACGCCTATCAGGTGCGCTCGACGACCACGCTCGACATGACCCCGGACGAGATCCACCGGCTGGGCCTGAGCGAAGTCGCGCGGATCCGGACCGAGATGGACAAGGTTCGGCGCGAGGTCGGCTTCCGGGGCAATCTCCCGTCTTTCTTCAATCACCTGCGCACCGATCCCAAATTCAAGCTGAAGAGCCGCGAGGCACTGACGCAGGGCTATTACGACATTGGCAAACAGGTCGACGCGCTGCTCCCGACCTATTTCTCGGTCCAACCCAAGGCCAGGCTCGAGATCCGTCCCTACGAGCCCTTCCGCGAGAAATTCGAGGCCGGCGGCTCCTACCAGAATGGCACCCCCGACGGATCGCGGTCGGGCATCTTCTATTTCAACGCTTATGACCTGCCGAGCCGGACCACGCCCGGCATGACCACGCTTTACCTCCACGAAGGCGCCCCCGGCCATCATTTCCAGATCAGCCTGGCGCAGGAGAATGAGGCGCTGCCGGCGTTCATGCGGTTTGGCGGCAACACCGCATACGTCGAAGGCTGGGCGCTTTATGCCGAGACTTTGGGTTACGAAATGGGGCTGTTCAAGGACCCGTATCAGCGCTTCGGTACTTTAAGCGACGAGATGCTGCGCGCCATGCGGCTGGTGGTCGACACCGGGCTCCATTCGAAGGCCTGGACCCGCGATCAGGCGATTACCTACATGCTCTCGAACAGCGACATGGGCCGCACCGACGCCACTGCCGAGGTCGAACGCTACATCGCGATTCCCAGCCAGGCGCTGGCCTACAAGATTGGCGCACTGACTATCCAGCGGCTCCGGGCCAAGGCGCAGACCGAGCTTAAGGCTCGCTTCGACATCCGCGCTTTCCATGACCAGGTGCTCGGCACCGGTGCGCTGCCCCTGACCGTGCTGGAGCGAAAGATCGACGCGTGGATCGCGGCCAGTCGCGCAAGTTGAAATTTCGAGCGGCTCGGAAATCATTGGCGGGGGCTGCCTGAGCGGTTAGGAGGTGGCAGCCCCGCCGTGCGTGGCTCCTGGAGACGCGCATATGCAGGCCGAAACTTCGCTCGCCGACAGGGACGGCCGCTCGTTCCATGCTTTGTTTGGCATCAAGGGCCTCGACGACGTTCTGAATGGCGGCCTCGAGCGGGGCCGGGTGTTCCTGCTTGAGGGCAGCCCGGGCACCGGCAAGACGACCATCGCCCTGCAGTTTCTGCGCAACGGCGCGGCGCAGGGCGAGCGCTGCCTTTACATCACCTTGTCGGAGACCGAGGAGGAGTTGCGCATCTCATCCCAGTCGCACGGCTGGGACCTCGATGGCGTGTCGGTGTTCGAACTGCTGCCCCCCGAAAGCCTGCTTGACGACGCTCAGCAGCAAAGCCTGCTTTATTCCTCGGATCTGGAGCTGGGCGAGACCACGCGCCGCATCTTCGAGGCCTTCGAGGAAGTGAAGCCCGACCGGGTCGTGCTCGACAGTCTGTCGGAAATTCGCCTGCTGGCGCAAAGTTCGTTGCGCTATCGCCGCCAGATCCTGTCGCTGAAGCATTTCTTCGCCAAGCAGAATACGACGGTGCTCATGCTCGACGACCTGACTACCGACAACAACGACAAGACCGTTCATTCGGTCGCCCACGGGGTGATGCGGCTGGAGGAACTGGCACCCGAATACGGCCCCGAACGGCGGCGCATGCGGGTCATCAAATATCGCGGACGGCGGTTTCGGGGCGGGTATCACGACCTCGCAATCCACACCGGCGGGGTGCGGGTGTTTCCAAGGCTGGTCTCGGCCGAGCATCGCGTGCCTTTCGAGCGCAAAGTGCTGGGGACCGGCCTGCCCGAATTCGACGCGCTGCTCGGCGGCGGGGTCGAGCGCGGGTCGAGCGTGCTCATCCTCGGGCCGGCCGGCACCGGCAAGTCGATCATGGCCCTGACCTTCGTCGTCAATGCCGTCGCGCGCGGCGAAAAGGCGGCGATGTTCGTCTTCGACGAGGAATTGGGACTGCTCATCCAGCGCGCGCTGGGCCTTGGGATCGACCTGCAAGCGATGATCGATGCGGGAACGCTGGTGCTGGAGCAGGTCGACGCCACCGAAATGGCCCCGGGCGAATTTTCCTCGCGGGTGCGGACCTGCGTCGAGACACACGGCGCGCGCACCGTCGTGATCGACAGCCTCAACGGCTATCAGGCGGCGATGCCGGGCGAGCATGCGTTGGTCCTGCACGTCCACGAACTGCTGCAATATCTGAACCGGCAGGGAGCCACCACCTTTCTGGCGGTGGCGCAGCACGGACTGATCGGCGACATGCGCTCACCGGTCGACGTTACCTATCTTGCCGATACCGTCATCCTGCTCCGTTATTTCGAGGCGTTCGGCCGGGTCCGCCGCGCGGTCTCGGTGGTCAAGAAGCGAACCGGCGCCCACGAAGACACCATCCGCGAATATCAGATCGGCGGGCAGGGCCTGTCGCTCGGGCCGCCGCTCGAGAATTTCCAGGGCGTGTTGCGGGGCGTGCCCATACTGGTCGCGGCAGCGGGCACCAACGGAGCTGGCCGGGCCGAGTGAAACGGACGACAGTCTCCGAACGCGCGCTGGTACTGGCGCCGCGCGGCCGCGACGCCGCAATCGCGGTGGCGATGCTGCGGGAGGGTGGGCTCGAGGCCGCGCAATGCGCCTCGATCGCCGCGCTGGTCGCAGAACTCAATTCCGGCGCTGCTTTCATCGTCATCACCGAAGAGGCGATTGCCAACACTGACCTCAAGCCGCTGTCGGACTGGATCGGCAATCAGGAAAAGTGGTCCGATCTGCCCTTCGTGCTGCTGACCAGCCGCGGCGGAGGGCTCGAGCGCAATCCGGCGGCGAGCCGCTATCTCGATTTGCTCGGCAACGTCACCTTCCTCGAGCGGCCATTCCATCCGACGACCCTGATCAGCCTTGCTCGTTCGGCCCTGCGCGGACGTAAGTGGCAATATGAGGCACGCGCCCGGCTCGAGGAGCTGCGAGAAGGCGAGCAACGCTACCGGACCTTGTTCGACACGATGGACGAGGGTTTCTGCGTGATCGAATTCGTCGATGGCCCGCATGGGCCGCTGAGCGACTATGTCCATACGCAGGTCAATGCCGCCTGCTACCGACAGACCGGCCTGTCGGATCTCGTAGGCAAGCAGGCCCGAGAAGTGCTCGGCGAGGAAGCCCAATCTTGGATCGAGCGCCACCGGCAGGTCTTGCTGTCCGGTGATCCGTATCGTTTCAATCAGCTCCTCGAAGTGACCGGTCGACATCTGGAAGTCGCGTCTTTTCGGATTGATCCGCCCAGCCGGAACGAGGTCGCGGTCATCTTTCAGGATGTAACCGACCGCAAGCAGGCTGAGTGCGAATTGCGCGAATTGAACGAAACGCTCGAACGCCGGGTCGACGAGGCCGTAAGCGAGCGCGAATCGGCGCTCGCTCGGCTCCACGAAGCGCAGAAACTTGAAACGATCGGCCAGCTGACCGGCGGCGTCGCGCATGACATCAACAATTTGCTGACCCCGATCACCGGTGCGCTCGACCTTCTCAACCGCAAATACTCGGCCGACGATCCGCGCTCCGCCCGGCTGCTCGACGGAGCGCTGCAATCGGCCGAACGCGCCAAGATCCTGGTCAGCCGGCTGCTCGGCTTTGCCCGCCGCCAGGCGCTCGAAACCCGCGCCATCGACGCCGCCTCGCTGCTCGATGGAATGCGCGACCTCGTGGTGAGTTCGATCGGCCCGGGCATCGAACTGAGGACCAACATCGCGACCGATTTGCCGGCCGCGATGGCCGATCCCAACCAGCTCGAGCTCGCCCTCCTGAACCTGTGCGTAAACGCGCGTGACGCGATGGGCGGGACGGGGGTGCTGACGCTGGCTGCGGAGGCTATCGTGGTGGGCCCCGGCGCAACCGGGCGGATGCTACCCGGCGCCTACGTCCGGCTGTCGGTGAGCGACACCGGCGCGGGAATGGACGCGCGTACTCTCGCCCGCGCGGTCGAGCCCTTCTTCTCGACCAAGGGCGTCGGCAAGGGCACCGGGCTCGGCCTGTCGATGGTCCACGGCCTCGCCGGCCAGCTGGGCGGGGCGTTCGAACTGAGCAGCGCGCCGGGCGAGGGCACGCGGGCCGACCTGTATCTGCCCGTCGCCACGACCTCAGCCGAACCGCTCGCCACTCCGCGCCACGAGGTGGCCAAGACCATCAATCGGCTGAGCGTCCTGCTGGTCGACGACGAGGATCTGGTCCGGATCGGCACCGCCGAGATGCTGCGCGATATCGGCCATGAGGTGCACGAGGCCGCGGGCGGCGCGCAGGCGCTGACCTTGCTCGCGGCAGGGACGACGATCGATGCGGTGGTGACCGATTACATGATGCCGCGCATGAACGGCGCGCAGCTTGCCGAGCAATTGCGCAAGCGCCACCCGCAGCTACCGGTGATGATCGTCACCGGATACGCCGGGGGCGATCTGGACCTCGGACTGCCCCAGCTGGCCAAGCCCTTTCGCCAGGTCGACCTCGCCGCCGCGCTCGACCGACTGGTCGCGCCGAACGGCAGCAACGTGATCCGGCTGACGAAGCGCTAGGCCGCGGTCAGCGCCTCGGCAAGCAGGCGGCGGCTGTTGGCGATCCCGTAAAGCGCGATGAAGCTGCCCAGCCGCGGCCCCTGGCTCGCGCCGAGCAGCGTCTCATAGGTCGCCTGGAACCACTCTCGCAGCCGCTCCTGCCCATAATGCGCTTTGCCGACCGCGAACACGCCGTTCTGGATTTCATCGCCGGGCGTGTCGAGCGCGAGGCCGGCGAGGAAAGCGTCGAGGTCGCGCAATGCAGCCGCTTCTTCCGCAGTCGGCGCACGGCGCTTCAGGCCCGGCGCGACGAAGGCGGTCGCATAGGTCACCGCCAGCCCGATCAGTGCGTCGAGCTCGGGATCGGTGTCGGGCGCGGTGCCGGGGGCATAGCGCTGGACGAACGCCCAGGCCGTCGTCTTGTCGGACACGCCCGGCAGGCTTGCCAGGTTGAGCAGCAGCCCGAAGCTGACCGGCAGCACATAAGGCTCGGGGACATTGCCGCCGTGAATATGGTGCACCGGATTACCCAGCCTCTGCTCGACCGGCTGCTCGGCCCAGCGCCCGCGAAATTGCCAATAATCGTCGATCGCGCGCGGGATCAGCCCGAGGTGGAGGCTCTTGGCCTTGCGCGGTTCGCGCCACAGATAGAATTCGAGGCTGCGCTCACCGCCATATTTCAGCCAGTCGTCCAGCGTCAGGCCATTGCCTTTGGACTTGGAGATCTTCTCGCCCTTTTCGTCGAGGAACATCTCGTAGTTGAATCCCTCGGGCGGGCGTCCGCCGAGCACGCGGGCGATCTTTCCCGACTGGACGATGCCGTCGATATGGTCCTTTCCCGCCAT
>JANPKL010000191.1:0-15935 GCA_031425975.1 Sphingomonas sp.
GGCAAGCTCGAACGCGGCGATGTTGCGGGCGGCAGCTTCACCATCTCCAATCACGGCGTGTCGGGCTCGCTGCTGGCCGCGCCGATCATCCTGCACCAGGGCCAGGCCGCGATCCTGGGCGTCGGCAAGCTCCAGAAGCGCGTTGTCGTGCTCGGTTTGGACGGGGCGGACGTGATCGCCATTCGCCCGATGGCCTATGTCACGCTGACGATCGATCATCGGGTAGTCGACGGACACCAGACCAACGCCTGGCTGAGCCGTTTCGTCGAGATCATCCAGAACTGGCCCGCCGCAACCGTTGGTGCGTGCGTTGCCGGACCTGAGCAAGGCAGCGCACGCGACCGAACCGGATGGGTCGGTTCGGAACCGTAACGCCTGCCCGAGCGTCCTCGGTCCATGACCCCAGCCAAGCCCATCTTGTCCGACGCGATCTTCGTTCGCCGCACGCTGATCGTCATCGCGCTGGTCGCGCTGGCGTTGCTGGCGTGGGAGCTGAAGTCGGTCTTGCTGATGATTTTCGGTGCAGTCGTCGTCGCGACCCTGTTCCGGAGCCTCGCCGGCATCTACCAGAAAGCGCGTATTCCGGCGGGCATGGCGCTGGCGCTGTCGGTCGTCACCATCCTGGTGATCGTGGGCGTGAGCTTCGCCTTGTTCGGCGCGCAGCTGGTCAATCAAGCCGAGAGCATCCGCGAGGCCTTGCCGCGTGCCTGGGAGGCGCTGCAAAGCCGGCTCGCGGGCTTCGGCCTCGATGGCCAGCTCAAGCAATTGCAGGGTTCGGGCGGCGAGGGCAGCGGCTTCGTCGGCACCGCGGGCAGTTTCGTGATGAGCTTGGGCGGCGGGTTTGCCGATGCGCTGCTGATCCTGGTCGGCGGCATCTTCCTCGCCGCCTCGCCGCGCTTCTATCGTGCAGGCATGGTCAAACTGGTGCCCGAGGGGCGCCGCGACCTCATGACCTCTGCGATGGAGGATAGCGGCACCGCGCTCAAGCTCTGGCTCAAGGCGCAATTGCTGACCATGGCCGGCGTCGGCATCGCCACCGGCGTGGGGCTGTGGCTGGTCGGCATGGACAGCGCGCTCGCCTTCGGACTGCTCGCCGCCTTGCTCGAATTCATTCCCTTCATCGGCCCGATCCTGGCCGCCATTCCCGCCGTGCTGATCGCCTTTGCGATCGATCCGCAATTGGGTCTGTACGTGCTCGGCGTTTATTTCGTGGTCCAGCAGATCGAGGGCAACCTGCTTCAGCCGCTGCTCCAGCAATGGGCGGTCGACCTGCCCGGCGCAGTGCTGCTGTTTTCACTCCTGGCGATGGGCACCCTGTTCGGCCCGCTCGGCGTCATCTTCGCCGCGCCGCTGACGGTGGTGATCTATGTGCTGGTCAAGAAGCTCTACGTGCGCGAAGCGCTCGACACCGAGACGCCGATCCCGGGCGAGGGCTCGGAAACCGCCTAATTCTGCGCCGAGGCCGGACGGTCGGCCGCGAAGCGCCCTTCGAGCCCGAGGCTGCGCCGCGCCGCGGCCGAGTGGCCGCGCATCAGGCTTTCCGCGACATCGGGCTGGCCCGCCTCGATCGCATCGACGATCGCATGATGCTGATGCTGAGCGCCGATCAGGATCGGCTCGATCTCCTCGCGCGGAATGCGATTGAAGGCGACCACGTTGGGAGCGACGAAGGGGATGGCATAGACGCGGCTGACGAGATCGGTGAGCAACGGGTCCTCGGCGCCGCCGACGATCAGGTCGTGGAAGCGCTGATTCATCTCGGCGTATAGCGCCTCGTCGGCGTCGACCAGCGGACCCTTGGCGAAGATGCGATCTCCATCCGCGACGGTCTGGCGAAGCGCGGCCACGACTGGTCCACGGTCCGCGCGGGCGGCGAGGATGCGCGCGGCGAACCCCTCCAGCACGCAGCGGATCTCGGTCGCTCGATAGCTGTCCTCGGTGGTGAAGTTGCGCACCGCGAAACCGCGCTTGCCGACCGGTTCGAGCAGCCCTTCGCTGGCAAGCGCGGGCAAAGCGTTGCGGACCGGCGTGCGGCTGACCCCCAGCCGTTCGGCCAGCGCCGCTTCGGCCACCCTCGTGCCGGGCGCAAGCGTGCCGTCGACGATCAACTCGCGGATCCGCTGCGCGACCTTCGCGCCGGCACTCCGCACTTCCGTGGTCATTACATTCCGCTCCTCGCGACCCCGTCTTAGGCGGCGCGAGCGTCCCGGTCCATCGGCCCGGCGACGGCAAAGCAGGTGACGTTGTCGGCGCGATCCTGGACGTCCTCGCACAGGATTTCGAGACCGTAGAGCCGGGCTGCGGCCGTCGATGCGAGCGCGCCCTCGTCCAGCCGCTGAAGGCCCTGCGCCGCCATCGCCGTATTGGCGGCTTCCACCGGCTGCGCATCCAGCGTGCCCACGAAACGGCGGCATTGAGCGAGCGCGATCGGGTGGCTGGCGATGGTCCGCAGCGTGGCGATGCGGGCGCCGGGCAGGCCGAGCAAGTGCATCCGAACCGGCATCAGATGGGTGGCATGGATCGCCAGACCGCTGTTTGCGATCAGCGCCTCCGCGCCGGTCGGTCCCGCTTCGACATTATCGACAGGCAGCATCGCGCATGCCGCCATTCCCGCCTTCACCGCTTCGATCGCGGACCCGAAATCAGGCGTCGCCAGCGGCTCGTGGTCGGGCAGAAATGCCGCGCAGGCCTCGTGGGCAAAGGCTCCCTCGATGCCGGCATAAGCGACGACCGGGCGGCGTGTCATGCGGCCGCGCGCTGCACATTGGCCCCGCCGATCAACGCGCCGGCGGCGCTCACCACTTTCATCGCTTGGCGCGGGTTCAGCCGCGGGTCGCAGGCGCTGCGATAGCGTGTCGCGAGCTGGGCTGCGGTGATGTTGCCGCTTCCATTTCCGTCGAGGCATTCGGTGACGTCGTCCGCGGTCAGTTCCAGATGCAGTCCCAGCGCCTGCACGCCCTCGGCCCCGGCAATGGCGAGGAAGCTTTCGACCTCGGCCTCGATATCGGGCAAGGCGCGCGTCTTCAAATTGCCGACGGTGCGGCCGTTGCCATGCATCGGATCGACGCTCCACACCACGTTTCGCCCGGCGGCCGCTGTCGCGCGCATGAGTGCGGGGAGGTGCCGCTCGACATTGCTCGCGCCCATGCGCGCGATCAGCACCAGCCGCCCCGCCTCGTTGCCGGGGTCGAGCCGGTCGCACAGGCGCAGCAGGCCGTCGGCATCCAGAGTCGGGCCGCATTTCAGCGCGATGGCATTGGCAATCCCGCGCGCATATTCGACGTGCGCGCCGTCGATGTGACGGGTGCGGTCCCCGATCCAGACCAGATGCGCGCCCTGGTTCCACCAACGGCCGCTGGCCTCGTCACGGCGGGTCATCGCCTGCTCGTAACCGAGCAGCAGCGCTTCATGGCTGGTGAACAGCTGCCGTCCGCAGCTGCCCAGTGCAGCGAGGGTCGCCCGGGCATGCGCTTCGACCGCAAGCAGCCGGTCGGGGTTCGGGCGGCGGTCGGCGGCGGTGTGGCCGGGCCCGTTCACCGCATCGCCCCGATAACTCGGCAGGGTCGCCGCGCCGATCGTCTCATAAGGGCTCGAGCGCGGCTTGGCGAACTGACCCGCGATCCGGGCGAGGGGAATGACGTCGCGCCCTGCAAGCTCGGCCATTGCGGCGCCGAGGTCGTGCAGCAGCCGCTCCTGAGCGCGCGCTACCGGAGCAGCATCGAGCTCCAGTCGCTCGGCGCAATCGCCTCCCTGAAGCAGGATGGCCTCTCCCGTCGCAACCCGCGCGAGCGTTTCGCGAAGCGCGGCGCAGTCGGCAATGCTCACCAGGCCGGGACGCGCCGCCAGCTGCTCTTCCGCCCGGTCCAGCGCGGCCTCGTCGGCATAATTGACCGCCTGAGCGGCGGGCCGAGCCCGCCAGCTCGACGGGGTCCAGGCCGGAACCCCGCTGCCCCTGTCCTCTGTCGCCAACCGGCCCACAGCCACCCCGACCACGTCACCGTCATGATGGAGCAATGCGATCCTTTCCGAGCCGTCGGGCAGGTCGCAATCAGCGGAGACCAGCGCGACCGCCTGGCCGGCGCCGGCACGATCGAGGGCGGTTGCGAGATCCGGCACGCGGACCAGCGGGGCCGCGCTGCCGAACATCTTCCGGGCCGCGACTTCCATCCGGTGTCCATCGGGCGAGGGCGGCAGCAACAGCGCCATCGGTGCCTGTGCCTGGAGGCAATGCGCCATTATTTCGCGCCAGACATCGTTGACCATGGCGGCAGGCGCGCGCCCGGCCTGCCGGTGCAAGCGGGAAAGGACCTCGGCCTGGCGAGCCGGGCGCAGTTTGAGACCGGGCGCCTTGCCCTTGCTGGCGGCGATCGCAATGCAGACGTCGAGCCGTTGTTGTACCAAGGCGAGGATCTGGTCGTCGATGGAGTCGAGACGCTGCCGATGGGCAGCGAGATTATGTGATTGATCGGGCACCGTGGGTTCTCGGACGATGGCGGTCCCCGATGGGGAGCGCTTTACGGGATGGTCTTGGCGATCCTGCTCCGGCCACCCGCAGGCGACCGGCCCGTAAAGTCATAATAGAGATATCCATGACGAGCGGCAGAGCGGTTCAGCTGAGGGCGCAGGGTCGGGGACATGGAAACAGGCTCCGGTTGGGTGTCCAAGGTGCCGCAGCCTCGGTCGCTTGTCAAGACGGGATCCCGTCTGCGGTGAGAGAGGGGCTCGCGACGAGGAACTGTGCGATTCCGGCAACTGTGCGGATCCAATCCGGACCGGCTCGCCGACCGGACCATTGACAGCGGCTCGAACTCCATGCAATTGGGATCCCATGTCGCTCCAGCTTCTCTCCTCGCCGATCGCGCTGTCCAGCGCCGGGGGAAGCCGTGCGTTTGCGGCCAGCACCACCATGACCATGATCATGACCATTACATTCCCGCAGGGGAGTGGATGCGGCTGATCGCGGGCTGAGAAGACCCAAGCATCACCCGACCCGCTCCCGGCCCCGGCGAGCGGGTTTTTTCATGCCTTTTTCCCGACTTCCTCCTCATCGAAAGCGACCCATCATGAACCAGCTCGCCGCCCTTGCTGATCCGCTACCCCCAGCCGCCCTGTGCGTGCTCAAATTCGGCAGCTCGGTGCTCGAATGCGAAGCCGACGTGCCCCGCGTGGTTCAAGAGATCTACCGCCATGTCCGCGACGGCGAGAAGGTGGTCGCGGTGGTCTCCGCTCTTGGGGGCGAGACCGATGCTCTGTTCGCGCAAAGCCTGCGGCTCGGCGGGGACAATGCCCCCGGCGCTCTGGTGGCGCGGCTGGTCCGGATTGGCGAATTGCGCTCGGCGGCGCTGCTGGCGCTGGCGCTGAGCCGGGTCGGGCTGTCCGCCGCTACCCTCGACCCGCACGAGCTGGGCCTGAAGGCGGAGGGTGATCCGCTCGATTCCGACCTGTCCGAGATCGACCGGGCGCTCGTCCGTGGCCGCCTGGAGGCAAACGACGTGCTGGTCGTGCCCGGTTTTATCGCCGACCATGCCGAGTATGGAGTGGTGACCCTGGGCCGCGGCGGGACCGATCTTAGCGCGGTGTTCGTCGCGGCGGGGCTCGGCGCCGACCGAGTGCGGCTGATCAAGGATGTCGACGGGGTCTATGATGCCGATCCCGCCGCCGCCCCCGACGCGCATCGCTACGCGCAGCTGAGCTATGCCGAGGCCGAGCGGGTGAGTGCCGGTCTGGTTCAGGGCAAGGCGCTTCGTGCCGCCGCCGCCGCCGGCCTGCGGGTCGAGGTCGCGTCGCTCGGATCGCGCGAGGCGACCGTCATCCTCGACGGCCCCGCGGCGCGGCTGCCGCTGGCGCTGGCTGAACCGATCCGCGTCGCGCTGCTCGGCTGCGGCGCGGTTGGCGGCGGGGTGCTGCCCCTGCTGCTCGCCGAACCCGATGGTTTCCGTGTCGGCCCGGTGCTGGTCCGCAATCCGCGCCCGCCGTCGGAGCAACCCTTCACCCTCTCGCTCGACGAGGCGCTGGGGGGCGAGCCAGACATCCTGATCGAGCTGGTCGGCGGAGTCGATCTTGCCGCCGAGGCGATGCATCGCGCATTGGCCGGCGGGGCGCAGGTCGTGACCGGCAACAAGGCGGCACTCGCCCGCCACTGGGATTCGCTCCATGCTGCCGCTGCCCGCCACGGCGGCGCGCTGCGCTATTCGGCGGCGGTCGGCGGCGGCACCCCGATCGTCGAGACGCTGCGCCGCCTCGATGGCGACGTCGTCGCGCTCGAGGGGGTGATGAACGGCACCTGCAATTACCTGCTCGACCGGCTTGCGGCGGGGTGCGACTTCGCCGCTGCAGTCGCCGAGGCGCAGGCGCTGGGCTTTGCCGAGGCCGACCCGTCGGCCGACGTCGACGGCCATGACGCGGCGGACAAATTGTCGATCCTGATCCGCGAGGCGTTCGGGGTTGCGCTATTGCCGCAAATGATCGCGCGCCAGTCGCTGCGCGACTTGCCCCCGGGCGCTGCCGCCGAAGCCCGTGCGGCGGGGCAGGTGCTGAAACAGGTCGGGCGCTGTCGCCGACATCCCGACGGCAGCGTCGAAGCCGCGGTCGAGGTACTTCGCCTGCCAGTCGATCATCCGCTGGCGGGCGCCCGCAACGAGGAAAACCGCTTCCTCATTCATCGCAACGACGGCAAGGTCGAGCAGGTGTTTGGAAAGGGAGCGGGGCGGTGGCCGACGGCGACGGCAGTATATGCGGACGTGCTGGACGCGCGCGGTGCGGTCCTGGCCGCCCGCGCGCTGGTGCCCCCGCCTGCCCTGATGCAGCTGAAGGCGTGACCGTGCTGCTGTCTCTCGCCAGCGCGAGCGCCCCGGCCAGCATCGGAAATGTCGGGGTCGGGTTCGACATCTTGGGCTTGTCTTTCGACGCCGTCCGCGACCAGGTGACCGTCGAGGCCGAGCCGGAGCCCGGCGTGAGGCTTGGCCTGGTCGACGGGCTGGTCGATACGCTGCCCGCGGCGGTCGCCGACAATACCGCGCTCACTGCCGCTGCTTCGGTGCTGGCCGCGGCCGGTGCCCCGACCGGGGTCCGATTGTCGATCCGCAAGGGCGTGCCCCTGTCCGCCGGAATGGGCGGTTCGGCGGCTTCTGCGGTGGCCGCGGCGGTGGCGGTCAACGCCTTGCTCGGCGCGCCTTTCAGCGATGCTGAACTTTTGCCCCATGCGCTGGCGGGAGAGGGCGTCGCCGCCGATCCGCCACCGTGGGACAATGTCATCGCCAGCCTCCACGGCGGGCTGGTTCTCGCCGCTCGTGAGGCGCCGCCGCTGCTCCGGCGGCTGCCCGTCCCGCCGGGCCTCGTCGCCATCCTTTTTCACCCAGACCGGCGGGTCGAAACCCGCGCCGCGCGCGCCCTGCTTTCGCTCGAAGTGCCGATGGGCATTGCGGTCGAACATAGCCGGCGGGTCGCGACCTTCGTCGCGGGCTGCTGCCTTGGCGACGTAGCGCTGGTTCGCGCCGGGCTCGAGGATCTGCTGGTCGAGCCGCAACGCCGCCATCTGCTGCCCTGTCTGCCCGAAATCCAGGCGGCCGCTCGCCAGGCCGGCGCGCTCGGCTGCTCGTTCTCGGGCTCCGGTCCATCGGTCTTCGCCTGGGCCGAGCGGGCTAATGCCGCCGCGGTGGAAAATGCCATGGTCGCGGCCTTCGCCGCGGCCGGGCAGGGGGCCAAGGCCTATCGCGCGGTGCTCGGAGGGGCGGGCGCGCGGGTCGAGCGCCGCGTACCGGCACGGGCTGCGGCGTGAAGTTCGTCAGCACGCGAGGGGCAGGAGACGCGGTGTCGCTGTCACGGGCATTGCGGCTCGGCGCGGCACCGGGCGGTGGCTTGTTCATGCCTGCCGAGCTGCCGCACGTCGCTTGGGCCGAGCTTGATCCCGAGCGGTCGCTGGCCCGGTTCGCCGCCGATCTGCTTCGGCCCTTCTTCGCCGACGATCCCTTGGCCGGGTCGCTCGACGACATCTGCGCCGCGACCTTTTCCTTTCCGGTGCCGCTGGTCACCCCCGACGGCTGGCAGCCGCGGCTCCAGGCGCTCGAACTGTTCCACGGTCCGACCGGCGCGTTCAAGGATTTCGGCGCGCGGTTCCTGCTCGCCTGTTTCGACCGGCTGGCCGGCGACGAGCCGCTGACCGTGGTGGCCGCGACCTCGGGCGATACTGGCGGCGCGGTCGGCTGCGCTGCCGAGGGTCGCGGGTCGGTGCGCGTGGTCATTCTCTATCCGCAAGGGCGCGTCTCGCCCTTCCAGGAGCGGCAATTGACCTGCTGGGGGGAGCCGGTCACCGCGCTCGAAGTCGAGGGCGATTTCGACGCCTGCCAGGCACTCGCCAAGGCCGCCTTCCGCGACGAGCGGCTGTCGGCGCGCCATCGCCTGACCTCGGCCAATTCGATCAACCTTGGCCGGCTGCTCCCGCAACTGGCCTATTGCGCCCATGCCGCGGTGCGGGTCGCGGCGCAGACGGGAGCAAGGCCCGGCTTCATCGTTCCGACCGGCAATCTGGGCCACGGTTTCGCATTGCTGTTGGCGCGCGCGCTGGGCGCTCCGATCGGCCCCGTCATCCTCGCCACCAATGCCAATCCGACGCTCGCCGACTGGAGCGCGAGCGGCGCCTATGTTCCGCGCCCGGCGCTGACCACCATCGCCAACGCGATGGACGTCGGCGATCCGAGCAATTTCGAGCGGCTTCGGTATCTTGGCGTCCATCCCGAAAACGTCCGCATCGAGCGGGTGGCGGACGAGGCGATCCGCGCGCGAATCGCTGCCGATTATGCACGCGCGGGCTATGTCTGGTGCCCGCATTCGGCGACTGCCGCCGAAGCCTGGTGGCGACTGCCGCAAGCGACCCGCGAGGAGCGGCCGTGGATCGCCGCCGCGACCGCCCATCCGGCCAAGTTCGCCGAAGTGGTCGAGCCATTGATCGGCCGCCACATCGCCCTCAGCGAACCGCTTGCCCGCATCGTCGGCCGCCCGACCGCCAAGCGTCGCATCGCTCCGACCCTCGCCGCTTTGGCCGAGGCGCTGGCCGAGCAACGCGTGTCCGCCTAACCGCCCGGAATCGTCACCGCGCCGAACGACGCCGAGCCGACCAGCGCGGCATATTTGGCGTAGGCACCGGTCGCCTCGGGCGAGACCGGCCACGCCCCAATCGGGCGCGTGGCAATGTCGGCGTCGGTCTCGATCACCTGCCGCTCGACATCGATCACGATCCGGTCGCCGTCGCGCAACGCCGCGATCGGCCCGCCGCGCGCGGCCTCGGGCGAGACATGGCCGACCATGAAGCCGTAGGTCGCGCCCGAGAATCGCCCGTCGGTGACCAGAGCGATGCTGTCGCCCAGCCCGCGCCCCTGCAGCGCCGCGGTCACGCCCAGCATTTCGCGCATTCCCGGCCCCCCGACCGGTCCTTCGCCGCGGATCACCACCACGTCGCCCGGCACGATGGCGCCTGCGGTGACCGCCGCAAAGGCCGCTTCCTCACCGTCATAGACCCGTGCGGGGCCCTCGAAACGCAGCTTGCCGTGGCCCGCGAGCTTCACCACGCAGCCTTCGGGCGCGATGTTGCCGCGGCAAATGCCGAAGCCGCCGCGCGCCTTGATCGGCCGGTCAGCGGTGACGATCACCTCCTGGCCTGGGGTCTCGGCGGCGTCGCGGAAATGGTCGAACAAGGTGCCGCCGCCGACCGTCGCGACATCCTCGATCAGTCCCGCTTCCATCAGCCGCCGCCCGAGCAGTGCCGTCCCGCCAGCCGCCGACATATCGGGCGCCATGAAGCGCCCGCCGGGCTTCAGATCGGCGATCACCGGGGTCGCGCGCGAAACCGCGTCGAACAGGTCGAGGTTGAAGTCGGCCTGCGTCACTCCCGCTTCGCGCGCGATGGCGAGGAGATGGAGGACGAGGTTCGTCGACCCCGCCGTGGCGGTCCCGGCGACGGCGGCATTGCGCAAGCTTGCGGGCGTGATGAAAGCGCGGGCATTGCGTCCCGCATGAAGCGCCTCGACGGTGATCCGCCCGGCCGCCCGCGCGGCCCCGGCCTTGTCGGGATGCGTTGCCGGGATATCGTTCAGCCCGATCGGCGACAGACCGAGGAAGCTCAAGGCCAGCGCCATTGTATTGGCGGTAAATTGTCCCCCGCACGATCCCGCGCCGGGGCAGGCGGCGGCCTCGACCTCCTGTAACTCCGCATCGTCGATCCCGCCCGCGCTATGTGCGCCGACCGCTTCGAACACGTCCTGGATGGTGATCGCCTTGCCGCCGAGGCGCCCGGGCATGATCGAGCCGCCGTAGAGCACCACGCTCGGCAGATCGAGCCGGGCGGCGGCCATGGCGGCGGCCGGGATCGTCTTGTCGCAGCCGGTGATGAACAACACCGCGTCGAGGCTGTGGCCGCGCACCGCAAGCTCGGCGCTGTCGGCGATCAGGTCGCGGCTCATCAGCGAAGCGCGCATTCCGCGCGTGCCCATCGCGATGCCGTCGGTCACGACGATGGTGTTGAACTCGATCGGGGTTGCGCCCGCTTCCCTGATGCCCTCGGCGGCATGCTCGGCTAGCGCCCGCAGATGCATGTTGCACGGCGTGACGGTCGAATAGCTGTGGACGATTGCGACCAATGGTTTCGCCAGCGCATCGCGGTCGAAGCCCGCCGCATGGAGCATCGCCCGGGCGGGGGCCCGGGCAGGGCCCTCGACCATCTCGCGCGATGGGTAACGTGATCCCGTCATGCCCGTCTCATCTCCCCTGCGGCGCGCCCGCGCCATGCGTTGCATAAGAGCAGCAGTCGGCCACGCTGAAAAGGGGCTTGGGATACAATATCAAGTTATCGCTTGCGATATTGGCACGGCTCAAGCATAACCTGGCTCAACGGGATCCCAAATTAGGGCGCCCGGACATCAGGAGGCGAGCGCCGACCATGAACATTATCACGTCCAATCCGGGGTTTATGACCGCCGCGGACGTGCGTCTTGTGCTGGTCACACTCGTTCTTACCGACACCCGATGGGGAGCGGCCTGAGGTTCGAAGCGTCTGACAGGACGAGAACCGAAAGACCCCCGCTCCCGACCCGGAGCGGGGGTTTTCTTTTGCGCGAAAGGAAGCTCGACGACATGGAACGCATCTACACCGACCAGGATGCCAGGCCCGAGGCCCTCGGCGGAGCGCCGATCGCGGTGATCGGCTATGGCAGCCAAGGCCGGGCCCATGCCCGCAACCTGCGCGACAGCGGGCACCCGGTGATCGTCGGTTGTCGCCCTGGCGGGCCGGCCGAGCGCCAGGCGAGCGCCGATGGCTTCCAGACCGTCTCCCCCGCCGAAGCGGCCAGCGCGGCACAGCTGATCTGCCTCCTCACCCCGGACATGAGCCACCGCACGGTGTTTGCCGAAGACATCGAACCCCACCTCGACCCCGGCGACGCCCTGCTCGTGGCGCACGGATTTTCGGTGCTCTACGGCGAGATTGCGCCAGGGCCCGACATCGACGTCATTCTGGTCGCGCCCAAGGGGCCCGGCGACCTCGTCCGCCGCGAATATGAAATCGGGCGCGGCGTGCCCTGCCTGTTCGCTGTCCAGCAGGACGCCAGCGGGTTGGCCCGCGACAAGGCGATGGCCTATGCCCGTGGTATTGGCGGCACCCGCGCCGGCGCGATCGAGACCAGCTTCCGCGAGGAGACCGAGACCGATCTGTTCGGCGAGCAGGCGGTCCTGTGTGGCGGCGCGACCGAGCTGGTCGCGGCCGGGTTCAAGACCCTCACCGACGCCGGCTACAAGCCCGAGGTCGCCTATTTCGAATGTCTTCACGAACTCAAGTTGATCGTCGACCTGATGTACGAGGGCGGCTTCAAGAAGATGCTGCACTTCGTCTCCGAGACCGCCAAATACGGCGATTTCGTCTCGGGTCCGCGGGTCATCAACGACGAGACGCGGGCGCGGATGGGCGAGGTGCTCGCCGACATCCAGAGTGGGGCGTTCGCGCGCCAGTGGATCGCCGAAAATGCCGCGGGCAAGCCCGAATATCAGCGGATGTGGGACGCCGATCTGGCTCAGCCGATCGAGCGTACCGGAGCGCAGCTTCGCAGCCATATGGCCTGGCTACACGAGGAACCCGCGCGTGCCGCAGCGGCCGCTCCCGCGCCGGCGGTTGCGCCGCCGCAATCCCAGGCCGCCTGAGCCATGCGCGCCGTTGCCGCCGCACGCCTCGAGCCCGTGACCACGCCGCAGCCGCGCAGCGGGGCGCGGCTGCTGGTGGAGGCGCTGGAAGCCGAGGGTGTGACGCACATCTTCGGCTATCCCGGCGGTGCGATCATGCCGGTCTATGACGCACTGACCGGCTCGTCGTTGAAGCACATCCTGGTTCGGCACGAGCAGGCGGCGGCGCTGGCGGCCGATGCTTATGGCCGCGTCACCGGGCGTCCGGGAGTGTGTCTTGCGACCTCCGGCCCGGGGGCGACCAACCTGGTCACTGGCATCGCCAACGCCTTCATGGACAGTGTGCCGATGGTCGCCATCACCGGCCAGGTTCCGACCGCGCTGATGGGCACCGACGCGTTCCAGGAAGTCGACATCTTCGGCCTCACCCTGCCGATCGTGAAACACAGCTTTCTCATCCGCAATACCGCCGACATTCCCCGCATCGTCGCCGAGGCCTTCGTCATCGCCAGTTCGGGCCGCCCCGGGCCGGTACTGATCGATTTGCCCAAGGACATGGGCGTGGCCAGCGCCGTCCCGCCGCCGCTGGAGCGGCCGACGCCCCCCGTGGAGCCGCTCGACCGCGACGCGCTCGCCCGCGCCGATGCACTGATCGCCGCCGCCAAAGCGCCCTTGCTGTATGTTGGCTACGGCGTCGCGCTGGCCCGCGCCGAATCGGCGTTGCGGCGGTTCGTCGAGCGCACGCACATTCCCGTCGTCGCGACCCTCAAGGGCCTCGGTGCGGTGCCGACCGACGATCCGCTGTTCCTCGGCATGCTCGGCATGCATGGCGCGCGCGCCGCCAATGTCGCGGTCGACGATTGCGACTTGCTGATCTGCCTCGGCGCCCGGTTCGACGATCGTGCCACCGGTCGGCTGGACAGCTTTGCGCCCAATGCGCGGATCATCCATCTCGACCGCGACGAAAGCGAGATTGGCAAATTGAAGTCGGTCTCGGTCGGGGCCGCTGGCGACCTTGCGGCGATGCTCGACGCGCTGGCGCTGCGGGCGCCCGCCAACGAATGGATCGCGCGTTGCCGGGCGCAGGTGAAACTTTGGGCCGCGCGCTACGATGCGCCGGGTCAGGGGATCTACGCTCCGGCTCTGCTCAAGACGCTGTCGGAAGATGCGGGCGACAAGGCGATCTTCACCTGCGACGTCGGCCAGCACCAGATGTGGGTCGCGCAGCATTGCCGCTTCGTCCGGCCCCAGGCGCATCTCACCAGCGGCGGGCTGGGCACGATGGGCTATGGCATTCCGGCGGGGATCGGGGCGCTGCTGGCCGAGCCCGACGCGACCGTCATCACGGTGTCGGGCGACGGCTCGATCATGATGAACGTGCAGGAGCTGGCGACGCTGCGGCGCTATCGGCTGCCGCTGAAGATCGTGCTGCTCGACAATTCGCAACTGGGCATGGTGCGCCAGTGGCAGGAATTGTTCTTCGAGGAGAATTTCTCGGAAATCGACCTCAGCGACAATCCCGATTTCGCCGGTGTCGCCCATGCCTTCGGGATCGAGGCTTTCAGCATCGACCAGCGGTCGCAGGTCGCGCCGGGCATCGCGCGCCTACTCGCCACCGACGGCCCGATACTCATGCATGTCCGGATCGACCCCCGCGAAAATGTCTGGCCGCTCGTTCCGCCCAATAGCGCGAATGTACAGATGATGGAGAAGGGCTGGTGACCACGCGCCTGCGGATCGAATTCGACGAGGCCGAGGGCGCACTGCTGCGGATGCTCGGGCTGGTTGAGCGGCGTGGCTATCGGCTGGGCGAGGTGCTGCGCCGCGGCCATCTGCTCGAAATCGAGCTTGACCCGCGCGATCCTTCGCGCCGCGTCGAAGTGGTCGCGCGCCAGCTCCGCAACCTCGTCGACGTCCGCTCGATCACCATCCTTCCCCAAGCACAAGAAGTCGCTCGATGAACCGGATCACCATCTTCGACACCACCCTGCGCGACGGCGAGCAGGCGCCGGGCTTCTCGATGACGCCCGAGGCCAAGCTGCGGATGGCGCGCTCGCTCGCCGCGCTTCGCGTCGATGTGATCGAGGCGGGTTTCGCAGCCTCGTCCCCCGCCGATAGCGAGGCGATCGCGCGCATCGCCGCGACCATCGAGGGGCCGGTGATCTGCTCGCTCGCCCGTGCCACCCGCGGCGACGTGCTGGCCGCCGCAACCGCGCTCGCCGCGGGGCAGCGCACTCGCATCCACTTGTTCATCGGCACCAGCCCGCTCCACCGCGAAGCCAAGCTGCACATGACCAAGGCCGAGATCCTGGAGGCGATCCGTGCCTCGGTCGCGTTCGCCCGTGAGCGGTTCGAGGACATCGAATTCTCGGCCGAGGACGCGATCCGAACCGAGCGCGACTTTCTCGCCGAGGCTCTGTCGATCGCGGCCGCGGAAGGGGCAACGACGCTCAACGTCCCCGACACGGTCGGCTACACTACCCCCGACGAGATCACCGACCTGTTCCGCTTCCTCGGTAAATCGGTCGTCCGCCCCGACAATGTGATCTTCTCCGCCCATTGCCACGACGACCTCGGCATGGCGGTCGCCAACAGCCTGGCGGCGGTGCGCGGCGGGGCGCGCCAGGTGGAGTGCACGGTCAACGGAATCGGCGAGCGCGCCGGCAATTGCGCGCTCGAGGATATGGTCATGGCGCTGCGCACGCGCCGTGACTACTACGAGATCGACTGCAACGTCGACACCACCCGGATCATGGCCGCGAGCCGAGCGCTGGCGCAGATCACCAACTCGCCGCCACCGCGCAACAAGGCGATCGTCGGCGCGAATGCCTTTGCGCATGAGGCGGGGATACACCAGCATGGCGTGCTGCAGAATCGCGCGACGTACGAGATCATGAAGCCCGAGGATATCGGGCTCGTCACCGACGGGATCGTGCTCGGCAAGCATAGCGGACGCCACGCGCTCGTCGCCCGCGCCCGCGAGTTGGGGCATGTGCTCGAAGGCGAAGCGCTCGACCGCACCTTTACCGCTTTCAAGACGGTCGCGGACGAGGTCGGGATCGTCGATACCGCGCGGCTGTCGGCTTTGCTGTCCGAAGTCAGCCATCACCGCCCGCAGGCGCTGTGGAAATTGTCCAAGGTCGACATCCGCAGCCCGGTCGGGTCGACCAGCTGGCCGGTCGCGAGGGTCGAGCTGGAGCATGGCGAACGCGGGCGGGTCACCGATGTCGCAAGCGCGCCAGGAGCGCTCGACGGGGCATTCATCGCGGTCGGGCAGGTGATGGGCCTCGTCGCGCGGGTCGACAGCCTCGACATGCAATATATCGCCGCCGACCCCGACGAGCCGGCCGCCGACGGACAGGGCGCCAGCGTGCTGGTCGAGATGACCGTCGACGTCGAGGGCGAGATTTTCGCCGGCCGGGCCCGGGCGCGCGACATCCTGCCCTGCTGCGTCTCGGCCTATATCGATGCCGTCAGCAATGCGCTGGCGGTGCGCAAGCTGCGCGCCGACAGCCCGTGCGGCAAAGTGGCGGCATGATCCGGATCGCGGTCCTGCCCGGCGACGGCATCGGCCCCGAGGTCATCCGTGAGGCGGTCGCCTGCCTCGAATTCCTGTCCATCGACCAGGACCTCGGGCTCGAGTTCGCAGAGCATGATTTCGGCGGGGTTGCGATCGATCGCCACGGCAAGCCGTTGCCCGCGGCGACCCTCGACGCCTGCCGCGAGGCCGATGCGATCCTGCTCGGCGCGGTCGGCGGCGAGCAATGGGTCGA
>JANPKL010000192.1:0-2498 GCA_031425975.1 Sphingomonas sp.
GAGGCGTTCGCGGCGCATTCGGTCGAGGAGCTTGGCGAGGCGCTGGGCGGCGAGGTCGGTCTCGGCCTGGCGGCGGCCGGGCTCGAAGCGCGGGGGGTTGGCGACGTGCTTTTCCTGGTTGCAGAGGAAGGCGAAGACGTCCGCGGCGCTCATCCGGCCGATGGTCGGCCATTCCTCCGCGCTGTCGCCGATCCGCTCGTCGAGGCTGCGCATCGCGCATTCGAGGAGCTGATCGCGCAGGGCCGTGACGCCCATCTCCATCGCCTCGCGCACCAGTTGATCGAAAGCGAGATCGTTGCGACGGCGCAGGCGGATGGCATAGTCGCTGACCCCGATGCTGCGCGCGGCGAGCGCGACATTGGCGGTGGCGGCGACCGTGCGCAGGAAGGCGTCGAGCGCGTCCTCGGTGAGCTGGCCGGCGCGGGCGCGACGGAGCTGGGGGCGGCCTTCGGGACCGGCGGGGAGGAGGATATATTCGCCGCCCTTCGTAAGAAGCGCGCCGGGGGCCGCCCTGGGGACGTTGGTCGGGGCGGCGGCCTTACGCGCGGGACGCAGGCGGTCGGCATCGAAGCGGGCAATGGCGGCGGTGCAGCGGACGGCGAAGGCCGGGTCGAGGCGGCGGATCCGGTGGAGACTGCGGACGGGGCGGCCGATGGCCTCGGCAGCGAGGGTCAGATTGCCGGTGCGGGCGAGGTGGCGCTCGACCCGGGCGAGCTCACGCGGGGTGATCGGGCGTTGCGAGCCGGGGCGGCGGCGGGAAGGCTGGTCCATCGCGAGGATGGACCAAGCGATATCCTATTTGGCAAGCCCGTTTGGGGGGACGTCCCCTCAGACCGCGACGGGCGCGCTGATCGCCGGATGGGGATCGTAGCCGGTGATGACGAAGTCCTCGAGCTCGTAGCCGAAGAGGTCCTGGCCGCGGTCCTTGATCGCGAGGCGGGGTAGCGGGCGCTGCTCGCGGGTCAGCTGCAGCCGGGCCTGGTCGAGGTGGTTGGAATAAAGGTGCACGTCGCCGCCGGTCCAGACGAAGGTGCCGGGCTGAAGGCCGCATTCGCGCGCGAGCATGTGGGTGAGGAGCGCGTAGCTGGCGATGTTGAAGGGGACGCCGAGGAACAGGTCGGCGCTGCGCTGATAGAGCTGGAGGTTCAATTTGCCGCCTGCGACCTGGGTCTGGAACAGGCAGTGGCAGGGGGCGAGCGCCATTTGCGCGAGCTCGCCGGGGTTCCAGGCGCTGACGATCTGGCGGCGGCTGGCGGGATCGCGGCGGATGAGGGCGACGAGCTCGGCGATCTGGTCGATCTCGCGGCCCTGCGTGGTGTGCCAGTGGCGCCATTGCTTGCCGTAGACGGGGCCGAGGTCGCCGTTCTCGTCGGCCCATTCGTCCCAGATGCTGACCTTGCGCTCCTGCAGCCAGCGGACGTTGGTCTCGCCGCGCAGGAACCAGAGCAATTCGACGATGATCGAGCGCAGGTGGAGCTTCTTGGTGGTGACCAGCGGGAAGCCGTCGGCGAGTTCGAAGCGCAGCTGGGCGCCGAACAGCGAGAGGGTGCCGGTGCCGGTGCGGTCCGCCTGGGGCACGCCCTCCGCGAGCACCTTGGCCATGAGGTCGTGATAGGCTTGCATGAGTGGAGGATAGCGGGTCGCGGGGCCGGGCGCGAGGGGGGCGGCAGTCGGTCCGAAACGGACGAGATTACGCGCAATGTGACCGTTACGGACCCGTCTCGCTTAGGAACAGGGCGGGAACGAGGTTAGTCCCGAGCCATGCTCCAGCGTGCCGAAACCTCTCCGCTACTGACCGGCGTCGACGCCAGCCGGGCGTTCCTCGCGCCCTGTTTCGCCGATGCGACCGGGGAGCAATTGTGGGTCGCGCATGTCGACGACCAGGCGCGCTGCATCCACCTGGCGCGCTATGGCGAAGGGGTGGAGTCGGTCGACCTGCCGATGCGCGCGATCATCGGCGACGCGATCCGCCTCGACAGCGCCGGGATCGTGCTGGCGCACAACCACCCCAGCGGGGACTGTCGCCCGTCGCGCTCGGACAAGGTCGCGACGCGCTCGCTGGCGCTGGCGGCGGAGGCGATCCACCTCACCATCCTCGACCATCTCGTCTTCGCGGGCGAGGACTGCGCCAGCTTTCGCCGGCTGGGGCTGCTCTAGGGTCGGATCAGCGCGCGGCGTCGGCCCGCCCGCCGGACTATATCGCGGCGCCGGGCAGCCGCCGGAACACGTAGCCGCCGCGTTCGGGGCCCCAGATTAGGCGTCCCTGCCCGTCGAAGCCACGGTCCCAGTTAACGCAGAGATCGGGCGTGGCAAGGCTCAGGCTCTCCAGCCGGGCGGCGCCCTTGTAGGCATTGGCGCAGCTTTCGGTGCGGCCGACATAATGGCCGGTGGCGACCGCCTCGATCCGGTTGTGGCAGCTGGCGGCCTGCAGGTCGGTGGGCGCCAGCTTCGCGAGGCGCGCGTCCCCGGGTCGGAGCAGCAGCCAGGCGGCGCCATCG
>JANPKL010000193.1:0-6893 GCA_031425975.1 Sphingomonas sp.
CGCGGCCGCGCCGGCCTCGCCGACCGAGCGGGCGATCAGCCGCGTGGTGTCGGCCTCGGCGGTGATGGCACGGTCGATCTCGCGGTTGCTGCCGACCAGGATGGCGATCGACTGTTCGAGCTCGGCATAATCGTGGGCGACATGCTCGATGCCCGAGCGCAAGGCGCGGACCTCGCCGGCGATCGCCTCGGTCGCGTTATGAGTCTGGTCGGACAGCGAACGCACTTCGGCCGCGACGACCGCGAAGCCGGCGCCGGCGGGGCCCGCGCGCGCCGCCTCGATGCTGGCGTTGAGGGACAGCAAATTCACCTTGCCGGCAATTTCGGCGACCAGTGCCATGACCTGGTCGATCGTGCCGGCGGCCGACAGTAAGGCGCGCGAGCGGGTCGCGCCATTGCTGACCCGCGCGACCGTGTCGGAGGCGACCCGGCGGCTGTCGGCGAGGCTCTGTTCGATCTGGCCGAAGGCACTGGCAAGGCTTGCCCCGCGCGACGCGACATGGCCCATGTTGTCGCGGGTCTGAACCGCGGCGGTGGCGACGGCGGCGGCACGGTTGCCGGCGATGGTCGAGCGGTCGACCGTCGCTTCGGCGAGGCGCTGCACCGCATCGGCCAATTGGGTCATCTGCGCCGAGAGGATCGCCGAGCCGGTCTCGAACTTCGTGCCGGCCTGCTCGATCCGTCCGGCGCGGGCGAGGCGGACGGAGGCAGCGCGCGCCTCGGCCTCGGTCGCGAGCAACAGCAGTCGGCGATTGCTGATCGTCGCGAACAGCCGGCCACCGATGGTAAGGATCATGCCCCCGCGCCCGTCGCAGCGGCGGTAATGGTTCACGAGGAGGGTGATGTCTGCGGTCAGCTCGTGCACCGGGCAGGGACGCAGGAATTCGGCCAGCTCGCTGTTGATGGTCGGATTCTGGAGCAGGGCGTGGCCGAAAGGGTTGAGCAGCAGCCGCCGCACATCCTTTTCGAAGATGGCGCCGGCGGGGCGACCCTGCGCGTCCAGCACCGCGAGCAGCCGCAGGTCGGAATCGCGCTGGAACAGCTCGACCGCGTCACGCAAAGTCCCGTCGGGCCCAAGGGCTAGGGGATTGCGCTCGTCGTCGGTCAGCCAGGTATAGGCGGGATCGGCGGAGCGCGCATCGTTCATGTCTCCTGCTCTAGGGCAAGGTAGTAAACAGGGTCTTCAGATTTGGTGTCGGGTCGATGACAGTCGCATGACAGGAAGGTCAGGCCGTCAGTCGCTCCACGAAGGTCAAGAGATTGCCATAGCTGGCAAAATCCTCGGCCTCGACGTCGCTGTCCTCGATCAGCACGGCGAATCTTTCTTCAATCCCCGTGAGAAGATTGGCGACCGCCATCGAATCGAATTCGGGCAAGGCGCCGAACAGTTCGGTCGTGGGACCAAAGGCGGCGACGCGGGCGGCGGGCAGGCCGAGGGTGGCGGCGAGCAGCGCGCGCAGGGCAGGCTCGATGCCGCCGGACGAGGGAAGGGGCTGGGCCGCCATGGGGCTGCGCGTCTAGGGAAAGGCTGGCCAAGGCGCAAGTAAGGCGGCATTTGCGGGCGCGATGGCCGTGCCCGATCCGACCCCTTATCCGCTCGACTGGCTAGCCCGCCGCGGCGCACCGGATTCGCCTGCGCTACGGATCGGCGAGGCGATGTTCAGCTATGGCACGCTCGACGAGGGGGTGGGGCGGATTGCCGACCGCCTGTTCGCGCAGGGGCTCGCGCCGGGGGACCGGGTCGCGAGCTGGATGGGCAAGACCCGCCTTGCCTGCCTGCTGCCGCTGGCCTGCGCACGTGCCGGGCTGGTCCACGTCCCGATCAATCCGGTGCTTCGCCGGGCGCAGGCCGAGCATATCCTGGCCGACAGCGGCGCGCGGCTACTGGTGGCTAACGGTGCTCGGCTGGAGACGCTGGAGGTGCGGCCTTCGCTGGCAGTCGCGCTGGAGGATTGGAGCGACGGCGACCGGGCGGTGCCGCCGAGCCTCGCCGATCCCGACGAGCTGGCCGCATTGCTCTACACCTCGGGCTCCACCGGGCGGCCCAAGGGCGTGATGCTGAGCCATGCAAACCTCTGGCTCGGGGCGGTGAGCGTGGCGCATTATCTTGGGCTGGGGGCGGCCGACCGGACATTGTGCGTGCTTCCGTTGGCGTTCGACTATGGGCAAAATCAGCTGCTCGCGACCTGGGCGGCGGGGGGCGAGGCGATCGCGTTCGACTATCTGTTGCCGCGCGACGTGGTGCGGGCGGTGGAGCGGACCCAGGCGACCGTGCTTGCGGGGGTGCCGCCCTTGTGGGTGCAACTGGCCGAGCAGGAGTGGGGCGAGGGCGGCGCGAGCCTGCGCACGCTGACAAACTCGGGTGGGCATCTGGCGGAGCCGCTGCTGCGGCGGCTGCGCGGGCTGTTCCCGGAGGCGCGACTGCACCTCATGTACGGGCTGACCGAGGCGTTTCGCTCGGCCAGCCTCGACCCGGCGCTGGTCGATTACAAACCCGACGCGGTGGGGACGGCGATTCCCTTCGCGCAGCTGTCGGTGCGGCGGGCGGACGGGAGTGAGGCGGCGCGGCAAGAGGAGGGTGAATTGGTGCATGCCGGTCCACTGGTGGCACTTGGCTATTGGAATGATCCCGAGCGCACGGCGCAGCGGTTTCGCGAGGGCGCGGTCTGGTCGGGGGATCGGGCGGTGATCGGGGCCGACGGGCTGCTCCGGATCAGGGGCCGCGACGATGCGATGATCAAAGTTTCGGGGAACAGGGTGAGCCCGAGCGAGGTCGAGGAAGCGGCGCTTGCCAGCGGGGCGGTAGCGGATTGCGCGGCCTTCGGGGTCGCGGACGCGCGGCTCGGCCAGCAAATAGTGCTGGTCGCGGTGGCGCGGGGCGAAGGGGCGGAGAAACAGCTGCGCGCCTGGTTCGCGGCCGAGCTGCCTGCCTATCTGCGGCCGAGCGACGTGCGGTGGGTCGAGGCGCTGCCGCTCTCGCCCAATGGCAAGATCGATCGCGCGGCACTGGCGGCGGAGATGGCGGCGTGAAGGCGATGGGGCCGGTGCCGGCGGATTTTGCCGCAGGGGAGGGTGGATCCCTGACGATCGGGCGCTGGCCGGCCGGCGCGCTGGCGGGCGAGCAGGGACCGACGCCCCTGTTCGCCTATGACATGAGCGTGGTCGAGGCGCGCGTGCGGCGGTTCCGCGCGGCGATGCCCGAAGCAATCGCGCTCCATTATGCGGTCAAGGCCAATCCCTTCCCGCCGCTGGTGGCCGCGATCCAGCCGCTGGTCGATGGCTTCGATCTTGCGTCCTGGGGCGAAACGCAGGTGCTGCCGCCGGGGCTGCCGCTGGCGGTCAGCATGGCCGGCCCGGGCAAGAGTTCTCGGGAGCTCGAGCTCGGGGTGGGCTGGTGCACCATCAACGTCGAGAGCGAGGCCGAAGCCGAAGCACTCATCGCTCTTGGCCGGGCGCAGGACGTGCGACCGGCGCTGGCGGTGCGGGTCAATCCGCCGTTCGGGCTCAAGGGTTCGGGCATGAAGATGGGCGGGATGGCGAGCCCGTTCGGGGTGGATCACGAGCGCGTCCCGGCGCTGGTGCGGCGGATCGTCGAGGCGGGCGCGGAGTGGCGCGGTCTGCACGTCTATGCGGGCTCGCAGTCGCTGTCGGCTGATGCGATCATCGAGATGCAGCGCGCGACGGTCGCGCTGTGCGCCAATATTGCGGAGGAGGCGGGGGCGAGCCCGCCCGAGATCAACCTGGGCGGCGGTTTCGGCATCCCCTATTTTGCCGGGGACCAGCCGCTCGATGTCGAGGCGGTCGGCGCGGCGCTTGGCGAAACGCTTGCCGCGCGGTTGGCGATCTTGCGCGACACCAAATTCGTGATCGAGCTCGGGCGCTGGCTGGTCGGCGAATGCGGGGTCTATCTGACCCGTGTGGTCGACCGGAAGGTGAGCCGGGGCAAGACCTTCCTGGTGGTCGACGGGGGCCTGCACCACATGCTCGCCGCAAGCGGGAACTTCGGACAGCTGCTGCGGCGCAATTATCCGGCGGCGGTGGCCGGAAAATTCGGCGCCGAGCCCGAGGAAGTAGTCACGATCGTCGGCTGCCTGTGCACCCCGCTCGACCTGCTTGCGGACGAGGTGATGCTGCCCCGCGCCGAGGTGGGGGACGTGATCGCGATCTTCTGCGCGGGGGCTTATGGGCTGAGTGCGAGCCCGGTGGGGTTCCTGAGCCAGCCGATGGCGCGGGAGGTGCTGGTGTAAGCGTTCTCCTGCGACCGCAGGAGCCCAGTGTTTTCTTGCTCCCCTGCAGGAGGAAGAAGTCACTGGGCCCCTGCGTGCGCAGGGGAGCGTGCTAGTTGGCCAGCGGGATCGCCCGTTCGCTTCGATCGCTCATGGTGCCGCGCTGGTCCTGCGTCAGGAACTGCACGACGTCGTTGGCGAAACGCGCCTTGTCGGTCTCGAAAATGCCGTGCGGGCTGCCGTCATAGGTGATCAGCTGCGCGTGGGGCAGTGCCTCGGCGGCCTTCTTGCCGGTGCTGTCGAAGGGCACGTTGGCGTCGGCGGTGCCGTGGATGATCAGCGTCGGGACACCCTCGAACGCCGGCAAATCGGAGCGGAAGTCGGTGCTCGCCCAGGCTTTGGCCGCGGCATAGGTCGAGCGCGCGCCGGCCATGGTCGCCTGGTTGAAGCCTGCGTCCAGCACGCCTTCGCTGACCGGACGGGCAAGCACGCCCCAGCCATAGAATTGCTTGAGGAAGGTCTGCAGGAAGCCGTAGCGGTCCTCCTGCATCTGGGCGGTGATCTCGTCCAGCTTGGCCTGCGGCACGCCGTCGGGATAATCGTCCGACTGCGCGACCTTGGGAACGACCGAGCTCGCCAGCACGGCGGCGCTGACCCGGCCCTTGCCCTGCTTGGAGAGGAAGCGCGCGACCTCGCCGCCGCCCATCGAGAAGCCGACCAGAGCGACCGGCTCGTTGATCCCGGCATCCTCGAGGATCGCCGCGACGTCGTCGGCGAAGGTGTCGTAATCATAGCCTTCATAGGGCTGGTCGGAGCGACCGAAACCGCGCCGATCGGGGATGATACAGCGCTTGCCGCTTTCGACCAGCTTGATCGCGAGATCATCGAAGGTGTCGCCGGTCAGCGGCCAGCCGTGGAGCAGGACCACCGGATCGCCTTTGCCCCAGTCCTTGTAGTAAAGCATCGTGCCGTCTTTGGCCTTGGCATAGGTCATGATCGTCCTTTCGAGGTTATCTCGGCATACTCAACCGACGGCACACGCAGGCGTTGCCCTCGTTTCGGCTCCGGCCTAGTCGAGGGGAGATATGGCCAAGTTGAAAGCCCGTTACGTCTGCCAGGCCTGCGGGTCGGATCATTCGCGGTGGCAGGGGCAATGTCCCGATTGCGCCGAGTGGAACACGCTGGTGCAGGAGAGCGCCGCGCCGACGGTGTTCAGCCAGAAGCACGACCTCGCCAGCGGCGGGCGGCGAGTCGAGCTGGTCGGGCTGGACACGGCGGTTGCCCTGCCCGAGCGGGTGAGCAGCGGGGTCGCCGAGTTCGACCGGGCGATCGGCGGCGGGCTGGTGCCGGGCTCGGCGATGCTGCTGGCGGGGGATCCGGGGATCGGCAAGTCGACCCTGCTGCTGCAGGTCGCCGCCGCGGTGGCCAAGACCGGCCGTGGCTCGGTCTATGTCTCGGGCGAGGAAGCAGTCGACCAGGTGCGCTTACGCGCGCTTCGGCTGGGGCTGGGCGGGGCACCGGTGCAGCTCGCCAGTGTTACGAGCGTGCGCGACATCCTCACCACGCTGCGCAGCGGGCCGGCGCCGGCATTGGTGGTGATCGACAGTATCCAGACCATGCATTCGGACCTGATCGAGGGCGCGCCCGGCACGGTCAGCCAGGTGCGGGCGAGCGCGCAGGAGCTGATCCGCTATGCCAAGGAACATGGCAGCGCGCTGATCCTGGTCGGGCATGTGACCAAGGACGGTTCGATCGCGGGCCCGCGCGTCCTCGAGCACATGGTCGATGCGGTGCTGGGCTTCGAAGGCGAGCGCAGCCACCAATATCGCATTTTACGCGCGGTGAAGACCCGCTTCGGGGGCACCGACGAGATCGGGGTGGTCGCGATGGAGGGGGCGGGGCTCGCCGAGGTGCCCAACCCGAGCGCCTTGTTCCTGACGCGGCGCGACGATCCTGTCAGCGGCACTGCGATTTTCCCCGCGCTGGAAGGCACGCGGCCGGTGCTGGTCGAAATCCAGGCCCTGGTCGTGCGGCTGGCGAGCGGGGCAACCCCGCGGCGCTCGGCGGTCGGCTGGGACGGCGGGCGCCTCGCGATGCTGCTGGCGGTGCTGGAAGCGCGGGCGGGGATGAGCTTTGCGCAGGCCGAAGTCTATCTGAACGTCGCAGGCGGCTACAAACTCGCCGACCCGGCAGCGGACCTGGCGGTGGCGGCGGCCTTGGTCTCGGCGCTGGCCGAGCGGCCGATCCCGGCCGAGGCGGTGGTGCTTGGTGAAGTCGCGCTATCGGGCGAAGTGCGTCCGGTGGCGCATACCGCGCTGCGGCTGAAGGAAGCGGCGAAACTCGGGTTCGAGCAGGCTTGGGTGCCGGCGGGGGTCGAGGCCAAGGGGATCGGGCTGGCGCGGTTCGGGCTGGTGCGGTCGCTGGTGGAGAAGGTGGTAGGGCGGTAAGTCCTTCTGCTCCCCCCATTGCTTTCGGAACTGGGAGGTTGTCTTGGCTTTCGCCGCTCGCCCCCTTATCCCGCCCCCGTCATGACCGCGCTCGACATCTTCGTCCTCCTTGCCCTTGGCGGCGGCGCGCTGGTGGGGTTCGTGCGCGGGTTCGTGCAGGAGGCGCTGGTGCTGGCGGCGTGGCTGGGCGGGATCGCGGCGCTGGTGCTGTTCCACACGCC
>JANPKL010000194.1:0-16141 GCA_031425975.1 Sphingomonas sp.
CCGCCGCATCCCGAAGTGGAACCCGACGCCGCCACCATGCCGGCCGAAGCCGCCGAGGCGAGCGAGGCCTATCCCGAAGAGGTCGTCCCGGCCGAGGACATGACCGACCAACGCAGCACGCACCCGCTGCGCGCCGCCCGCGCCGAGGCCGAAAGCGACCTCTACATTCCCTTCGCGCAGCATGACGGGGATGCCGAACCCACGCGCCGCTGGCCGCTGATCGCCGCGCTGACCCTGCTCGCGATCGCCGCCATTGCCGCCGCCATCTGGTTCCTCGCCCCCGCCGATCTCAAGAGCCGGCTGGGGATCGCTCAGGGCGACGGCGGCTCGCCGCTAGAAATCAAAATCGAACGCAATGTCAGCATGCCCCTCGCTAGCGGTAATATTCTGTACGAAGTCAGCGGCTTGATCATAAATCCGACCGACGAGGTCCAGCGGGTGCCGCCAGTGCAGGCCCAGCTTCGCAGCCTCGACCAGAAGGTGGTCTATCGCTGGGTAATCCCGCCGCCCGCACCGCAACTCGCCCCGGGGGCAAGCGCAAGCTTCAATAGTGCCGAGCTAGACATTCCCGCTTCCGCCGAGTGCCTCGATGTCGAACTGGGTGAGAAAATTCCGCCGCAACCGCCTTGCCGCGTTGCCGATGCCGCCGCGAAGGGCGTCTGAGCCCCTATTCGAATTCGATCAGGGTTAGCGGGAAGCCTTCGGGCGCGCGGCCCCGGCGGCGCTGGTGCGGCACGTCCGTCCGTCCGCCGCGCACCTCCGCCGCAGCGACGATCCGCACCATGACCTGGGCCTGGGCGCGGAGGGTCGTCCGCTCGCCGGCCGCAGGAGCGGGTAGCGGAGCCATTTGCGCGGCGATGGCGCTGAGGGCGAGGGCGGCAAGCATCATCATCCGGGCTACGCTTGAGCCCGCAAAAGGTAAACGCCGTCTTCATTTTTGGTCCACAACGGGACTATTCGCGCTGCGGTTGCGCATCGCATGGGCCGCTGCTAGAGGCACGCGCCTTGCCATCGACGGCCCGGTCCTCGGGTCGTCGTCCACGTGCGGTCGTGGCGGAATTGGTAGACGCGCAGCGTTGAGGTCGCTGTGGCCGAAAGGCCGTGGAAGTTCGAGTCTTCTCGACCGCACCACTTTTCTCATGCCCGGCCCCGAGGCAGGCACATGGGGGGCGGGCGCTGGCTATCGAGCCAGGGCCAAGTCGCCTGAGACGACATTCTGGTTAACGGCGAGCGTTGCCGCGGCTCTCACCGTGACCGTACCTAGCCTGAGCACCGCCTGGTCCTCGCCCAGAACCAGCCCTTCCTTCAGCAGCGCGGTTGCGGCCCCGGCCGCATCCCGGCTGCTCTCGGCCAGTCGCAATTTGTAGCGCCCGGCTGCGGCCCGCTCGAACAGGAAATAGCCGTCGTAATCGCTGCTTGCGGTGGCCGCGACCTTGCCGTTCTCGCCGACCAGCTCGACCACCAGACCCTCGAACGCGCCGCCGCCGTCCTTGGCCAGCGTTCCCTCGATCGCTCCGCCGCCGACCAGCGGGATAAGCACTTCGGCCGATACGCCCGGCCGCGGCACGATCAGCTGCGCCGCCTTCGCCGGGACCAGATTGGGGTGACTGAGGCTCGACGCATCGACCCCGATCGCAATCCCGCGATAATTTTCAAGGCCAGCGACCGAGGTCCAGCCATCCTTGCCGGTCGGGCGGTCGGCGGGGCGCATGCCGGCGGTGATCGTCGCGCCTGCCTCTCCCTGCTCGCCCGCATCCTTGGTGCCATTGCCGTTGGAATCGCGAAACACCTGCGCCCGCACGCTCCCGGTGGCGGCCAGCGACTGGCGGCTGAAGCGCCAGCCCGACCGCCCGGAATCGAGCGAAAAACTGAGATTGAGCCCGGCTGCCACCGATCCGTCGCTTGCCGCTTCCAGCGTGCCCGCCAGCGCCAGCGTATCGAAGCGTCGGATATGGGTCATCCGCGCCCGCACCCGCCGATTTTCCTCATAGCCGATCGCGCCTTCCCAATCGGCATCGCCGCCGCGGCTCCAATAGCCCGAGAGTTCGGCGCGGCGCAGCCGTGCGCCGCCCGACAGCGCCCATTCGGTCGTTCCCCGTACCCGCACCGGCCCGATCCGGCCGCTCGCGATCAGGCCCGCTTCCACCTCGCGCGTCGAGGGCAGGCTCGCCGCAGCCCGCGTGTCGCGCATCCGCACCAACGTCGACAGGTTTAACCGGCTCAGCATCACGCTGGTTCGTCCCTGCAGCTCCAATGTCCGCCCGCCGCCCTCGCGCTCGGTCAGCCGGAGGTCGCCGCTCAGCGGCAACACGAAATCGGGGCTCAGCTTGAGCGGCGAATGGACGGTCAGGCGATGCTCGGCGGTCGCGCCCAGCCCTTCGGGGCGGGCGGCGAAGTCGCGGCTGAGGAAACTCGACCAGGACAGGCTGGTCGCGCCGATCCGGGCGAGGGCCTGCGCCCGCAGCGCCAGCCCGCCGGCCGAATCGCGCGCCACGGCAAGCTCGGCGATCGCCGGGCCGAGCGAGCGCCGCACCGACCCTTCGACATAGGTCACACGCGCGTCATCGACGACGAGCGACTGGACTACCGCCGCCACCGAGGTGCGCTGGTCCAGTCCATGCTCCAGCGAAGCCGCGGCCCGCAGGCCCGCCTCGCGTCCCGGCGGCGCGCGGCGGCTCCTGCGCCAGTCGAGCAGATCGCGTCCGGGATCGACGACCCCCGCCCAGTAATGAGTTTCCCCCGGCGGCACCGCCTGCGGGCCGACGGTCACGTTCTCGATCCGGCTCTTGACCTGCCCCTGCGGGCCAAAGGTCAGGATTTCGAAGCGGTTGTCGCCATAGGTCAGCGCGACATCGTCGAAGCGGTAACGGCTGTCGGCCGCGCCCCTGGCGAAGGCGACCAGCTCTCCGTTACGATAAAGTTCGGCATCCCAGCCGGGCGGAAGCTCGCCGCTCAGCTGCGTCCGGTCGAACGCGATTGGCTGGATCAGCGGACGATTGGTGACCATTGCTCCCCGCCCGGTCGCACCGCCCGAAATCAGCGGCGAGGCGAGGCCCTCGACGTCGCCCAGCGCGACATGGGTCGCCTTGAGCGGTCCCAACAGGCCCGCTTCGGGGTCCGCGCGATAGGCGCGCAGGCGCAAGTTGGTCGGCAGCCCCTTGGCATCGGTCCCGATGCGCGCTTCGTAGCTCATCTGCAGCGCTTCGCCCGCGGCGATGATGCTCGCCCGGTGGTCGATCCGCCGCCCGGTCCCCGCCTGATAGGCGATCCCGGCGTCCATCATCACATCGACGCTCGGGGACCGCCACAGCCGGTAGGGCAGCCTCACCCGCGGCAGATCGTCGAGATTGAGCCGGGTCTGCGAAAGCCGAGCCGCGCGCTCGCGCCGCTCGACCGCCAGCTCCACCGGCAGTTTCGCCTCGGACTGGAGCAGCAGGACCGAGGCTTCGGTGCGCGGCTCGATCCCGATACCGAGCCAGCGCGCCACCGCGGCGCTGTCGACGCACCAGCCTTCGGGCGCGTCGCGGATCGTGGTCGCGGGCAGCGCTTCCTGCGCTTTGCCGAAACGCACGGTCGCGGCGGTCCGGTCGATCGCCAGGCGGTTTTCCTCGCGGAATGCCCAGCCCCGCGCCGTTCCGGCCTTGAGGTCGATCACCACCGGAATGTCGAGCGCGGCGGAAAGGTCGCCGAGGATCAGGCAGGTGCCGCCGGGCACGGGGTAGGCGCGGACACCCTCGCCCAGCACCTTCTGGCGGATCTGGACATCGAGCAGATACTGGCTTTCGGGGTCGGCGATCCACGGCGCGACGACCTGCGGCGCGGATGCGGGGGCGCCGAGGCTCGAGGCCATCGCCGCCGCCCACAGCAGCAGGTTTCGAAGACGTCCGCGCACCTCTTTTCCGCCCCGCCCGCTCCGCTCAGCGCAGGATGGCGGTGGTTTCGGCGAGCGTGGTCGTCACCCCGTCGACGGTCTCGAGATATTGCACGGTGACCGGGCCACTGGCCTCGGCGGCCATCGCATCGTCGATCGGCACGGTCACCTGCCGACGGTCGAGCTCGGTATAGACGGCAATGCCCTTTTGGGTCGCGAGCGGAGCGTTGAGCCCGGCCTTGATCACGCGCACTTCGCCAAAGGTCGAGCGCGTGCCCGCCCGGGTCAGTTCGAGCGCGACCGCCGGTTTGCCGCCGAACGCGACCTTGCCGACGTTGGCGATCCCCGCCTTGGCCGAAAGATTGCCAAGCCGGACGATGACCGGAATGGTCACGCCGTAAACGGGGATGAGGGCAAAGCCGATGCCCTTGAAGTCGGCCGGGGTCTTGACCGGCGGCTGCGCCGGCGGGATCGCCCGGAACAACAAGTGCACCCGATATTCCCCGTCGGCCAGGCCGGCGGGGGCACGCGCCGCGATGCGGATGGTCTGCGGCTGGCGCGGCGGCAGCGTGACCCGGCGCGGCGCATAGACGATCATGTCGCGCGCGAGGATCTCGCCGGCGGTCGGGGCGGGCACTTCCTCGAAGGTCCCATCCGACTTCATCCGCCGCAGTTCGACCGAAATGCGATAGGTGGCGGTGTCGTCGCCGATGTTGTTGAGGATGATCTCGGTCCCGCGCCCGCCGTCGAGAATGATCCGGGTCGGTGCGACGAGCAGGTCGCCGACCCCGGCCTCGGCCGCCGGGGCCAGGCAAAGTAGTGGGGCAAGGAGGGCGGTACGAAGGGCGAAGCGCAGCGGCTGGGACATGATCGGTCGGAAGCTCCCCAAAGCGCCTGATCGCGCCATATCGGAGCTTTCTCGCCAAAAATGGTTGACGAAGCGCTAACCTTGATCGGAAACGTTCTGCCGCCGCCCAAACGGAAAAGGGCGGCCCCAGCGGGACCGCCCTCCTCTGGTCTCAACGTCGGTCGCGCTTATTGATAGGCGACCTGGACGTCGATCTGGCCGCTGTAGACGCCATCCTGCTGCGTGTCGGCGATCGAGATCGACCCGCCGATGTTGAAGCTGTTGCCGGCAGCGCCGCTATTGCCGAGCGTGATCGGGGTCGGCAGCGAGGGCACGAAAGCGAGTGTGCCGCCATTGCTTCCGGTCAGCGGGAAGCTGGGCGCCGAGGAACTGACCACGACCACCTGGCCTTGCGTGCCGGTGATGCGGAATTGGCCCGGCTGGCCGCTGGCGGCGCAGGTCAGGTTGGCGCCGCAGGTGATCGCTCCGTCCGACGCCATGCTGACGCTCGAGTTTCCGGTCAGCGTGCCCATCACGATGGTTCCGAAATTGACATTCTGCAGTGCGCTCAGCGTCAGCGGCTTGATCAGGCGGGCCGAGGCAGTGGCGCGCGGGTTGGCGCTGACGGCCTGGGCCGCGGCCGGCGTGGCGGTAGTGGCGGCAGCGAACGCAGCCGCAGCGATGATGAGCTTCTTCATAGGTCGTCCATTCCCCACAGTGATTGCCGACGGCGCAGGAAATTCGCTGTTCGGCACGGTAAGCAGTCCATTAACCCTGAATGCTTGCCGCTTTGCTTTTGGGGATGGTTAACGGCGCGTTGAACAAAGTCCCGGATCGGCGCCAATTCCGAGGCAGCATCTGGGACTTTTTCCCAACTGCGGGCGGTATGGGCCGGTACCGTCTTGACCCCTGACGCAGACAAGCCTCTGCGAAACCATTCTTTTCCTGAACTGGCACGCCCCCTGCATTGCATGGCAGGTCGGCCATGTCGCCGATGCCAAGGGGAACACCAATGACCAACGCCCACGATTACCGCCGCACCGCCGCTTCTCTCGCGGGTGCTTTCGTTGCCGCCATGCTGTTCGTCAGCGCCGCGGTCGGCCCGCTTCCGATCGCCTGAAGGGAAAGTTCATGCGCAGCTTCACGCTCAATCGCCGCAACGCCAAACTGATGGGTGTCGCCAGCGGCCTGGCCGATGCCGCCAGCGTCGATCCGCTTCTGGTCCGCCTTGGACTGATCCTCGCCGTGCTGGTCACCGGACCCGTCGCACTAATCCTCTATGTCGCTACGGGCCTGCTCGCTCCGTCGAGCCCACAGGGATGACCGGATTCGGAAGTCGCTCTCGATCTCCCCGGAGGCAAGATATTTAATTCGCAGAAAACGGCACAAAAATTAACTCGTTTCGGCGGCGTTTCTACTCGCTTCGGCGCATTTAGGCAGCGATTCGTTAACCAACTTCTTCGCATCCTCTGATCCTTCACCAACACCCGTGGCGTCGTCTGCAAGGCGGCGGTGGGGCAGGAGGATCGATGCGAAAGCGGACAATCGCGTTTCAACGACGCGCCGGCCTATTTTCTGCCTTGGCCGCCACGTTTCTCCTCAGCCCGACGGCCGCTCGAGCCTCCGATGCGAATGATGAACCGGCCGACCTCGTCGTAACCGCGCAGCCGCGACCCAATTTGTTCGGGACCATCGCCCTTCCCGGTCCCGTCGGTCGGTGGAGCGCCTCGTGGCGCAAGGTTTCGACCGAAGCACCGGCCTGTCCCGCGCTGTCCGCGTTGATCGCGCCGGCATCGGGCCGCGACCGACTGTCGCAGTTGCAGTACGTCCAGGCGGCGGTGGACGCCAGGATCGGCTGGCGCTCAGACAGCACGCAATATGGCGCGCGCACCTATTGGGCGAGCGCTTCCGAGACGTTGTCGAGCGGACTGGGCGACGACGACGATCGCGCGATTCTGAAATATCAGGCGCTGCGAGCGCTCGGCTATCCGCGCGGCGATCTTTATTTGATGCTCGGCCGCGACGCAGTGCGCGGGGAGATCGTCATGCTGGTGGCCCGCGCGGCTGGCCGCTGGTGGTTGCTCGAGGAGCAGGGCGACCGTGTCGTTCCGGCCGAACGCCGTGCCGGGTTCGAGCCCATGGCCAGCTTCGGGGCGGGCCAGACCTTCGTCCACGGCCGCCCGCGGAAAGTCGCGCCAATCGCCGCACCGATCCTGATCAGCGCGAACAGCGTGCGGCGCTAGGGGCGATCTTCGCTCAGTCGAACAAGCTCGAGACCGAGCTTTCATCCGCGATCCGCCTTATCGCCTCGGCCAGCAGCGGCGCCAGCTTCATTCGGCGTATCTTGCCGCCGACCGTGTCGGGCTCACCCGAATAGATGCTGTCGCTGACCACCAATTCGGTCAGTTCGCTCTGCTGGACCCGCGCCGCCGCACCGCCCGACAGCACCCCGTGGGTGACATAGGCAACCACATCCGACGCGCCTTGCACCTTGAGCGCCGCCGCCGCGTTGCACAGGGTGCCCGCCGAATCGACGATGTCGTCGATCAGGATGCAGAAACGCCCCTCGACCTCGCCGATGATGTTCATCACTTCGGATTCGCCCGCGCGCTCGCGGCGCTTGTCGACGATCGCCAGCGGTGCGTTGTCCAGCCGTTTGGCCAGGCTCCGGGCGCGCACCACGCCGCCGACGTCAGGCGAGACGACCGTGATCGGCTGGCTCCCGAAGCGCGCCTGGATATCCGCGCTCATCACCGGCGCGCCAAACAGATTATCGGTCGGAATGTCGAAAAAGCCCTGGATCTGACCCGCGTGCAGGTCGACCGAAAGCACCCGATTGGCGCCCGCCGTCGTGATAAGATTGGCCACCAATTTGGCCGAGATCGGCGTTCGCGGTCCGGGCTTGCGGTCCTGCCGGGCATAGCCGAAATAGGGTAAAACCGCCGTTATCCGCTTGGCCGACGCCCGCCGCAGCGCGTCGATGCAGATCAGCAATTCCATCAGATTGTCGTTGGCGGGGTAGCTGGTCGACTGCAGGAGGAAGACATCCTCGCCGCGGACATTCTCATGGATTTCGACAAAGATTTCTTCGTCAGCGAACCGCCGCACGCTGGCGCGGGTGATCGGCAGCTCCAGATATTCGCTGATGGCCTTGGCCAGGGGTGCGTTGGAATTTCCGGCCAGCAGTTTCATTGCGCTCGTCCCCCGATGGATGCCCGTCCCTAGCCAGCCGAGGCGTTGGACGAAAGCCCGGGCGCCAAGTAGAGCGCGTGGCATGACCACCCCGCTTCGTATCGCGCTTGCCCAGATGAATCAGCGCGTCGGCGATCTCGCCGGCAATGCCGCGGCGATCCTTGCCATGCGCGAACGGGCGGCGGACGCCCATCTGCTGCTGGTGCCGGAATTGCAGCTTTGCGGTTATCCGCCCGAGGATCTGGTACTGAAGCCCGCCTTCCTGCGCGACTGCGAGGCCGAGGCCGCGCGCCTGGTCGCCGCCACCGAAACACCCGGCCCGGCGATCGCCTTTGGCAGCATCGTGGTGCGCGAGGGCCGCGCCTATAATGCGCTGATCCTCGCTGACGAGGGCCGCGAAGCCTTCGTCACGCTCAAGCGCGAGCTGCCCAATTACGGCACCTTCGACGAAAAGCGCGTGTTCACGCCTGGCCCGCTGCCCGACGTCATCGAATTTCGCGGGGTGAAGATCGGTTTTCCGATTTGCGAGGACCTGTGGCTCGAGGATGTTCCCGCGCATCTGGTCGCGCAGGGGGCGGAGCTCCTGCTCAGCCCCAATGGCAGCCCCTATGAGATCGCCAAGGACGATCTGCGCCAGAAGCTGTTCCGTGGCCGCGCGGCGCAGTTCGAAGTGCCCCTGGTCTATCTCAACCGGGTCGGCGGGCAGGACGAACTCGCCTTCGACGGCAGCTCGATGGTGATCGGGGCCGATGGCGAATTGCAGGTCCAGATGCGCGACTGGGAGGAGCAATTGCTGCTGACCGAGTGGGCGCGCGGCGAGGACGGGCGAATTTCCTGCCGGACGCGCGACCATCACGCGCTCTCCCCCCACCCCGAGGACATTTATCGCGCGATGGTGGTCGCCTTGCGCGACTATGTCGGCCGCAATGGCTTTCCCGGCGTCCTGCTGGGCCTGTCGGGCGGGATCGACAGCGCGCTGTCCGCGGCGGTCGCGGTCGATGCGCTCGGCCCCGACAAGGTCTGGGCAGTGATGATGCCCTCGGTCCACACCGGTGCGGCCAGCCTCGAGGATGCCGAGGCATGCGCGGGCCTGCTCGGCATCCGCCATGATGTCATTCCGATCGTCGAGGCGGCCGCCGCACTGGACAAGATGGTTCCGGGCGCCGTCCCGCTGGCCCGCGAGAACATCCAGGCGCGGCTGCGGATGGTCACGCTGATGGCGCTCAGCAACAGCCACGGCCACATGCTGCTGACCACCGGCAACAAGAGCGAGGTGAGCGTCGGCTATTCCACCCTCTACGGCGACATGGCGGGCGGTTACTCGGTGCTCAAGGACGCCTACAAGACCACGGTCTTCGCCCTGTCCCGGTGGCGCAATGCCCATCGGCCCACCGGCGCGCTCGGTCCGGACGGCCCGGTCATGCCCGAGCGGGTCATTACCAAGCCGCCATCGGCCGAACTGCGTCCCGACCAGAAGGATGAGGACAGCCTGCCGCCCTACGCCCGGCTCGACCCGATCCTCCACGGCCTGATCGACCGCGAACTGTCGGTCGCCGAGATTTGCGCCGAGACCGGCGAGGAGCGCGCTGTGGTCGCCGAGATGGAGAAGCTTGTCCTCCGCGCCGAATATAAGCGCCGCCAGGCCCCACCCGGAGTGAAGCTCGGCGGACGCAACTTCGGCCGTGACCGCCGCTATCCTATCACCAATGCGTTTCGGACCGGCGCATGACCATCACCACCCGTTTCGCTCCCTCGCCGACCGGCCGACTGCACGTCGGCAACATCCGCACCGCCTTGCATAATTTCCTGTTCGCGAGGCGTCATGGCGGCCGCTTCCTGCTCCGGATCGACGATACCGATCGGGTCCGCTCGACGGCGCAGGGGGAAGCCGACATTCACGCCGATCTCGCCTGGCTCGGCCTCGCGCCCGACGCGGCCGTCCGCCAATCCGATCGCTCCGACTTTTACGAGCGCGAATTCGCGCGGCTCCGTGCCACCGGCCGGGTCTACGCCTGCTACGAGACGCCCGAGGAACTCGATCTCAGGCGGAAGATCCTGCTCGGGCGTGGCCTGCCACCGGTCTATGAGCGGCCCGAGGGCGAGAATGCACCGGTCGAAGGGCGCGAGCCCCACTGGCGCTTCCGGCTCGACCATCAAGCGGCGATCGGTTGGACCGACCTCGTCCGCGGGGAGCAGAAGTTCGACCCCGCCTTACTCTCCGACCCGGTGATCCGCCGCGCCGACGGCAGCTGGCTCTACTTGCTGCCGAGCGTGATCGACGACATCGAAATGGGCATCAGCCACGTGGTGCGCGGCGAGGACCATGTCTCGAACAGCGCGGTCCAGCTGCAGATGTTCGCCGCAATGGACGCCCAGCCGCCGCAGTTCGCGCACGAGGCGCTGCTGGTGTCCGCGGAGGGTAAATTGTCCAAGCGGCTCGGCGCGACCGGCGTGCCCGCGATGCAGGAAGCCGGGCTCGAGCCGATGGCCTTGCTCAGCCTGCTCGCCCGGCTCGGCACCAGCCAGCCGGTCGAGCCGCATGCCGATCTCGCGCCGCTGATCGCGAGCTTCGACTTCGCGCATTTCGGCCGCGCCCCCGCACATTTCGACCTTGTCGAGGTCGAGCAGCTCAACGCCCGTCTGCTCCACGGTCTCGATTTCAGTGCGGTCGCAAGTCGCCTCCCCGGCTGGGTCGATGCACCGCGCTGGGATGCGTTGCGCTCGGCGCTGCAGCGCCTGGCCGACATCGGCGCCTGGGAAGCAGTCGTCGCGGGCGACATCGACGTGCCGGAAGTCGGAGCGGACGACCGGCCCTTGCTCGGCGCTGCCGCCACGCTGCTTCCCACGATCGACTGGTCCGCCGACCCCTGGCATGCGCTCACGGGCGCACTCAAGGCCGAGACGGGCCGCAAGGGTAAGGCACTGTTCCTGCCCCTGCGCCTGGCACTCACTGGCCGCCCGAGCGGTCCCGAAATGGCCGCCCTCCTTCCGCTGATCGGCCTTGAGCGTGCCCGGACAAGGCTCGAGTCCGCCACCTGAGAAGACGGCTTGCGCGCACAATGAGATGATGTAACATGATGCCATCGACTCGCAGCGATGGAGATAGTGATGCTCGCTTACGCCGCCAACCGCCGCCCGCGCCGCCGCCCCAGCGCGCCCACCCTCGCCGTCATCATCGGCGTCCATGCCCTGGGCCTCGTCATCCTCGCCACCACCAAGGTCGCACTCCCCGAGCTCCCCGAGATCATCCGCACTAAAATCTACAATGTCCCGGTCCCGCCCCCGCCGACCCCGCCACGTCCCAAGATCGAGGCACGTACGGAGGCAAAACCGCAGCCCGCCCAGCGCGAGCGAGTCTTCACCCCCACGCCGGTCATCGACCGCCCCCTGACCGGCCCGACGGTCGACCTCGGCCCGCCAATCCTCGACCGCGCGCCCGATATCGGGACCGCGCTCGGAACCCCGCTGACCCAGCCGATCGAGCGCTCGCCGCCCGCGCCACCGGTCAGGATCGCCGCCCGCGCGATGACGCCATCCGACCTGCTCCGCCCACCCTATCCCGATGCCAAGCGCCGCTCCGAGGAAGAAGCGGTGCTTCGGCTGCGGCTGGCGATCGACCCGCGCGGCCGGGTCACTGCGGTCGAGCCGCTCGGCGACGTCGACCCCGCCTTCCTCGCCGCCGCCCGCACGCACCTGTTGCGCCATTGGCGCTACCGACCGGCGACCGAAGCCGGCCGCGCAATTGCGTCCAGCCTGACGATCACGTTGCGCTTCGAATTGGAGGACGAATAGGCCGGGTCATTTGCACCCGCCGGGCGCGCGCTCTACATCTCGGCCATGTCATGGATCCCTCCGATGCACAGCCCGCGCGCCGCGTGGCGCGACCTGCGCGCGGTCATGGCCCGGCGCAGCCGCGAACAGACGATCGCGCTAGGGCTTAGCCTGGGCATCACGATGGTCATCGTGTTTGTCTTCTTTATCGATTCGCGCATCAACACCGCGCCGCCCATGACGGTCACTTATGTCGATAGCTGGTCGGCCAATCGCACCGATGCCGAGATTCAGGCCGACCAGAAGAAGGACCAGGCCGCCAACGAGGCGCGCGCCCGCGCCCGCCAGGAGCAGTTCAAGGAGATCGCCAATACACTCGGCATCGAGGAGTGATGCGGAGTGGATGGCGGAGGCGGTCGCACTCGGCCGCGCCGCCCGCGGCACCACCGCGCCCAATCCCAATGTCGGGTGCCTGATCGTCTCGGCCGAGGGCGCGGTACTGGGCCGGGGCGCGACCGCTGCGGGCGGACGTCCCCATGCCGAGGCGATCGCGCTTGCACAGGCCGGTGAGGCCGCCCGCGGCGCGACGTTCTTCACCACGCTCGAGCCCTGCAATCATCGCAGCCAGCGCGGAGCGACCTGCACCGACCTCGTCATCACCGCCGGCTTTGCCCGCGTCGTGGCCGCGATTGCCGACCCCGATCCGCGCACCGCCGGCAGCGGTCTCGCCCGTCTGCGCGAGGCCGGGATCGAGATCGCCGTCGGCATGAGTGAGGCGGCCGCGCGCGACAGCATGGCAGGATGGCTCACCCGCCTCGAGCTTGGCCGTCCGCGGGTCACGCTGAAGCTCGCGCTGTCGATCGATGGCAAGATCGCGCTACCCTCGGGCGAGAGCAAGTGGATCACCGGCGAAGACGCCCGCGCCCACGTCCACCTCGAACGCGCCCACACCGACATGATCCTGGTTGGCCGAGGGACGCTCGAGGCCGACCGACCGTCCCTCGACGTTCGCCTGCCCGGGCTGGAGGCGCGCTCCCCGCGCCGCGCGCTGCTCAGCCGCGGTCCGGCCGTCGCAGGCTGGCAGATGCTGCGCGCGCCCGAGGAGGTTTACACTCTGGCTGACGTCAACGACCTTCTGGTCGAAGGCGGCTCGGCCACTGCCACCGCCTTCCTCGCCGCCGACCTCGTCGACCGCATTCTGCTCTATCGCGCCCCAATCCTGATCGGCGAGGGGCGGCAGAGCGTGGGCTATATCGGCCTCGATGCAATCGGCGACGCGCATGGCCGCTGGGAAGCGCGCGACGGGCGCTCGCTCGGCATCGATCGCCTCGAAGTCTACGAGCGCATCCGATCCAGTCCGCTCTCGTTACTCCCTCTGGGGGCCTCGACTTCGCTCGGGGCAAGCGAGTAGGGACGGCGCACCATTTTCCGTTCGTGCCGAGCGAAGTCGAGGCACCCAGCCAAGAGCGCGAGCCCAATGTTCACCGGCATCATCACTGACCTCGGCACCGTCCGCAGCGCCGAGCAGCGCGGCGACCTGCGGCTGGTGATCCAGTGCGGATACGACCTGTCGGAAGTCGCCTTGGGTGCCTCGATCGCCTGTTCCGGTGCCTGCCTGACGGTCGTGGACAAGGGCCCCGACTGGTTTGCGGTCGATATGAGCGGCGAGACCATCTCGAAGACCGCCCCCGGCCTGTGGCGGAAAGGCGCGCGCCTTAACCTCGAACGCGCGCTGCGTCTGGGCGATGAATTAGGCGGGCATCTCGTTACCGGCCATGTCGATGGCCTCGGGCTGGTCGAGGACGTCGCGGCCGATGGCGACTCGACGCGGCTGACCATCTCCGTCCCACGCGACCTCGGCGCCGCGCTCGCGCCCAAAGGGTCGGTAACGCTCGACGGTGTATCCCTCACTGTGAACGATGTGCGCGACGAGGGCGCGCTCACCCGCTTCACGATCAACCTCATTCCGCACACCGGCCAGCATACGACCCTAGGTGCGATCCAGGCGGGGCGACAACTCAATATCGAGATTGATGTCCTCGCGCGATATCTCCAGCGAATGATGACCGCGCGCGGCACATGATCACATTGCAAGCTGTAACTCAGCGCTAGGAGTCGACATTGTAGTGTGATAATCGCGCTGTATGTCCACCACCCTCATCGAACGCCTCGCGGCCATCATCGAGACCGGCGAGGTCTCCCGCTCGGGCCTCGCGCGTGCTGCGGGGCTCCATCCCAACTCGCTGCGCAAGCTGGGCGCATCCGACTGGAATCCGACCGCCGATACGCTCGGTCGGCTGGAGAAACTGCTCGCACGCGGAACCACCGAGGTGCTGGTCGGGGCCGAGGCGATCATCAACGAGGCGCGCAACGGCCGGATGTTCATCCTGGTCGATGACGACGATCGCGAGAATGAGGGCGACCTCATCATTCCGGCGCAGATGGCGACCCCCGACGCGATCAACTTCATGGCCCGCCACGGGCGCGGCCTGATCTGCCTCGCGCTCGCACCCGAGCGGGTCGATGCGCTGGGCCTGCCACCAATGGCCCGCACCAATGGCACTCGCCACGAAACCGCCTTCACCATTTCGATCGAGGCGCGCGAGGGAGTGACGACCGGCATCAGCGCCGCCGACCGCGCACGGACCATTGCGGTCGCGATCGACGCCGCCAACGGCCCCGATGCCTTGGTTTCCCCCGGGCACGTGTTCCCGCTGGTTGCTCGACCCGGCGGCGTGCTGGTTCGTGCCGGCCATACCGAGGCGGCGGTCGACGTCAGCCGCCTCGCCGGCCTCAACCCCTCGGGCGTCATCTGCGAGATCATGCGCGAGGACGGGACCATGGCCCGGCTCGATGATCTGATCGATTTCGCCCGGACGCACGGCCTGAAGATCGGCACGATCCGCGATCTCATCGCCTATCGGCTTCGGCGTGACCATCTGGTCGAGAGAGTCGCGGCGACACCGTTCGTCAGTGCCTCGGGAGCCGAATGGCAGGCCCAGGTTTTTCGCGACAAGGCGACCGGGGCCGAGCAGCTGGCGCTGGTGCGCGGCCCGATCGACCCCGAAACCCCGGTCATGGTCCGGATGCACAGCCTGGACCTGTTCGCCGACGTCATCGGCGAACCGTCGGAGCGCTCCGGCCTGCTCGCCGCCTCGATGCGGATGATCGAACGCGAGGGCAGCGGCGTCGTTGTCGCGCTCCACGCCGCCGACCCGGGCTCATTGTCGCGCTCGGCCGATCGCCGCGCCGGCCGCGCGGTCGAGGAGGGCGAGACGCTGCGCAGCTATGGCATCGGCGCGCAGATCCTCGCCGCGCTTGGGATCCACGACATGATCCTGCTATCCAATAGCCACCATTCACCCGTCGGCCTGTCGGGCTATGGCCTGGCGATCGTCGAGGAACGCTGCATCGAGCGGGAGGGCTGAGCCGTGGCGAAAATCCTGATCGTCGAAGCCCGCTTCTACGCGCATCTCAACGACCTGCTGCTCGACGGGGCACGGACAGCGATCGACGCTGCTGGGCACTCCCACGAGACGATCACCGTTCCCGGCGCGCTCGAATTGCCCGGTGCGATCGCGCTTGCCGCCGACAGCGGAGGCTATGCCGCCTTCGTAGCGCTCGGTGTCGTCATCCGCGGCGAGACCTATCATTTCGAGGTGGTCTCGAACGAGAGCGCGCGCGGACTGATGGCCCTGACCCTCGAAGGCCTCCCGGTCGGCAATGGCGTTCTGACGGTCGAGAATGAAGCGCAGGCCTTGGCCCGTGCGGATCCCGCGCAACTCGACAAGGGTGGCGGCGCGGCCGTGGCCGCCTTGGCGATGCTGGACCTGTCCGAGCGCTTTGGCGCCTGAACCGGAGGGAACCGCCAAGTTCAGAGGGCATTCAAGGCCCCGAGCCTAGGCCTTGCGCCAATTCCGATCACAGGAGCATCCATGTCCCTTCTTCGCCTATCCGCGCGCCTGCTGGCTGTTCCCGCGGCCCTCTCGCTGGCCGCCCCCGCGGTCCTCGCCCAGCCCGCCAACCCGCTGCGCCAGGTCGAGCAGAGCCTTGCCGCCACCGGCAGCATGACTGCCGCCTTCACCCAGGCCGACGGCCGCGGTCGCGTGCAGTCGGGAATGCTCAGCCTCAAGCGCCCGGGGCGGATCCGCTTCGAATTCGGGCGCGGCGCGAACATGCTGATGGTTGGCGACGGCAGGAATCTGACCTTTATCGATTATGACGTCGGGCAGAAATCGGCGTGGCCGATCGCCAAGTCGCCGCTCGCCATCTTGCTTTCGCCCCAGCCCAATCTGTCGCGCATCGCGCGAGTCGAGAAACAGGCCAACCCGAATATCGTGATCGTCCGCGCCCGCGATGCCCGCCGGCCCGAATTCGGCACGTTGTTGCTGGCTTTTGCCCGAAGCCCGTCGGCCCCCGGTGGCCTGAAGCTCGAAGGCTGGACCGCGATCGACGCGCAG
>JANPKL010000195.1:0-31757 GCA_031425975.1 Sphingomonas sp.
CAGGGCCTCGCAGACGTAGCGGCCGATGAAACCGCCGCCGCCGAAAACCGTGATGATCCGATGCTGCCCGTCTGTCGCGCTCATGGCCGCCAGCCCTAGCCGCGGAGGTGCGGAGCGACAAGCGGCGCCGGAGCGGTTGACAGCCCCCCGCCCGCCCCCAAGAGGCGCCCGCCTACCGACACGGCTTTCGCGAGCCGGCGAATGGCTCCTGTGCCCAGGTGGCGGAATTGGTAGACGCACCAGCTTCAGGTGCTGGCGATCGCAAGGTCGTGGAGGTTCGAGTCCTCTCCTGGGCACCATATTGAGCCGCGCGTGTCAGGCGTTCCAGCCGATCACGGCCTTGGTCTCAAGATATTCTCCGAAGGCGTGTTCGCCCCATTCGCGGCCGTTGCCGGACTGTTTGTAGCCACCGAAGGGCGCCATGAAATCGAGCTCGGCCTGATTGATCGTGACCTGGCCCGCGCGCAGGCGGCGGGCGACGGTGCGGGCGTGGTTCGGGTCCGAGGACTGGACATAAGCGGCGAGGCCGAAGGGCGTGTCGTTGGCGATGGTGACCGCTTCCTCCTCGCTGTCATAGGGAATGATGACCAGCACCGGGCCGAAAATCTCCTCGCGGGCGATGGCCATGGTGTTGGCGACGTCGCTGAACACCGTCGGCCGGACGTAATAGCCGGTTTCGAGGCCGTCAGGCTTGCCAGGTCCGCCGGCGACCAGCCGCGCTCCTTCGGCCACGCCGCGCTCGATCAGTTGCTGCACCTTACCCCACTGCATCGCGGACGATACCGGACCGAGATCGAAGTCGCCCGTCGGATCCCCGACCCGCGCGCCATTGGCGACTGCCGCTGCCACCTGCTCCGCCTCCGCCAGACGCTGCCGTGGGACCAGCAGGCGGGTCGGCGCATTGCATGACTGGCCCGAGTTCATCAGCAGCGCGCGCATCGAGGCCATCACCGCAGCTGGCAAATCCGCATCGGCGAGCAGGATATTGGCCGACTTGCCGCCGAGCTCCTGGTGCACCCGTTTGACCGACGGGGCGGCGGCGCGCGCCACCTCGATCCCGGCGCGGGTCGAGCCGGTGAAGGAGACCATGTCCACTTCCGGGTGGGTCGACAGCGCCGTTCCCACCTCCGCCCCGGTGCCATTGACCAGGTTGAACACCCCCGCTGGCACACCGGCCGCGTCAAGGATCTCAGCGAAGATGAGTGCCGACAGGGGCGCGACCTCGGAGGGCTTGAGGACCATGGTGCAACCGGTGGCCAGCGCCGGGAAGACCTTGGTAGTGATCTGGTTCAGCGGCCAGTTCCACGGGGTGATCAGCGCGCAGACCCCGATCGGCTCGCGCACGATCCTGGTCGAGCCCTGTGCCGTCTCGAAGTCGAAGCGCTCGAGCACGGCGGCTGCCGCCTGCAGGTGACCGAGGCCGAGCGCGGCCTGGGCCTGGGTCGCGAGCGCGGTTGGCGCGCCCATCTCGGCGGTGACCGCGGCGGCAAGATCGGCGTAACGGCGCTGATATTCCTCGCCGATCCGGCCGAACAGGGCGAGGCGGTCCGCGCGGCTCGACTCCGACCAGGCGGGAAACGCCTTGCGGGCGGCGGTGACCGCGCGATCGACGTCGGCCGCAGTGCCGAGCGCGATGGTCGCGATCGCCTGCTCGGTCGCCGGATTAACGACGTCGAGGCGCTCGCGGCCGAGCGGATCGACCCACTGGCCGTCGATGTAGAAATGCTGTTCGTGGCTCACTTGCCGCGCTCCCCGATGGCGGTCGAAACGGGCACCTTCGTCCGCTCGACAGGCGGAAGATCGATGCAAACAGCGCCGGGTGCAAGCCGCGGCAGATAGGTTCGGCGGTGAGGCACTCATGGCCCGTTACGCCCTGCCCCCAGCAGACGTCTACTTCTGGCTGCACATCGGGGCTAATGTCGCAAGCAACCGGGTCGATCTGTCGCGCGGAGTCCGGCAGGTGGAGACGATCCACGACAATCGCGGGATACTCGCCCCTCAGGACCTCGTGCCCGCGACCGCCCGGGCCTTCGCCGGCCAACCGGGTTACAAGCTGCCGGTCGACGTGCTGTCGGATCAGGCGGTCGGGGCGCTGACGCGCTCGCTCCCGCGATGCTCGCGAAGCTCGGCCCCAGCGTCGAACGCGAGCGCCAATTGCCCGGGCATCGGATCGTTGCGATCGACAGAAGCGTCCATCGCCGCGACGATCTGGTCGAGTTGATCGAACGCCGCATCCTTGGCGTGGGCGGCGGACAATCGCGACACCAGCCCCTGACGCCGCTTGTCGGCAGCAGCCTCATGCGAGCGCCCTCCCCGCCATGGCGCGGACATCGACCCGGGCCTTGAGCCGGGCGGCAAGCAGCGCGGTGCCGCTGATCTTGCGCTGGACGAACAGCAATTCGGCCGGCGGCAGGTGCCAGGTGGCGCGGTCGGCGGCGATGGTCATCCCTTCCTCACGCAATGTCGCAAGAAAGGCGCGGTCGCCGAAGTCGAACGGCCCGCTCCGCGCGATTTCGGCAAGGACGATGTCGACCATCCGGTCGAGCGCGGGACCGTGCCGCTCTGGAACGGCCGGTCCGACAAAGCCGGCCGCCACCGCGGTCGCCTTCACCGCCTCCCGGTCACCGGCGAGGACGGCGGAGAGCAAGGCGCCATAGCCATCGCGCACGGCTGGCGAGACGGATTGCGCCGCGCCGAAGTCGAGCAGGGCGATGCGGCCGTCGTCCATCAATCGATAATTGGCGAAATTGGGGTCGGTCTGCATCGACCCGAATTCGAACAATTCGCGCAGGACGAGGCCGACGAGATGGCTCATGGCGGCGTCGCGCGTGGCTTGGGCGGCTTCCTCGAGCGTCTCGATCGGGTGGCAGTCGAGATAATCCATCGCCAGCACGTGGCCGGTGGTCAGCGGCTCATGGAGGCGCGGCACGACAAACGCCGGGTCGTCCGCCAGCAGATCGGCGAAACGGGTCAATTCGCGGCCCTCGCGACGATAGTCGGCCTCGCGCGCGAGGCTTGCCTTGGCCTCCTCTAGCAAGGGCCCGATGTCGAGCTCGGCGGGGAGGAGACCCGATACGCGCAGCAAGGTGGCGACATTGTCGACGTCCGACGCGATGCTGTCGGCGACGCCGGGATATTGCACCTTGATCGCCAACAGGCGACCGTCGGGCAGCTCGGCGCGATGGACCTGCCCGATCGAGGCGGCGGCGATGGGATGGGCCTGGAACCGGCGGAATCGGCGGCGCCAGTCCGCTCCCCATTCCCGCACCAGCACGGCGCTGAGCTGCGCCGGGGGCATGTGGAAGGCGTTGTTGCGCAGGCGCGCCATGATCTCGCTCAGTTCGGGCGGCAGGAATTCGCCCGCGTCGAGGCTGATCATCTGCCCGAGCTTCATCGCCGCTCCGCGCAGATGCGCCAGGCGATCGGCGAGACGGCCGATATTGCCGGGTGTCAGCAACAGGTCGCGCGGCCGCAACGAGCCCCCCTGCCCGATCCGCCGCGCCCCCTCGGCCAGCATTCCGCCCGCTACCCCGCCCGCCAGCCGCCCGAATTGGCCGGCCCGCGCGAGCCGCGAGCGCGGTACCGCGCGGCCTTCGTCCTTGTCGCTCATGCGGCGAGCCAGCGTTGAAGCGCTGGACGATAGCGCAGGAAGCGCACGTAAATCCGTTCAAGCAGGGCCAGAACATGGACGTTGCGAGCGACCAGGCCGAGCGGCCGCAACAACGGAACGGCGCGCCACATGGCGGCGAATGCCGCGGCTCCGCTCAATATCACCCTCCCCTCCCGCGCATGAAAGCGGGCGAGCAGTGCTGCGCGGTCGAGCGGGCAATGCGCCGCTTCGGCCGGGTCGGACAGATCGATGAATGCGATGGCGCCGCGCCGATCGAGCCGCCGGATCAAGGCGATCTCACGGCGGCACAACGGGCAGGCGCCATCGAACCAGACAGTCAGCATCACCTGCATATAGGCAGGAAAGCGTCTCACCCTACCCCGCTCAAATCCCGTGCCGGTCGTCGCGCTTCAAACCAGCAGCTCGGCGAGCGCGCGGCGGAGCTGGTCGCGGCCATAGGGCTTGGCGATGACCTTGGCCTCGCCGCTCCACTCGACCCCGCCTTCGGCATAACCGGTTGCAAACAGGAACGGGATGCCGCGCTCGGCGAGATAATCGGCGACCGCGAAACTGCGTTCCTCGTTTAGATTGACGTCGAGGATGGCCGCGTCGAACCCGCCCGCGGCCGCCATCGCCAGCGCCTCGCTCAGGCGAAAGGCGGGTCCCACCGGTTCGAAGCCCAGTTCGTCGACCAGATCCTCCAGCGCGAAGGCGATCATCGGCTCATCCTCGACCAGCAGGATGCGAAGGCGATCAGCCATGAACGGGCATCGGCGCGTCGACTTCGCACAGCATGCCGTCGGGCTCGAACCGGATCACCGCGGTTCCCCCAAGCTCGGCGGCAAGCCCGCGCTCGATCATCCGGCTGCCGAAACCGCGGGTCGCGGGCACCGTCACCGGCGGGCCGCCCGTCTCCTTCCAGCGCAGGTGCAAGCGTCCCGCAGTAACATGCCAGACGATCCGCACGCGGCCGCTGTCCGTGTGCAGGCTGCCATATTTGAGGGCGTTGGTGGCCAGTTCATGAATCGCCATGGCGATGCTGACTGCGACCTTGGGGGGGAGCACCAGATCGGGCCCGTCGAGCTCGAGGCGGTCGTCGTCGGGGCGGAGCGCTCCGAACGTGTCGCAGATCAGGCGGCGCAGCGGCACCGCCTCCCATTTCTCGCGGGTCAGCAGGCCGTGTGCCGCCGACAGCGCGCCGATCCGACCCTCGAAGCGGGCCAGCAGCTCGGGCACTGTGTCCCCGCCCCTGAAGGTTTGCTGGGCGATGCTCTGGATGATCGCAAGCAGGTTCTTGGCACGATGGCTGAGCTCGTTGATCAGCAAGTTCTGATGCGCCTCGGCCTGCTTGCGCGCACTGATGTCCTGGATGGTGACGACCGCCATGTCGGCGGTGTCGTCCTCGTCCAGGATTGGCGCGGCATGGCCCAGGACGGTGATCACCCGGCCGTCGGCGCGGCGGTAGCGCATCTCATCGCCGACCACGGTCTCGCCATGCGCGACCGCGCGGAACAGCGGATAGGCCTCGGCGGGGACGGGCGCTCCGGCATCGTCGATGCCGCCGTAGACCCCGTAAGTTTCCTTGTCGCCCGACAGGATTGCGTGACCGAGGATGGTCTCCAACGCCTGGTTGTAGAGGAAGATTTCGCCGCCCGGCATGCGCGCGACCGCGACCCCGACCGGCATCTGCTCGATCAGCGCCCGCAATTGCTCTTCGCTCCGGCGGACCTGGTCGAGTGCCTCGCGGCGATCGTCGACATCGATTACTGACCCGACATAGCCGAGAAACCGGCCGCGACCGTCGAACCGCGGCGCGGCGGCGTCGATGCACCAGCGGTAGCTACCGTCGGCACGGCGCAGACGGAAGTCGGCCTCATAAGCCGACTGGCTGTCATTGGCTTGGAGAAAGGCGCGCTCGGCGCCCGGCCGGTCGGCGCCGTGGACGGCGTTAAGCCAGCCAAACCCCTCGCCCTCATGGACCTGCTGCCCGGTAAATTGATACCAGGTGCGATTGAGATAGGTGCAATAGCCGGTCTCGTCGGTGACCCACAGCATGACGGGGGTATGATCGGCGATGTTGCGGAAGCGGTCCTCGCTTTCGCGCAGGATCGCCTCGGAGCGGACCCGGACGATATGCGCCCAGCTCCGCTCGGTCGCTTCGGCGACCAGCGCCTGCTCGGCGGCGGTCCATTCGCGCGGCCGATCCTGGTGGACCGCCATCATCGCCGCCAGCTTGCCGGCGCGGACATAGGGCATGCAGATGGTCGCCTGGATGCCGATCCCGAGGAAGGTGGCGCCTTCGACCTCGCCCAATTCCCCGATCACGTCTCGGATCACGAGGGGCTGCCCGCCGCGCATCGCTGTGGCTGCCGTCTGCCCGAAGCTGTCGAGGCGATACTCGCCGACGATGCTCTGCGCGGAATCCACCGACCAGTCCCCCCGAATGGTGAACCTGTCCTGGTCAACTTCGAGATCGGCATAAGCGACCACCGATGCGCCCATATGCTCGCCGAGCAGCCGCGCCGTCGCCGCCATGATCTCGTCAGGCGCGGCAAGGTCGTTGATCGCACGCGAAAGCTGGTCGAAAAGGCTGAGACGCTCGGCACGGACCTGCAATTCGCGCTCGGCATTCACGCGCGCGGTGGTCTCGATAACGATCGCGAGCACCCCGGCAGGCTGGCCGTCGTCGCCCAGCACTGGCGAATAATCGAGGTTCATGATGACCTGCTCGGCACGGCCGTTGCGATAGAGCGTCAACTCCCGGTCGCGGAAGGACAAGGTCCCGCCGGCCAATCCCGTCTTCATCACATGTTCGTTGAAGTCGGCTACCTCGGGCCAGCCTTCCAGCACCGGAAGGCCAAGGTGCCTGGGGTGCTTGCGCCCGGCGAATACCGCATAGGCGTCGTTGTAAAGCATGATGCCGTCCGCGCCCCACAGCATCACCATCGGCACGGGCGAGCGCAGGAGCAGGCCGGTGGCGGCCTTGAGGCTTTGCGACCAGCATTCGACCGGGCCAAGGCTGTCGGTCCAGTCGCGGGCAAGGATCAAGGCGCCGCACTCACCGCCGCCATCGAGAAACGCAGGCATCGGAGCGCGCTAGCCGGGAAGCGGGAGCGAGAAAAGGTGGTAGTTGAGGCACGGCGCGGTTTGCGAATGCCGCCCGATCGCCTAGCTTGCCGGTCATGCCCTGCTACGCCCTCGACGATGTCGGTCCCACATTTGGCGAAGCTGCCTGGATCGCACCCTCGGCCGACGTCATTGGCGACGTTCGCCTCGGTGCACGATCAAGCATCTGGTTCGGTGCCGTGGTCCGAGCCGACAACGGCCCGATCCGGATCGGCGCTGAGAGCAATATCCAGGACGGCGCGGTGTGTCACAGCGATCCCCATGCGCCGTTGACGGTCGGTGCCCGGGTGACGGTCGGTCATCTGGCAATCCTCCACGGCTGCGCGATCGCCGACGGCACGTTGATCGGAATGGGCGCGCGGATCCTCAACGGGGCCTTTATCGGCGAGCGCTGCATCGTCGGCGCCGGGGCCCTCGTCCCCGAGGGCAAGACCTACGAGCCCGGCCACCTGCTGGTTGGCGTTCCGGCGCGGATCATACGCCCCCTGACCGATCAGGAACTCGCCATGCTCGAATCCAGCGCGCTCCATTACGCTGAGAAAGCGGCGCTCTACGGCTCCAGGTTGCAGTTACAGCGCTGACACTTGGCGGCGTGGCCGACCGCGCCCACATCTGCGCTCATGATCGACATTCGCCCCTTTGCGACGCTCGGCCACGCCGATCACGGCTGGCTCGACGCGCGCCACCATTTCTCCTTCGCCGATTACCACAATCCCGGCCGGATGGCCTGGGGCCAGATCCGCGTTTGGAACGACGACAAGATCGCTGGCAAGTCGGGCTTTCCGCCGCATCCGCACCGTGACATGGAGATCGTGACCTATGTGCGAACCGGTGCGATTACCCACCAGGACAGTCTCGGCAACAAGGGCCGGACCGGCGCTGGCGACGTCCAGGTGATGAGTGCCGGGGCGGGCGTGGTCCATGCCGAATATAATCTTGAGGACGAGGACACGACCTTGTTCCAGATCTGGATCGAGACCGACAAGCCGGGGGCCGCGCCGGGCTGGGGCGCGATGCCCTTCCCCCGCGAGGCTCGCGATGGCAGGTTTCAGCTGCTGGCGAGCGGCGATCCCGACGACGGCGCGCTGACTATCCAGGCCGATGCGCGCGTGCTCGGCGCGACCTTGCGCGCGGGCGAAACCATGACGCTAGAGGCCGAGCCCGCGCGGCACCTGTATCTCGTCCCCTCTGGCGCCGTAACGGTCAACGGCGTCGCTGCCGGGCCACGCGACGGGGTCGCGATCACCGGTGAGGAGGCATTGTCGATCACCGCGGTGGAGGACGCCGAACTGGTGCTGGTCGACGCCCGCTGAAGCGTCGCCCGCTTGCCGCGGGACCGGCGCTGGTCCAATAGCGCCGCTCCCTCCACCGCAACGATCGATCTGACCAGCCCCTTGTCGCGCCCCCACTTCCCCGCTCGCCTGCCGTGGGCCTGGCTGATCGCATTGCTGGTCGCCACGCCCGGGCTGGCCCAGACCGCGCCCGGCAATGTCGTCGCGCCGCCGCCGCCGCCGCGGGAGGGCACGGTGGGCCCCGAACAATTGCGCGATTTCGCCTTGCCCGGAACGCGCCAGCCCGAGGCCGAGGCACCGACCCCTGCCCCCACCCCGCCTGCGACGCGCCCGGCACCTTCGGCCTCGACGCCGCCGACGTCGACCACGGCTGCGCCGGGGTCCGCACCCGCCGCCGACCCGATCCCGGCTGCACGAAGTGAGATGCCGGCTACCCGAACCGAGCCGCAGGCCCCGCTCGCCCCTTCGATCGCCATCCCCGACTTCGCAACCGATAGCGCGGCGATACCCGTGCCACTGCCGCCAGCACCGCAACCGAACGTGGTTCCGGAGCAGCCGGCCTTGCGCTGGTGGCCGTGGCTGCTGGCCGCCGCTCTTGGCGCCGGCGGTTTTGGATTGTGGTGGCGTCGGGGAACGCGCAGGGGATATGGCGCGGGCACTTCCCATGCCTTTGCCGGCGAGCCGCCCGCGGCACCGGACGTGTCGACGCCGCGTGTGCCACCGCCAGCGCCGCCGAAGGCACTTGAGCCCGCCCTTCCCGCCGGGCTGGTGACCACGCGCCTTCGCCAAACTCGGCCGGTACCCTCGCCCACTCCGCCTTCGATCGTCAGTCCACCCCCGCCGGCAGGCGCCGTCGTCAGCACGCGCTTGCGGCCCAGGCTCGAACTGGAGCTGGCGGTGAGCGAAGTTCTCCTGTCCGCTGACGAAATCCTGTTCCGCTTTCGCCTGTCGCTGGCCAATCGCGGCACCGCCCCGGCGCGCGACATTGCGATCGAGGCGCTCGGCCTCAATGCCGGGGAGCAGCAGGCAGCGGAGCTCGGCACGTTCTACGCGCGTCCGACGCCGGACGAGGCGGCAATCGCGGCCCTGGCCCCGATGGCCGCGCAACCGATCGACCACGAAGTCCGGATGCCGCGATTGATGGTTCGCGAATATGAGGCGGGCGGACGACGCCTGTTCGTTCCGCTCATCGCCTTCAATACGAGCTATCGCTGGAGCGGTGGCGAAGGCCGGACCAGCGCGGCCTTCCTGGTCGGCCATGCACAGCGCGGCTCCGACCGGCTCGCGCCGCTCCGGCTCGATACGGGCGCACAGCGCCTGCAGGGACTGGCAGTTCGCATGCTCGACGAACAGCAGCGGCGTTGACAGCCGGGGCCCCCGGCGGCATTGGCGCCCCTGCCCGACCTCGTGGAGAGGTGGCCGAGTGGTTAAAGGCAGCAGACTGTAAATCTGCCCGTGAAAGCGTACGCTGGTTCGAATCCAGCCCTCTCCACCATTACTCCTTCGGCTGAGAACGACTGCGGTAGCGAAGCCAGCCGAGATGATCCGACGGACTTATCCACAGGAATGGTCCAGTTTAGAAACTGATTCGCTTTTGACGCTAGTCCCTTAGACTGATTGAGCAAAAAGTCTTGCCTCGGCGTGTCACGGGCTTGTCACAGCGGCGGTTAACCGGCGTTTCCTGATCATTCGGTCAGCCTGCCTTAGTCGCCTGCCTGACTAACCTGATGGACAATAACCTGCTATTGGATCGGCTATGGCCCAAAATGCTTCTCAGCAAAGCGGGTCGACGGAAGAAGTTGAACCGGTCGGGGAGCCGCGTTCCTCGGATCCGGCCAGCGCGGGCGCCGATGCCCTCGTTGCTCGATTGAGCAATGGCCAGATCGAGGTACTACGCCTCGTCAACAGGCACCTCAACTCCAAGGAAATTGCCGTTAAGCTCGGCATTTCCAGTCACACCGTCGATCAGCGTGTGCGCGGCGCGATCCACCGGCTCGGCGTTGCGCGCCGCAGCGAGGCCGCCCGGCTGGTCGATGAGCATGATCGTCGGGAAGGTTCGTGGGGCTCCACCTGTCATCCGGTCGAAACGTATCAGCAATTGATACATCAAACGTCGGATATCGACGGCAAACCGGCCGGGACCCAGACCGATGTGGCGGTCAGTTTTCAGATTCGGCACGCTGATCGCACAGGGGGGGTCGGGGCAGTCAGCCTCGAAACCGAGCAGAGGTGGGCCGCAATCCGGCCTCCCCTGTTACTTTGGTCGACACCGCAGCAACCCGGCAACGGGTGGAATGTGGGGCAAAGGCTGGCCGCCATCGCGGGAATTGCGATTGCAGCGAGCTTCTCGGCAGGAATGCTTCTCGCGGGGCTGGAAAGTCTGTCCCGCCTGATCCAGCCCTGACAGAGCGAGCCCGCATTCATCTGATTGCCGATTTTTTCGCAACATGACCGGGGCCGGAGGGCCCTGGGCAAAGGAGTTGTCATGCGCAGGCAAATCATCGAACAGACCGCACTCGACGTCGCCAACCAGGTGCGCGCCGTCGAAGACAGCATTGAAGCGTCGCTGATCGAGCTCGCCGAATTGCAGAACCGGATGATCCGGGCGCGGTCGGTCACCGGCGTCGGCATCGCCACCGGTCACAAGGCGCTCGAGCAGGTCGCCGTGTCGCTCCAGGCGCTCGTTATGGCACGCGGCGGGATGGCCAATTGCCACGCCGCCCTGCTGGACGCCAAGCAGCAGGTCCCGGGACTGCGCACTCTGGGCTTTGGAGACGGCCAGGAATGCCCGCCGATCACCGGCACCGGTTCGCTCCGGGCGGTGGCTTGACCGTCGGCAGATTGATAAGGAAATTCGGCAGCGCTGGCGGGGGGCCGGCGCTGCCAAATTGACGCCGATGATCAGAGTCGCGATCTTTTATCTCCTGCTGACCGCCGTGAGCTTGCTCGCCTGGCGACGGGGTCGGCAGGACGAGCGGCTGGCCGCCGCGACCTGCGTCGCCGGGACCCTGCTGACCGTCGCGGTAAGCGAGGAAGTCGCCCGGCGCTTCGGCAGCTTCAATATCGCGGCGTTCGTGATCGACCTCGTGATTCTGCTGGTTTTCCTTGGGATTGCGCTCCGCTCCACTCGCTTCTGGCCGATGTGGGTCGCAGGATTGCAGCTGGTCACGACCAGCGTGCATCTGATCCGACTCTTGAATGACGGCCTGATGAGCTTCGTGTTCGGTACGGCGCTTGCGATGTGGTCCTATCCGATCCTGCTGCTGATCGGGATCGGGGCCTGGCGGACCACCATGATCGACCGTTGGCGCGCGGCGCGATTGCAGGAAGGCCGCTGACCACCTAGCGCAAGCCGCCATGTCCCTGCCGCCCGTCGCCACCGCTTTGCTCGATGCGCTCGAGGAACCGGCGCTGCTGGTCAGCGGTCAGCGCACGCTGGCTGCCAACCCCGCCGCCCGTTCGCTACTGGGCGCGCAACTGGTCGGCCATGACATCCGCTTCGCGATCCGCCAGCCACAGGCGCTCGAGGCCATTCTTGCGGGCCGCGAGGGCCGGGTGGAGGTGTTGGGCATCGGCGGGGTCGAGCGCAGTTGGATCGTGACGATCAACCGCCTCGACGCAGGCATCCTACTAATTCGTCTGTCCGACCGCTCCGCGCGGCGGGCGGTGGAAAAGGCACAGGTCGATTTCGTGGCCAACGCGAGTCATGAATTGCGGACGCCGCTGGCGGCGGTGATCGGTTATTCCGAGACATTGGCGGAAGCGGGGGAACTGGAGGAAGCCTATCGCCGGCGCTTCGGCCAGCAGATCCACGACCAGGCCACGCGCATGCTCCAGATCGTCAAGGACCTGATGGGGCTGTCGCGAATCGAGGCCGACCGCTTCCTCGAGCCGCGCGGGGCGGTCTCGCTCCCGGCGCTGGTGCGCGAGGCGGTCAGCGGACTGGTCACCTCCTGCCCGATCCTGCTCGAGGTCGACGAGACCTTGCCTGTGTTACGCGGCGATGCGCCGCAACTGCGGCAGGTGATCGACAATCTGCTCAACAATGGCCTTCGCTATGGCTGCACCGCGCCGGGCGCCGGGCTGACCGTCACGCTGGAGGCGGCGGGCCATTGGCAGCAATTGACGGTCGCGGACGCGGGCGAGGGCATCGCCGAGCGCCACCTGCCGCGACTGACCGAGCGCTTCTACCGGGTCGATGCCGCGCGCAGCCGCGACAGCGGCGGCACCGGGCTCGGGCTTGCGATCGTCAAGCAGGTGGTCGAGCGGCACGGCGGCCTCCTCGCCATCCGCAGCGCGCCTGGCGCAGGAACCCAGGTCACTGTGCGCCTGCCCGCCGCCCACTCGTCACCATTGTCATGAGTCTGTCACAAGAACGTCACATGGCAGCCGTGACAGCACGTCTATAGCGTCCCGAGGGGCCGAGCTTTCCGCTCGACAGGAGTTTGATAAGTCCATGCAGAAATTCTGGCTCGCGCTGCCGCTCGCAGCGTTGATCGGCGCGTGCGGAGGGGGCGGCAACAACGCCGCCAACCAGCTCAAGATTGTCGGTTCGTCGACCGTCTATCCGTTTACGACCGCGGTCGCCGAAGCTTTTCAGAAGGCCAATCCGGGGACCAGCGTGATTGTCGAGGCGACTGGCACCGGCTCGGGCATCAACCTGTTCTGCAAGGGCGTCGGGCAGGAATTTCCCGACATGGTCAACGCCTCGCGCCGCATCAAGAAGAGCGAATATGACGCCTGCAACGCCGCCGGCGTCAAGCAGGTGGTCGAGGTCCCGATCGGCATCGACGGCCTGACCCTGATCGAATCGGTCAAGTCGCAGCCGCTCAAGATCAGCCTTGCCGACGTCTACGAGGCGGTCGCAGCCAACCCCTATGGCAAGGGCCCGAACACGTCGAAGACATGGCGCGATGTCAATCCGGCGCTGCCTGCCATTGCGATCCGCGTGCTCGGCCCGCCGCCGACCAGCGGCACCCGCGACAGCTTCGCCGAACTGATGCTGACCAAGGGCTGCGAGAGCGACCCGGCGATGAAGGCGCTCAAGGCCAGCGACGAGGCAAAGCACAAGGACATTTGCACCAAGGTTCGCGAGGATGGGCTATTCGTCGAGGCGGGCGAGAATGACAATCTGCTGGTGCAGAAGGTCGAGGCCGACCCCGGCACCGTCGGCGTGCTCGGCTACAGCTTCCTGTCGGCCAATGCCGACAAGGTGAAGCCGGTCGAGATCGACGGCGTGCTGCCCACCGAAGCCACGATCCAAGACCTGAGCTACCCCGGTGCGCGCAAGATGTATCTTTACGTCAAGGGCGAGCATGCGGCGGTCAAGCCGGCGATCGCGGTCTTCCTGGCTGAATTCGCCAAAGCCTGGGGCGAGGGCGGCTTGCTCGAATCGCGCGGGCTGGTGCCGTTCAAGGGTGCCGACGCCGTCGCTGCCACCGCCGCCGCGACCGGGTTGAAGCCGGTCGATGCAGCCGGTCTCAAGTAACGCCGGGAACCACAGCGCGTCATGACCCTGTTCCTGGGCCTGTGCCTCGTCCTGCTGGTCGGGATCGCCGCCTTCGTGGTGGCGCGTGGGCGCGCGTCCGGGCTGCAGGGCGCGGGCACGGGGCGGCAGAGGCTTAACAGCCGCCCCAATTATCACGGCACTTATGCGTTGCTGTGGGCCGCCGTCCCTGCCCTCTTATTCCTGGCGGCATGGGCGCCGCTTCAGGGTCGTTTAGTCGAGCAGGCGGTACTGGCGAGCCCGGCCGGACAGCAATTGCCGGCCTTCGACCTCGCCCGCGATTCGCTGATGAGCGAGGCCCATGCGGTGGCCACCGGCCGCAGCGAGCTCACCTTCTCGCCGCTCGCGCAGGGGCTGGTCCCGGTCTACGAGGCGGCGCTCGGGCGCTATGGGCTGATCGGCAGCGGGCTCGCCTTGCTGCTGGCGCTGGCGGGCGCGGGCTGGGCATTGACCCGCATTGCGCCACAATTGCGGGCCCGCGCGGGGGTCGAAAAATGGATGATGGGCCTGCTGGTCGCGGCCTCGTCGATTGCCATTCTGACCACCTTCGGCATCGTTCTTTCGCTACTGTTCGAGACGATGCGATTCTTTTCGATGGTCTCCCCGGTCGAGTTCCTGTTCGGAACTCAATGGTCGCCGCAGACCGCGATCCGGGCCGACCAGGCGGGAAGCTCAGGCGCATTCGGCTCGGTGCCCTTGTTCTGGGGAACGGTGTTCATCGGCGCGATCATCGCCATGGTTGTCGCAATCCCGCTGGGGCTGATGAGCGCCATCTTTCTCACTCAATATGCACCGGCCAAGGCGCGCTCGGTGTTGAAGCCGCTGCTCGAAATCCTCGCTGGCGTGCCGACGGTGGTCTACGGCTATTTCGCCGCGCTGACCGTAGCCCCGCTGGTGCGAGATTTCGGGCTGTCGATCGGTCTGTCGAGCGCGTCGAGTGAAAGCGCGTTGGCGGCGGGCTTGGTGATGGGGGTGATGATCATCCCCTTCGTCAGTTCGATGGCAGACGACAGCATCGCCGCCGTGCCCCAGGCGATGCGCGACGGCAGCCTGGCGCTCGGCGCGACCCGATCCGAGACCATCCGCAAGGTCATCCTTCCCGCCGCCTTGCCGGGCGTGGTCGGCGGCGTCCTGCTGGCGGTCAGCCGCGCAATCGGTGAGACGATGATCGTGGTCATGGCTGCGGGATTGGCCGCCAACATGACGGCCAATCCGTTCGAAAGCGTGACCACGGTGACGACGCAGATCGTCAAGTTGCTGACCGGCGACCAGGAGTTCGACAGCCCCAAGACCCTCGCCGCCTTCGCATTGGGGCTGGTGCTGTTCATCGTCACGCTGATCCTCAACCTCATCGCGCTGCGCGTCGTGCGGCGGTATCGGGAAGCTTATGAGTAACGCCGCCGGCAATCCCAACGGCCGCTGGTCAGACGCCGCCATGACCCGCCGCGTCGAGCGCCGCTATGCCGCCGAGCGCCGCTTCAAGGCGTTGGGTCTGGCCGCGGTGTTGCTGAGCCTCGCCTTCCTCGCCTTCCTGCTGATCACCATGACAGTGCGCGGGATCGGCGGATTCAGTACGACGTTCCTCACCGCCAGCGACGCCACCGACCCGGTCGCGGTCGGCGTATGGGGCGCGCTCAAGGGTTCGTTCCTGACGATCGTCATCACCATGGCGCTGGCCTTTCCGATCGGCGTGTTGGCGGCGGTTTATCTGGAGGAATTCGCAGCCCGCAACCGCTGGAACGACTTCATCGAGGTCAGCATCAACAACCTGGCGGCCGTGCCCTCGATCATCTTCGGCTTGCTCGGCCTCGCGGTTTTCCTCAACTTCATGCACCTGCCGCGCTCGGCCGCCCTCGTTGGCGGGCTCACGCTGGCGCTGATGACCATGCCGGTGATCGTCATCGCCGGGCGCAATGCGATCAAGGCGGTGCCGCCCTCGATCCGCGACGCCGCGCTGGGCGTTGGCGCGTCGAAGATGCAGGTGGTGTTCCACCACGTCCTGCCGCTCGCTTTGCCCGGCATCCTGACCGGCACGATCATTGGCATGGCCCGCGCGCTGGGCGAGACCGCGCCCTTGCTGATGATCGGGATGCGCGCCTTCATCGCCTCCCCGCCGCAGGGCTTTACCGATCCCGCGACCGTCCTTCCGGTCCAGATCTTCCTCTGGTCCGATGAGGTGGACCGTGCCTTCGTCGAGAAGACCAGCGCGGCGATCATCGTGCTGTTGCTATTCATGCTGCTGATGAACGGCCTCGCCATCTATCTTCGCAACCGCTTCGAACGCCGCTGGTAAGGCACCGACACATGACCAACGAGAAACAGCCGCTCCTGGCCAATTCGCCGATGCCCTTCGCGTCAAATGCGATCGCGGCGGGAGCGGCCAGCGACGATCAACTCACGCCGGGCGCAGTGGCCGAGCCGGTGGGCGCTGGCGATGCCACGACCACCGTCGTCCACGCCGATATCCAGCATGACGGCAATGCCAAGATGCGCGCCGAGGACGTGCGGGTCTTCTACGGCGAGAAGGAAGCGCTGAAGGGGGTCTCGATCGAGGTCCACGACGACAAGGTCACCGCCTTCATCGGCCCGTCGGGCTGCGGCAAGTCGACCTTCCTGCGCTGCCTGAACCGGATGAACGACACCATCGCGGGGGCGCGGGTGACGGGCACGATCACGCTCGACAATGAGGACATCACGTCCGCGGCGATGGACGTGGTCCAGCTGCGAGCCCGCGTCGGCATGGTGTTCCAGAAGCCGAACCCCTTCCCCAAGTCGATCTACGAGAACGTCGCCTACGGCCCGCGCATCCACGGGCTGGCGACGGGCAAGGACGAACTGGACGGGATCGTCGAGAAGAGCCTGCGGCGGGCAGGGCTGTGGGACGAGGTCAAGGATCGCCTGCAGGAAAGCGGGACGGCCTTGTCGGGCGGGCAGCAGCAGCGACTGTGCATCGCCCGCGCGATCGCGGTCGACCCCGAAGTGATCCTGATGGACGAGCCCTGTTCGGCGCTCGACCCGATCGCCACCGCCAAGATCGAGGAGCTGATCCACGAATTGCGTGGCCGCTACGCGATCGCGATCGTGACGCATAACATGCAGCAGGCGGCGCGGGTCAGCCAGCGGACCGCCTTCTTCCACCTCGGTGAGCTGATCGAATATGGCAAGACCAAGGAGATCTTCACCAACCCGCGCCAGCAGCGCACCCAGGATTATATCACCGGCCGCTACGGCTGAGGGGGACAGATAAAGTGGCTTCGCAGGGACATACGCTCAAGGCGTTCGACGAGGATCTCGACCGGCTGCGCGCGCTCATCACCGAGATGGGCGGGCGGGCCGAGCATGCGATCATCGAGGCGATGCGCTGTCTGGCCGATCGCGACAGCGAACGCGCCTATCAGGTGATCGAGGACGACAAGAAGATCGACGCGCTGGAGGCCGAGACCGAGCGCCGGGTGATCCAGCTGATCGCATTGCGGGCGCCGATGGCCGGCGACCTGCGCGACGTCGTCGCTGCGCTCAAGATTTCGGGCGTGGTCGAACGGATCGGTGATTATGCCAAGAATATTGCCAAGCGCGTCGCGGTGCTGGAGGACATGGGCAAGATCGAGCCCTTGTCGCTGCTGCCCGAAATGGCGCGGATTGCGACCGCCATGGTCCATGATGTGCTGAATGCCTTCGTCCAGCGCGACGCGGCGGCGGCGCTGCGGGTGTGCGAGCGCGACAAGGCGGTCGACGACTTCTACGATTCGATCTTCCGCACGCTGCTGACGCATATGATGGAAAATCCACACACTATCGGCCAGTCGGCGCATCTGCTGTTCGTCGCCAAGAACCTCGAGCGGGTCGGCGACCATGCCACCAACATCGCCGAGATGGTCTATTATGCTGCGACCGGCGAACATATGGCCGACCGCATCAAGGGCGCGGAGGGGATGAGCCGGTGATGGCCGCGAGGAAACGCCTGCTGCTGGTCGAGGACGACCGGCCCCTGGCCGAGCTGATCACCTTTCACTTCGAGCGCGAAGGCTATGTCGTCACGCGCACCGGCGATGGCGAGGAAGCACTGATTCTGGCGGAGGAAATCCGCCCCGACATCTTGATTCTCGACTGGATGATCGAGGGCATCAGCGGGATCGAGGTCTGCCGGCGGCTACGCCGGCGCCCGAGCACGGCCAATTTGCCGATCCTGATGCTGACTGCGCGTGGCGAGGAAGACGATCGGGTTCGCGGGCTCGAGACCGGCGCCGACGATTATATCACCAAGCCGTTCAGCCCCAAGGAGCTGGTCGCGCGTGCGGCCGCCGTGCTGCGCCGAGTGCGTCCGGCACTGGCGGCGCAAACGCTCGACTACGGGGGGCTGGAGATGGACCTGGCCGCGCACCGGGTGAAGCGCGACAACAAGGTGCTGGCACTGGGACCGACCGAATATCGCTTGCTGCGCCACTTTCTCGAGCATCCGGGGCGGGTCTTCTCGCGCCAGCAATTGCTCGAGACGGTGTGGCCGCACAGCGAGGAGATCGAGCTGCGCACGGTCGACGTCCACATCCGCCGACTGCGGCTGGCGCTGGGCGAGCCCGACGTCATCCGGACGGTGCGCAGCGCGGGCTATGCGCTCGACGCCGAGGTGATGGCCTAGCGGCTTGCGAGCAGCGCGACGAGGCTGAGCCCCGCGCTGACGAGGAAGGCGAGGGCAATCCAGGCCGCGCGCCCGGCACTGGCCTTCGTCCGCGCGACCGCCGACTGGTCGAGCCAATAGCGCTTGTTGCCGACATCGCGAACATGACCCGAGGCAATCATCTGTTCGAGCGCAGCGGCGCTGCCTTCGGCCGCCGTGTCGAGCGTGGTGGCGGTGCGCGCCGTGATGGCGCTCGCGGCGAGCAACTGGTTGCTGATGGCATCGCTCAATTCCTGCTGCTTGGCAGCGGCAATGGCGGCGGTGAAGGCTGCGGCGTTCATGATTGCGAGAAGTAACGGAACCGCTGCGCTTTCCCAAGCGATTCGCACCCGTATCGTTTTACGGGAGTGAGAAATGGCGGCACGTCCAAGCTGGCGCGGACAGATCCGCCTGGCACTGGTTTCGATCCCGGTGGAGATTTTCCCTGCTTCCAAGTCGGGCGCAAGCATCGCCTTTCACCAGATCCACGAGCCGTCGGGCAAACGCATCAAATATGAGAAGGTCGTGCCGGGGGTCGGACCGGTTGCGGCGGACGATATCGTCAAAGGTTTCGAGGTGTCGAAGGGCGAGTATGTCCTGCTCGAGCCCGAGGAGATCGAGAGCGTCAAGCTGGAGAGTCGCAAGACACTGGAACTGGCGCAATTCGTCGACGCCGACGAGATCGATCCGCTTTATTACGAAAAACCCTATTTCGTCGTGCCGGCGGACGATCTGGCCGAGGAGGCGTTCATCGTGCTGCGCGAGGCGCTTCGGCGCGCGCGAAAAGTCGGAATCGGGCAATTGGCGATGCGCGGGCAGGAATATGTGGTCGCGATCAAGCCGTGCGGGCGCGGAATGCTGATGGAGACGCTGCGCTATGCCGACGAGCTCAACAAGGCGTCGAGCTATTTCCGCGACATCGGGGACGACGAGCCCGACGCCGAACTGCTCGAGCTCGCCACCAGCCTGATCGACAAGAAGACCGCCAAGTTCGACGCGGGCGAATTCCACAATCGCTACATCGACGCACTGAAGGGCCTGATCGAGGAGAAGAGAAAGAAGAAGGGCGGCGGACTGGTCATCCAGGACGAGGACAAGGCGCCCGCGGGCAAGAGCAACGTCATCGACCTGATGTCGGCGCTTAAGAAGAGCCTGGGTGACGGGGACGCGGCGCCTAAGCCGAAGAAGAAGGCGGCGGGAGCGAAGAAATGAGCCTCGACATCGCGGCCTATGACAAGAAGCGCGACTTCAAGAGGACCGCCGAGCCCAGGGGCAAGCGCGGCCGGGCCAAGGGCGACAGCTTCGTCATCCAGAAGCATGATGCGACGCGGCTTCACTGGGACTTCCGGCTGGAGCTCGACGGGGTGCTCAAGAGCTGGGCGGTGCCGCGCGGCCCGAGCCTCGACCCCGCCACCAACCGCCTCGCCGTCCGTACCGAGGATCACCCACTCGACTACGGCTCGTTCGAAGGCACAATCCCGAAAGGGGAATATGGCGGCGGCACGGTAATGCTTTGGGATCGCGGACGGTGGATCCCCCACCCCGACAAGGACCCGGTGAAGACGCTGGAGGAAGGGCATTTGCACTTCACGCTCCTTGGCGAGCGGATGACCGGCGAATGGGTAATGTTTCGGTTGAAGGGCAAGCCCGGTGACCGCGGCGAGAACTGGATGCTCAAGAAGGTGACCGACGAGCATGCGCGGCCCGATGAGGGCGACGCGCTCGTCGAGGCCTGCCTGACCAGCGTGACGACGGGGCGGTCGATGGCTCAGATAGCCGCCGGGGATGTCGAGGGGACGGGCAAGGGAACTAAGGAGCAGACGCGTGGTCCCTCCGTCGGCCGCTCCGTGACTGCCACCTCCCCATCGCTGCGGGACGGGGAGGATCTGCGGACGCCCGCTTTCGAGCAGCCGCAGCTGGCGACGCTGGCGGATCAGGTGCCGGAGGGGTCGGGCTGGATCCACGAGTATAAGTATGACGGGTACCGGATCTTGCTGGCCACGGGCGCGAGGCCCAAGGCATTTACGCGTAATGGGAAGGATTGGAGCGACATTTTCGAGGGGTTGGTCGCGGCGGCTTCGGCTTTGCCCGCTGGCTGCCTGATCGACGGGGAGGCGGTGGCGCTGGGGGCGGACGGGAAGCCCGATTTTCAGCTGATGCAGACGACGGTCAAGCGCGGGCATGGCAAGGCGGGGCCGACGCAGGCTTATTATGCCTTCGACCTGCTGATCGACCGCGGCGAGGATGTGCGTGCGCTGCCGACGCTCGAGCGCAAGGAGCGGCTGGCGGGGCTGATGAAGGGGGTGCCCGCCCCGTTGCTCTACGGCGACCATGTCGTGGGCAAGGGCGAGGCCCTGCTCGCGGCGATCTGCAAGGAGCGCGGTGAAGGGATCATCAGCAAGCGCGCCGATGCCCCCTATTCCGGTAAGCGGACCAGGGACTGGCTCAAGATCAAATGCACCAACCGCCAGGAATTCGTGATCGTCGGCTGGCAGAAAAGCGACAAGAGGCACGGCTTTCGCTCGCTCCATCTGGCGGTGAACCAGGACGCAAGGTTGCGTTACGTCGGTAAGGTCGGAACCGGGTTCGACACCGCGACGATCGAAATGCTGAGCAAGCGAATGGCGTCGCTTGCGCTCGATGTGCCGGCGCTCGAGGTGCCCAAGGCGATGCTGCGCGGATCGACGTGGATCCGGCCCGAGCTGGTGGCGGAAGTGGCGTTCGCCGAATTCACCGGCGAGGGCGTGCTGCGCCATGCGAGCTTCATCGGGCTGCGGGAGGACAACGGGGCGGGCGAGGTGGTCCGGGAGGTGGCCGGTGGGGGCGCAAAGAGCGAGACGAAGAAGGAGCCCCCTCAGTCCGCTGCGCGGACAGTTCCCCCAGGTGCGCGCCCTTGTGGGGCGCAACCAAAGGGTGCTGCCCGGGGGAACGGCAAGGGGCTTCGGACCGCCGCCGACTTCGACTTTCGCCTCACTTCGTCCGAACGGGTCGTATTTCCCGAGGACGGGCTGACCAAAAGGGATCTGGCGGATTATTATGCGGCGGTCGCCGACCTGCTGCTGGTCGACTTGCGCGCCCGGCCGATGACGCTGATCCGCTGCCCGCAGGGGCGGGCGAAGAACTGCTTTTTCCAGAAACACGACAGCGGGTCGATGGGTGAGCATGTCCGGCCCGTGGCGATCACCACCACCAGCGCGACCGAGAATTACCTCTATGTCGAGGAAAGTCTTGGAATATTGGAGGCGGTCCAGATGAACACGATCGAATTCCACGGCTGGGGGAGCCAGATCGATCCGCTGGAGCGGCCGGACCGGCTGGTATTCGACCTCGACCCCGACGAAGGACTAGGGTTCGACCGGGTGCGGACGGCGGCGCTGCGGCTGCGCGATCTGCTGGCGGACCTGGGGCTGGAGACGTTCCCGTTGCTGTCGGGCGGCAAGGGCGTGCATGTTGTCGCCCCGCTCGACCAGAGTGCGGAGTGGCCGGCGGTCAAGAGCTTCGCCGAGCGTTTTTCGCGCGCGATCGCGCAGGCCGAGCCCGAGACCTTCACCGCCAACATCCGCAAGAACCAGCGCAAGGGACGGATTTTCCTCGATTGGCTGAGGAACCAGCGGGGTTCGACCGCGGTAATGCCCTATTCGGCCCGGGCGAGGACCGGCGCGCCGGTCGCAGCGCCGGTGACTTGGGAGGAGCTGGGCGAGGTCGAGACCGCGGCGCGCTATACAATCAGGGACGCGGCGGAGCTGATCGAGCGGGCCGCCAGCCCCGCGCTGCGGGGCTGGGGCCGGGCAAAGCAGGCCTTGCCGGAAGTCTAGCCGAGGATCAGAACTTCACCCCTGCCTCGAGGCCGACGACGCGGGGTTCATTGACGAAACCGGTAAGATTGTTGAAGTCGATCCCGCCGACCGCGCTCTCGTCGTTGGTGATGTTGCGCGCAAAGGCGGCAATGTCGAAGCGGCTGTTACGCCAACCGAGGCGGAGGCCGCCCTCGAGCAGCTTGTTGTCGCTGAACTCGACCGAGCGATAGAGGAAGAACTGGATCTTCGAGCGATAATACCAGTCGGTGAAGGCGTAGACCGCACCGTCGGCAACCGGGAATTCATAGCCCGCTGTCCCGTTGATGGTCCACTTGGGCGCCTGGGGGAGCTGGTTGCCGTCGATCGCGAAGATCCCGGGGCTACCGACGCGCTGGGGGTCGAGCACGGTGCACGGCGCGCCGCAGCCGGCAACGAACAGACCGTTGTCGCGGATCTTGGCGCTGTTGTAGCTGACCCCGCTGGTGAGAGTCAGGCCGGTGACCGGGCGTGCCTCGAGCTCGAGCTCGACGCCGCGGCCGCGCACCGTGTCGGCGTTAAGCAGGGTGGTGAAATTGGACGCGCCGCCGACCGCGGTCAGTTGGAGGTCGTTGGTGGTGAAGGCGTAGACACCGAGATTGAAGCGCAGCCGGCGATCGAGCAACGTAGTCTTGATGCCCGCTTCATAGGAGAGCGTCTTCTCGCTGTCCGCGACCGACAAAGCGCGGCCAAACAGTAGGCGCCCCTGGATCGAGGGGGCGCGATAGCCGCGGGCGACCCGGGCGTAGAGATTGGCCTCGGGCGAGAGTGCAAAAACGGCACTGGCGTCCCACGTCAAGACCTTGTCCGAGACCGTGCGGCGAAGCTCGACGACGGGGCCGCCGAAGCCCAGGAAGCCCGGACGGGTGTCAAGCGGGCGGCTGGCGCGGAAGTCACGTTCGTCGCGATTCCAGCGCGCGCCGCCCTGGAGAGTGAGGCCATTTCCGAAGCCGTAATTGACCGAGCCGAACAGCCCGAGCGCATCGCTGACTTGGCGCTGGAGCGCGATGGCGGCGGGGGCGCGGTCCGTCGGCGCGCCATAATCGACGCTGGCGATGTCGAGCTTCTCGTTAAACAGGAATATGCCACCCTGGTAGCCAAGGCCGGGGCCGGTGGCGTTGGAGGCCAGGCGAATTTCCTGGGTTAGCTGGTCGAGGCTGGGGACGTCGTCGCGACTTTGCGCCGAGAAGGGGATAAAGCCGGGTCCTTGCGAGGGGCCAAACTGGTTGCCGAAACCGCCATCGATGTCGCCACGGCTCTTGAGGCTGCCGTTCCAATAGCTGGTAATCGAAAAGAGGGTGACCGGACCAAAGTCGTAATCGAGCGCGAGGCCGAGGTTGCGGGCCTTCAAGCGCTGGAAGTTGAGGCCGTCGGCGCGGACCCGGTCACGCTCGAAGTCGGCGGTCGGGGTCAGGCCCTGAAGGGTGTTGCTGCCGCGCTTGAAGAGGTTGGCGCGGAATATGCGCGCGCTGCCCTTATAGTCGCGCAGCTGTCCCGTCAGGCGGAGGTTGAAGGTCTCGCTGGCGGCGAGGCCAAGCTGGGCGCGGAAGGCGAGGTCGTCGTAGCCTTCGAGATCGTTCTGGCCGGGGACATCGATATTGTCGACCCAGTCGTTGCGGTGCTGGACCATGCCTGCAAGGCGGACGGCCGAGCCCTCGCCGAGCGAGGCATCGAGCGCGCCTTCGGCATTGACCGTCTGATAGCTGCCGACGCTGACCCGGGCATAGCTGCGGCCACGACCCGGCTTGACCGTGTCGAACTTGACGATGCCGGCGGGGGTGTTGCGGCCGAACAGAGTGCCCTGAGGTCCGCGCAGCACCTCGACCCGGTCGACGTCGAAGGCGGGGAAGCCCTTGAGGATCGGATTTTCGAGGACGACGTCGTCATAGACGAGGCTGACCGGCTGGCTGGCGTTCAAGTCGAAGTCGGTGTTGCCAAGCCCGCGGATATAGAAGCGCGGGAAGGTGCGTCCGAACGAGCTTTCGATGTTGAGGCTCGGGACCCGGCCCGCGAGGCCGCGAATGTCCGCGCCGCCCGAGGAAATCGCCGCCAGTGTCTCGTCGGGAACGACCGCGACGCTGACCGGGACGTCCCGCAGGCTTTCCTCACGCCGCTGCGCGGTGACGGTGATCTCCGCAATGCCGCGATCGGTGTCGGCGGCGGGCTGATCGGCATCGCCGGTGGCCTGGGCAAGCGCCGGCGTGGCGGCGAGCGTGAATAGGGTTGCAACGGTAGAAAGGAGCAAGTGGCGCATCGGAAAAGACCCCCCGGTCTGGTGGTTGCACGTGCCCAAAAAGGCGACGCACTCGATGCTTCGGGCCGCGTAACGAAAGCGACGCATTAGTCAACGCGGGTTCCCGGCCCGGTCGAATGTTTGGCCGGGAGTCGCTTTGCGGCCACGGTCTCGGGAGGGCGATACCCCTCCTCACTTGTTGAATGAAGGTTCTTATTGGTTGACATTTTGCGCCTATTGGGTTATTTGTCTTCTCCGGTGATGGGGGGATGGCGATGGGCGTTTGTGGAAGTCGGGGGCGGGAACTGGTGCAGCGGCGGGCTCGGGAGGGGGAGCTTAGCGACGCGCAGCTGACCGGATTCCTGTCGCACTTTGCGGCAACCTGCAACGCCACCGCGTCGGCGGAGGCGCAGGGGATCAAGATCCAGGCCATTTATCAGCGCCGCATGCAGGACCCGGGATTCAAGGCGGCCTGGGCGGCGGCGCAGGACCAGGGGGTGGCCAATCTGAAGGCCGAGCTGGTGCGGCGCGGGCTGGCCTTGCTGGCGGCGACCAATCCGGACGAAGCGGCACTGCTGAAGCTTGAGGGGATGGATGCCAAGCTGATCCTGAGCCTGATCGGCCAGCACGAACGCTCGTTGGGACGAGAGCCGGGAGACATCAATCCCAAGAAGTCGGATGCGTCGGAAGCGGCCGGGCGGCTACAGGCGCTGCTGGTACGGATGCGGCTGGAGCATAAGCGCGAGCTCGAGACGAAGCGTCGGCTGCGGGGGGGCTGATGGCCCGGAAGGCGAAACCGCGCGCGGTGCTGCGCGACCTCGCCAATGCGCCGCGATGGTTGCAGCAGCGGATGCCGCTGGACACCCTCTCATCGGCCGACCGGCGTGCGCTGGCGTGGAGTTGGGGCGCGTTCGAGCGCGGCGGGCAGGAGCCGCCGACGGGAGACTGGTCGGTGTGGCTGCTGCAGGCCGGGCGCGGTTTCGGCAAGACCCGGGTCGGGTCCGAGTGGGTGATCGCCCGGGCCAAGGCCGAGCCCGGCTGCCGGATCGCACTGATCGGGGCGACGATCGAGGACGCGCGGCGGATCATGGTCGACGGGGACAGCGGGATTCGGGCTTGCGCCGAACCAGGAGAGGAACCGCGTTGGCATTCCTCGAAGAATGAATTGACGTTCAAGTCGGGGGCGGTAGCGACCTTGTTCAGCGGCGCGAATGGCGACGGACTGCGCGGGCCCCAGCATCATTATGCCTGGGCCGACGAGCTAGGAAAGTGGAGCGATGCGGGCGATTGCTGGAGCAATTTGCAGCTGGGGCTGAGGCTGGGGGCGCTGCCCCGATGCGTGGTGACGACCACGCCGGGCAATGATCTGCTGCTGGAGGAAATCATCGGAGCGGCGGAGACGGTGGTGACGCGGGGGCTGAGCGCCGATAATCTCGACCTGCCGGAGGGGTGGCATCGGCGGATGGAGGCCTTGTACCGGGGTACGCGGCTGGGCGCGCGCGAGCTTGACGGGGAGCTGACCGGCGAGGCCGAAGGGGCGCTGTGGACGCGGGCGAAGATCGAGCGGACGCGGGTGCGCGGCGGGGCTTGGGGGGAACCGGTGCGGATCGTGATCGGGGTCGACCCGAGCGTCACGACGGGCGGCGATGCGTGCGGGATCCTGGTCTGCGGGCGGGTCGCGGACGGACGGCTGCTGGTACTCGCCGATTGCTCGGCACACGGCCTGTCACCGGCGGGCTGGGCGGCGAAAGTGGCCGAGGCGGCAACGGTCTGGGGAGCCGATCTGGTTGTGGCAGAGGCAAATAACGGGGGCGATCTGGTGCGCCAGGTGCTTGGTCAGGCCGACTTCTATTTGCCGGTGCGCAAGGTCACGGCGACGTTAGGCAAGGCGGCGCGGGCCGAGCCGATGGCGCTACTGTTCGAAAATGGCAAGGCGGGGTTTGCGGGGCAGTTCGCCGAACTGGAGCGGGAACTGTGCCAGCTCACCACGCGAGGCTATGTCGGGCGCGGGTCCCCCGACCGGGCCGACGCGATGGTGTGGGCGATGCATGAATTGTGCGGCGCGGAGAAGGCCGCGCCGGGGGTGTCGCGGTTGTGAGGGGATTGGCATACCCCCCCACCGCTTGCGCGGTGGGCCGCTCCCTCCCTCGTTCCGGAGGAGGGGTGACAGCTAGAAGCTGAGTTCGTCGTAGACCTTGGAGACGTCGCCGTTCCAGTCGCCGTGATAGCGGGCGAGAAGGCGGTCGGCGGGGGTAATCCCGGTGGAGATGACTTCGCGCAAGGGGTCGAGGAAGCCGATTTCGTTGGTGCCGCCGGCGTCGAGCTCAGCGCGCGCGGAGAGGCCGGCTGAGGCGATGTCGAGGACCAAGGCGCCGAGGTCGCGCAGGGTGCCGCCGCCCGGCACGGGCGTATCGAGCGCCTGGGCCGGGACCGCCGAGCGCAGCGCCTCGCGTTCCTCGATCGACCAGGATTTCACGAGATCCCAGGCGGCGTCGAGCGCGGCCTGGTCATAGAGCAGACCGACCCACAAAGCGGGCAGCGCGCAGATGCGGCCCCAGCGCCCGCCGTCGGCCCCGCGCATCTCGAGGAAGGACTTGAGGCGGACTTCGGGGAAGGCGGTGGAGAGGTGGTCGGTCCAGTCGGCCAGCGTCGGCTTCTCGCCGGGGAGCTGGGGCAATTTGCCGTCGAGGAAAGCGCGGAAGCTTTCCCCGGCACAATCGACATAGACCCCGTCGCGCATCACGAAATACATTGGCACGTCGAGGGCGTAGTCGCAGTAGCGCTCGTAGCCGAAGTCATCGTCGAATACGAACGGCAGCATGCCGGTGCGGTGCGGATCGGTGTCGGTCCAGATGTGGCTGCGGAAGGATTTGAACCCGTTGGGCTTGCCTTCGGTCAGCGGCGAGTTGGCGAAGAGCGCGGTGGCGAGCGGTTGCAGCGCCAGGCCGACACGGAACTTCTTCACCATGTCGGCTTCGGAGCTATAGTCGAGATTGACCTGGATGGTACAGGTACGGAGCATCATGTCGAGCCCGAGTCCACCGACGCGAGGCATATGGCGGAGCATGATCGCATAGCGGCCCTTGGGCATGACGGGGAGGTCGGCGCGGGTCTTGTCGGGCCACATGCCCAGCCCGAGGAAACCGAGTCCGAGGCGGTCGCCGACGGCCTTGACCTGGTCGAGGTGGCGGCCGGCTTCGGCGCAGGTTTCGTGCAGCGTCTTGAGGGGCGCGCCCGACAGTTCGAGCTGGCCCGCGGGCTCGAGGCTGACGGTGCCGTCGGGGCCCGCCAGGGCAATGACCTTTCCGCCCTCCTCGATCGGGCGCCAGCCGAACTCGGTCAGGCCGAGCAGCAGGTCGCGGATGCCGCCGGGCTCCTCCCACGAAGGCGCGCGCTTGTCGGCGATGCGGTAGACGAATTTTTCATGCTCGGTGCCGATGCGCCAGGCGTCGCGCGGCTTCTCGCCCCCCGAGAACAGGCCGAGGAGATCGTCGCGGCCAGTGATGAGCGGGCTTGCGGACAGGTCGGTACGGGTCGTCATAGAATGGCCGTTAGCGCCAATCTCCGGCGCCCGCCATATAGAGGCTGACGGCGGCGAGCGCGGCGGTTTCGGCGCGAAGGATGCGCGGGCCGAGGGAAACGCCGGTCGCGCCGGTCGCGAGGATGAGGTCGCGCTCTTCGGGGGAGAAGCCGCCTTCGGGGCCGATGAGGATGGTGGTCGGGCCGGGCTTTGCGGCGGCGAGCAGGGGCACGCCGCCGGTCTCGTCGGCGAACAGGATCGAAATGCCGGGCTGGTCGAGGAGCTTTGCGAGCGGAACCGGGTCGAGGAGGGTCGGGAGGCGGGTGCGGCCGCATTGCTCGGCAGCCTCGATCGCGATGGCGGCGAGCCGTTCGGGGTTGAGGCGGTCGACGACGGTACGGCGGGTAATGACCGGCTGCAGGGTGGCGACGCCAAGCTCGGTCGCCTTTTCAATGAGCCATTCGAGCGGGGGGCGCTTGACGAGCGCGAAGGCGAGCGTGAGCGGGGGCAGGTCTTCGGCGGGCCTGATATGATCCAGGACTTCGAGAATGAGCTGCTTCTTGGCGGCGGTGCGGATGACCGCGCGCCACTCGCCCGAACGACCGTCGAACAGGAGCAATTCGCCACTCTCGCCGAGGCGCAGCACGTTGGCGAGATAATGGGCGGGCTTGTCACGCAGGACGACCGGCGCGCCGGGAGCAAGCGGTTGATCGACGTACAGGCGGGGAGTGGCGGGCATGCGGGTGCGCTAGGCGGAAGGCGGCAGCGGCTCAAGGTTGACGATGCAACGGAGGGCGTGGCAGGGGAAATGCGGCGCGCGGGTGTAGCTCAATGGTAGAGCAGAAGCCTTCCAAGCTTACGACGAGGGTTCGATTCCCTTCACCCGCTCCAGCTCAACACTAATTGCCTGTTCGGGCGGGGGGCTTGCCGGCCATGGCGCGGCTGGCGCACACCCTTCACCTTTCCGACCCTTTGCGGCTCCCTCCCTCTCCTCGGTGGAGAGAGGGGCAGGCTAGAGCATCGCCACCACTCCGCTTGCCAGCGCCAGCATCACGACCGCACCGCCGAAGCTGGCCGCCGCCACGCGCGGGCCGGTTTCGCGCAGGGCGGCGAGGCGGACGGTGAGGCCGAGGGCGGCCATGGCGATGGTGGCGAGCTGTTTCGAGGCGAGGCCGAGGGTGGCGGCGAGGGTCTCCGGGATGAAGCCGAGGCTGCGCAATACAGCCAGCGCCGCGAAGGCGATGATGAACCAGGGGAGGTAGAGGCGCGCCCTGCCATCTCCCCGCGCGAACAGGGCCAGCGCGAGCGTCAGTGGGCCGAGCATGACGACGCGGGCAAGCTTGATGAGGGTGGCGAGCGCGAGGGTGGTGGTGCCGAAGGGGGCGGCGGCGGCGACGACCTGGGGGACGGCATAGACGGTAAGGCCGGTCAGCACGGCATAGGCCGGGAGCGGCATGGCGAAGGCGAGCACCGCGAAGGGCAAGGCGAGCACTGCGATCACGCCGATGATGGCGGTGAGCGCGATCGCGGCGGCGACTTCCTGCGGTTTGGCACGGACGAGCGGTGCGACGGCAGCAATCGCGCTGTTGCCGCAAATGGCGTTGCCCGCGGCGACCAGCATAGCGAGGCGGGGGTTCAGGCCGAGGGCGCGCGACAGGGCATAACCGAGACCGAGACCGGCGACGACGACCAGCGCGATCATCACGACGAGGACCGGGCCCAGTGCCTGAATCGCCGACCAGCTCAACGTCGCCCCGAGCAGGGCTACGGCGATGTCGAGTAGCGTCTTGGACGAAAAAGCGATGCCGGGGTCGAGCAGGCGCGGCAGCTTCGTCAGATTGGTGACCAGCATCCCAAGCAAGATCGCCAGGACCATCGGCTCGATCCAGGCGCGGCCGAGGCGGTCGGCCTCGAGCTGGCCGAGCATAACGGCGAGGAGGGCGAGGAGAAACGCGAGGCCGATCCCGGGGAGGACGCGCAACACGGTCACGCGCGGGCGAGCAGCTCGTGCCAGGCAGCGAGCCGGGCGGCGCGCCGATCGGGGCGGTCGACCGGGACGAAGGTCCGCCCGGGGCGGGTCATGGCAGCGGCGGCGGCGGCGAGATCGGGATGGATGCCCGCGCCGACCGCGGCGACCATCGCTGCGCCGAGCGCGGTGGTCTCGACGTCGGCCGGGCGGGTGACGGCAAGGTTGGTGAGATCGGCGAGATCCTGCGCGAGCCAGTCGTTGGCGGACATGCCGCCATCGATGCGAAGGTCGTGCCAGGGTGCTCCGGCGGCGGCGAAGGCGGCGGCAAGATCGGACAATTGGTGGCTGACGGCTTCGAGCGCGGCACGGGCGACGTGGGCGCGGGTGGCGGCGAAGGTCAGCCCGGCGATGACCGCGGTTGCCTCAGGCTTCCAGTAAGGCGCGCCGAGACCGCTCAGCGCGGGGAGCAGGGTGACGCCGCCATTGTCGGGGACCGATCGGGCGAGGGTCTCGGTCTCGTCGGAGGAGATGATCAGGCCGAGCTGGTCGCGGAGCCACTTGATCAGGCTGCCGGCGGCGAACACCGAGCCTTCGAGGGCGTAATAGCGCAGGCCGCCGACATCGCACAGGATGGTGGCGAGGAGGCGGCCGGGGTCGGGTGGCGGAGCGGTGCCGACGTTGGTGAGGACGAAGGCGCCGGTACCGAGCGTGGCCTTGGTCTGGCCGGGCGCGAGGCAGGCCTGGCCGAGCGTCGCGGACTGCTGATCGCCGATCAGGCCGGTGATCCGGAGAGCGGCACCCAAGAGGTCGGGAGTGGTGATGGCGTCGGTACCGGTGTTGGCGACGATGCGAGGGAGCGCGGCGCGGGGGACGCCGAAAAGCGCGAGGAGGTCGTCGTCCCAGTCTTTGCCCTCGAGCGCGAGCAGCAAGGTGCGGCTGGCGTTGGTGACGTCGGTGAGATGCGCGCCCGAAAGCTTGAAGGCGAGCCAGCTTTCGATAGTGCCGAACGCTAGCGCCTCCCCTGCCCCGGCGACCGCTGGCTCATGGTCGAGCAGCCAGCGCATCTTGGTGGCGGAGAAATAGGGGTCGAGGCGTAGGCCCGTGCGACGCTGGACGAGGGGCTCGTGGCCGGCGGCGCGCAAGGTCTCGCAGGTGGCGGCGGTACGGCGGTCCTGCCAGACGATGGCGCGGGAGAGCGGCCGACCGGTGCGGCGGTCCCAGGCGACAACGGTCTCGCGCTGGTTGGTGATACCGATCGCGGCGATGGCCCCCGTTCCGCCGGCGGCGGCGATCATCTCACGGGCGCAGGCGAGGGTCTCGGTCCAGATTTCGTCAGCGTCATGCTCGACCCGGCCGGGGGCGGGATAATGCTGCGTGATCGGGCGGCTGGTGTGAGCATGGACAGTGCCAGCGGCGTCATAAAGAATCGCGCGGGTCGAGCTGGTCCCGGAATCGAGGACCAGAAGGAGCGGCCCGTCCGGGCTCATTCGAGGCGGCCCGCAGCTTGGGCGACCTGGCGCCCGACAAGGGCGAGTTGGCCCGCGATTTCGAGGTCGGCGAGGCTGCCGTCGGGGGCGAAAGTCGACTGCTCGATCCGGAGCGCCGCGCCGAACGGAGTCGGCCAACCGCGCAGGGCGTGGGCGATGGTGCGCAGCGTGGTCATGCTGCTGTTGGCGGCCTGATGCCCCCATGCGGTGACGATCAGCCCGACCGGGCGCCCCGAGAGGTAGGGGCGGGTGTCCGCGGCCAGCTCCTCGAGATAGTCGATGGCGTTCTTGACCATGCCCGAGACGGTGCCGTGATAGCCGGGCGTGGCGAGCAGGATGCCGTCGGCGGCGCGGACCGCGTCGATCATCTCGCGGCCCTTGTCGGGGGTCCAGTCGGGGCCGCGATAATGGGGCAGGCCGGCGATATAGGTGCCGCCGAAGAGGGCGATCTCCGCCCCTTGCCCCTGGGCCTCTGCGGCGGCCAGCGACAGCGCGCACTCGGTGCTGCTGCCGGGGCGGATGGTGCC
>JANPKL010000196.1:0-9530 GCA_031425975.1 Sphingomonas sp.
ATCCGCAAACGCTCCTCGGCGATGACCGCATCCCCGAGGATCTGAAGGACGTCTGCCGGTATCGGCTTGAGGAACGGGGGCTCGCGTGAGCGGGACTCCCCATCCCGTTCCCGGCGCACGTGGCTATGGCCCCGAGGCGCACAAGCCGGTGCTGGTCGATGACGTCGTCGCCGGCCTCGCCATTGTCCCGGGCGAAACGCATGTCGACGGCACGTTCGGAGCTGGCGGCTACACGCGCGCCATGCTCGGGGCGGGGGCGGGACGAGTGATTGCCTTCGATCGCGACCCTGCCGCGATTCGGAATGGGCCGTCGCTCGTCCCGGACTCCTTGAAGAGCGGCGATCGCCTGACCCTGGTCCACGAACGCTTTTCCAACATGGCCGAGGCGCTCGACGAAATGGGCGCGGCGCCGGTCGACGGGATCGCGCTCGATATCGGCGTCAGCTCGATGCAGATCGATCAGGCCGACCGCGGCTTTTCGTTCCGCGAGGACGGCCCGCTCGACATGCGGATGAGCAGTGACGGCCCAAGCGCGGCCGACTTTCTCAACAGCGCCGACGAGGCCGAGATCGCGCGCGTGATCCGTCTTTACGGCGACGAGCCCAAGGCGCGCGGCCTGGCCCGCGCGATCGTCGCGGCCCGCCCCCTGACCCGCACCGCCGAGCTGTCGGCGATCTGCCGCAAGGTGCTTGGCTGGCACGCCGGCATGAAGACCGATCCGGCGACGCGCACGTTCCAGGCCATTCGCATCCACGTCAACGAGGAGCTGGCCGAGCTCGAGGCCGGGCTCGAGGCAGCCGAGCACAGCCTCAAGGCCGGCGGACGGCTCGCGGTGGTCACTTTTCACAGTCTCGAGGACCGCATCGTGAAGCAGTTTCTGAAGAGCCGGAGCGGCGCTTCCCCGGCCGGTTCGCGGCACCGCCCGGCGGTGGGCGCGGGTCCGGCCCCGACCTTCCGCTCGGTCGCCAAGCCGGTCGCGGCGGGGGAGGCCGAACTGGCGGAAAACCCGCGCGCCCGCTCGGCCCGGCTGCGCACCGCGGTCCGGACCGAAGCGCCGGTGTGGAATCGAAAGGCGGCATGATCATGCGTGGATTTCGCGAAGTGGGCTGGGTCGCCGCGGTCGCCGGGACGGCGCTCGGCTGCTATATGGTCAATCTCAAGGTCGCGTCCGAGCGCGCGGCGCTGGAGACGGTCGAGAACAACATCGTTCTGGCGCAGCGCGACATCCGCGTCCTCCAGACCGAGATCGGCACCCGCGGCCGGCTCGAGCAATTGGAGAGCTGGAACGTCAAGGTGCTGGCGCTGTCGGCCCCGCAGGCCCAGCAATTTCTCGAAGGCGAGTTCCAGCTGGCGACGCTGACCGCCCCGCGCGAGACGTTCGATCCGGCCGCCCCGGTGGTGCTCGCCGCTGCACCCCGGCCCGAACCCCCTGCCCAGGCGGCCGAACCGGCGGAGCGCGAAGGCGGCCCGACCGCGCGCGACCTGATGCAGGTCGCAAGCCTCAAGCGCGATCTTCCGCAGGCTGAAGCCGAGCCCGCGCCCAAACCCAAGAAAGCTGTGGATAAGCCCTCCGCGCCGGTCAAAGCGACAGTGAAGGCCCAGGACAAGGCTGCTACCGCGGCGGGCAAGACGGTCGGACCGGCCAAGCCCGCCGCGGCCAAGGTGGCAGCGGCGAAACCGGCTCCGGCCAGGACCGACAGCAAGGCCAAGGCGCAGTCCGCGCCCAAGGCCCAATCCAAGGACGTCAAAGCCCGGCAATGAACGCCCCGACCCCCGCTCTCGTCGCCCGGCCCGAGCGGCGCCTGCTGGTCGGTCAGCGTCGCCAGTTCCTGGCGATCATGCACCAGCGGTTGATGGTCGGGATGCTGATCTTCGCCGCGGTGGTCGCGGCGGTCGTGCTGCGATTGGTGTTCCTCGGGCTGTTCGGCGACCATGCGGGGCGCCAGGCGACGGTGTCGGCACTGCTGCCCATTCGCGGCGATATCGTCGACCGCGACGGCCATCCGCTGGCGCGCACGATCGACAGCTGGACAGTCGCGCTCCAGCCCTCGAAGATCATCGGCAACAAGGCCGCGCTGGCGGGCGAACTGGCCCGGCTGATGCCCGAAAAAGATGCCGCCGGCTGGCTGGCCGAGATCAACTCGGGCAAGAGCTTCGTCTATCTACGCCGCCGCGCCGCGCCGCGCCTCGTGTCGGCGCTGAACGCGCTCGGCGAGCCCGGCATCGCCTTGTCGCGCGAGCCCGACCGGCTCTATCCCCAGACGGACCTGGCGGCTCATGTGCTCGGCTATACCGACATCGACGGGCACGGTGCTGCGGGGATGGAGCGGGCGTTCGACCAGCAACTGACTGATCCTGCCAAGCGTGGGGAACCGCTGACCCTGTCGATCAACAGCCGAGTCCAGCAGGCGCTCGAGCATGAGCTGCTCGAAGCGAAGAACAGGTTCGGCGCGATCGGCGCGGCCGGCGTGCTGCTCGACATCCACACTGGCGAGGTGCTGGCGATGACCAGTCTGCCGCAGCTGAACCCGAATATCGCGGGCAACATGAACCCCGAAGCGCGCTTCAATCGCGCCTCGCAGGGCGTGTTCGAGCTCGGCTCGACCTTCAAACCGTTCACCGTCGCGATGGCGCTGGACGCTGGTACGGTGAGGTCGATGGGGCAGATGTACCCCTGCTACGAGAAGTTCATGCGGCCCAACGGCCGCCCGGTCACCGATACCCATCCGTTCGGGCGGCCCTGCTCGGTGTCCGAGATCATGATGGAGAGCTCCAACATCGGCACCGCGCAGATCGCCGGCCAGATCGGCGGCGAGCGGCAGCGCGCCTTTCTCGAAAAGATGGGCTTTCTCGGCAAGGTCGCGGTCGAGCTGCCCGAGCGCGGGCGCGCGCTGACCATCCCTACGGCGGATTGGGATCAGTCGACGACCATGACGGTCGGTTACGGCCACGCCATCGCGGTTACGCCGCTCCATTTGGCGATGGGTTATGCGACGCTTTACAATGGCGGCGTCTATCGCCCCGCCACGCTGCTCAAGGTCGATCGCCGGCACCCGGTCGCGCCCGGCCGCCGCGTCTTCACTGAAGAAACCAGCTACAAGATGCGGGCCTTGTTGCGGCTGGTGGTGACCAAAGGCACGGGCAAGAAGGCCGATGCGATCGGCTACCGCGTCGGCGGCAAGACCGGCACGGCCGAAAAGGTCATCGGCCGCGGCTATTCCAAAACGGTCAACATCACATCCTTTGCGGGCGTTTTCCCGATGGACGAGCCGCGCTATGCGATGGTCGTGATGCTCGACGAACCCAAGGGCCAGGCCGATACCTTCGGCTTCCGCACCGCCGGCTGGAATGCCGCCCCGACCTTCGGCAAGGTGGTCGCGCGGATCGCGCCGATGCTCGGCCTGCGGCCCGACCTCAAGCGCGACGCCAATCTGGCCGAGGTGCTGCCCTTCGTCCGCGAAGAGAAGTAGCATGCGCCTGGGTGAAATCGCCGCGGGAGGTGGCGATGACAAGGTCACCGGCTTTGCCATCGACCATCGCAAGGTCGCGCCGGGAAATGTGTTCGGGGCGTTTCGCGGCGCGGCCTTCAACGGCGAGGACTTCATCGCGCCGGCAGTGGCGCGCGGCGCGATCGCGGTGGTGGCTGCGCCCGAAGCGCGGGTAAAGGGCGCGGCGCATATCGCCGACGCCAAGCCCCGCCGCCGCTTTGCCGCCTTGGCCGCGCGCTTTTACGCGCCTTATCCGGCGATCACGGTCGCGGTGACGGGGACCAACGGCAAGACCTCCACCGTCGAAATGACCCGCCAATTGTGGCGTATGGCGGGGCATCGCTCGGCCTCGGTCGGGACATTGGGCGTGATCACCGCCGACGAACAGGTCAAGACGGGGCTCACCACGCCCGACATTGTCACCATCCTGTCGAACCTTTCGGGCCTCGCCAAGATGGGCATCGACCATCTCGCCTATGAGGCGTCGAGCCACGGCCTCGACCAATATCGCAGCGAGGGGCTGCCGGTGGCCGCCGCCGCCTTCACCAATTTTACCCGCGACCATCTCGACTATCACGGCACGATGGAGGCCTATTTCGAGGCCAAGATGCGGTTGTTCGAGGCGGTCGTCGACGACGGTGGCGCGGCAATCGTGTGGACTGGCGACGGCCAGAGCGGCGCGGTGATCGAGCGCGTGCGTCGCCGTGGGCTCAGGCTGCTCACGGTCGGCCCGGGCGGCGAGACCATTTCCCTCAAGAGCCAGGTTCCGAGCCCACTCGGTCAGACCCTGGTCATCCTCCACGCCGGGCGCGACTGGACGTTGAAGTTGCCGCTGATCGGCGCTTACCAGGCCGCCAACGTGCTGGTCGCCGCGGGCCTCGTGCTGGCGACCGGAGGCAAGTGGGACGAGACCTTTGTCGGCCTGTCGAGGCTGAGCCCGGTGCGCGGGCGGCTCGAGCGGGCGGTGATCACGCCCGCGGGCGCGCCCGTCTATGTCGATTATGCCCATACCCCCGATGCGATCGAGGCGGCGATCGCGGCGCTTCGGCCGCATGTCGCGCCGGGCGGGCGGCTGATCACACTGTTCGGTGCCGGGGGCGACCGCGACCAGGGCAAGCGCCCTGAGATGGGCCGGGTCGCGGCGGAGAAGAGCGACCTCGTCATCGTCACCGACGACAATCCGCGGACGGAGGATCCCTCGGCCATCCGCCGCGCCATCCTTGCTGCTGCGCCGGGCGCGCGCGAAATCGGCGACCGCCGCGCCGCCATTGCCGCCGCCATCGCCGAGGCACGCGAGGGCGATATCGTGCTGCTTGCGGGCAAGGGGCATGAGACGGTGCAGGTGATCGGCGACACCGCGTTGCCGTTCGACGACGCGCAGGTCGCGCGGGAGTGCGCGCAGTGAAGGGGAGCCTGTCCTTCCCGCCGGCCGCCGTTGCCGGCCACGACGGCGCGCCGATGCCGCTGTGGACCTCCGCCGAGATCGCCGAGGCCACCGGCGGCACCGCGTCCGCCGACTTCGACGTCACGGGCATCACCTTCGACAGCCGCGAGGTCGAGCCGGGCTGGCTGTTCGTCGCCATGCCCGGCACGATCGCCGACGGCCATGACTTCGTTGCCGGGGCCTTCGCAAAAGGGGCCGTCGCGGCGCTGGTCTCCAGTCCGGTCGAGGGGCCGCATGTGCGGGTACCCGACGTCGTCCAGGCGCTCGATGCGCTCGCTCGCGCCGCCCGGTCGCGGATGCGCGGCTGCGTGTTCGGGGTTACCGGCTCGGTCGGCAAGACCGGCACCAAGGAAGCGCTCGCCGCCGCGCTTGCCCGCCGCCACCCGGGCCGCGTCCACCGCAGCCTCAAGAGCTACAACAATCACACCGGCGTACCGCTGAGCCTCGCCCGGATGCCGCGCGACAGCGTCCACGGCGTGTTCGAAATGGGGATGAACCACGCGGGCGAGATCCGCGCCCTGACCGCGCTGGTCCGTCCGCATGTCGCGCTGGTCACCGCGCTCGCCCCGGCGCACATCGAGAACCTGGGCTCGATCGAGGCCATCGCCGACGCCAAGGCCGAGATCTTCGAGGCGCTCGAACCCGGCGGCACCGCGATCATTCCCGCCGAAACGCCGCATCGCGACCGCCTGCTCAAGGCCGCGCGCCGGTATGCCGAGACGATTGTCACCTTCGGCGCAAGGGATGCCGAGGTCAGCGCGGTCCATGCGGTCCGCAGCGACGGCGGCGGCAGCCTGGTCACCGCGCGCCTCGGCACCGCCGACCTCACCTTTACCATTGCGCAGCCCGGCGATCACTGGGTGTCGAACAGCCTGGCGGTGCTGGCCGCGGTCGAGGCGGCGGGCGCGGACCTCGCCGCCGCCGGACTCGCGCTGGGCGACATGGGCGGATTGAAGGGGCGCGGCGCGCGGCACCGGATCGCGGTCACGGGTGGCACGATCCTGCTGATCGACGAGAGCTACAATGCCAACCCCGCCAGCATGGCCGCGACGCTCGCCAATCTCGCCGCCGAGCCGGCTACCGGGCGACGGCTGGCGGTGCTCGGCACGATGCGCGAGATGGGCGAGCATGGGGAGGCGGCGCATGCCGCGCTGGCCGAACCGGTGATCGCGGCCGGTGTCGCCGAACTGGTCCTGGTCGGCGAGGAAATGGGCGCGCTCGAAGCTTCGCTTGCCGGGCGCTTGCCGCTGACCCGCGTGGCCGACGCCGCCGCCGCGACCGCAGCGCTTCGCTCGCTCTGGGGCCCGGGCGACGCGGTGCTGGTCAAGGCGTCGAACGGCGTCGGGCTTGCGGCTCTCGTCGAAGCAGTGGCAGGGGCCAAGACCTGATGCTCTATATCCTCGCCGAATATCTGGGGTTTCCCGGGGTCCTCAACCTCATCCGTTACATCAGCTTCCGGGCCGGTGCGGCGACCGCCACCGCGCTGGCGATCGGGCTGCTGATCGGGCCGTGGTTCATCAGCTATCTGCGCGAGCGGCAGGGCAAGGGCCAGCCGATCCGCGCCGACGGCCCGCAGACCCACCTCGCCAAGCGCGGGACGCCGACGATGGGCGGATTGCTGATCCTCATCTCGATGGTGGTGTCCTGCCTGCTGTGGATGGACCTCGCCAGCCCTTACGTCTGGGCCTGCCTGGCGGTCACGGTCGGCTTCGGCGTGATCGGCTGGATGGACGATTACGACAAGGTCAAGAAGGCGCATCATGCGGGTATTCCGGGCAAGGTCCGGCTGGTGCTCGAATTTCTCATCGCCGGCTTCGCCACCTGGCTGATGGTGAGCGTGTCGGGAACCGAGCTTTACCTCCCCTTCGTTCAAGGCGCGGTGATGGACCTTGGCTGGTTCTACGTCATCTTCGGCGCCTTCGTGATCGTCGCCTTCGGCAATGCGGTGAATTTGACCGATGGCCTCGACGGCCTCGCCACCATGCCGGTGGTGATCGCGGCGCTGGCCTTCGTCCTGTTCGCCTATCTTGGCGGCAATGCGCGCTTCGCCACCTATCTTGGCATCCCGCACGTCACCGGCGCGGGCGATTTGACCGTGCTGCTACTGGCGATGGTCGGGGCCTGCCTCGCCTTCCTGTGGTTCAACGCGCCCCCGGCGGCGGTGTTCATGGGCGACACGGGCAGCCTTGCGCTCGGCGGAGCGCTGGGCGCGGTCGCGGTCGCGACTCACAACGAATTCGTGCTGGCGATCATCGGCGGGCTGTTCGTGGTCGAGGCCTTGAGCGTGATCATCCAGGTCGCGGTCTACAAGCGGACCGGGCGGCGGGTGTTCCTGATGGCCCCGATCCACCACCATTTCGAGCATAAGGGCTGGAGCGAGCCCACGGTCGTGATCCGCTTCTGGATCATCGCCTTCGTGCTGGCGCTGGCGGGGCTCAGCACCCTCAAGCTGCGGTGATTTGCGCGCGGGCCTGGGCGGGCAAGCATTACGCCGTCTATGGTTTGGCGCGGAGCGGGCTGGCGACGGTCGAGGCTCTGCTGGCGAGCGGCGCGCGGGTTACCGCGTGGGATGAGCGGGAGGAGGCACGGGAAAACCTCCGTTTGTCCCGAGCGAAGTCGAAGGACACCCCGCCAGGTGCCTCGACTTCGCTCGGCACGAACGGGTTAGTTATCGCCCCCCTCGACGACTTCACCCCTTTCGACTCCCTTATCCTCTCCCCAGGCGTCCCCCTAAATACCCACCTGCTCGCCGCCCGCGCTCGCAAGGCCGGGCTCGAGATCATCGGCGACATTGAACTGTTCGCCCGAGCCCGCCCCGAACTCCCGCCGCACAAGGTGGTCGGGATCACCGGCACCAACGGCAAGAGCACCACAACCGCGCTCGTCCATCACATCCTTCGCGAGGCGGGCGTGCCGACGACCATGGGAGGCAATATTGGCTTGCCAATCCTCGCCCAGGAGCCATTGCCGGAGGGCGGGGTCTATGTGCTGGAGCTGTCGAGCTTCCAGATCGACCTGACCCAGAGCCTGGACTGCGATGTCGCGGTGCTACTCAACATCACGCCGGATCATCTGGATCGGTACGAGAGTTTCGAGGCTTATCAAAATTCGAAGCTGCGGCTTTTTCATATGCAGGCGATTTCGGAGCCTGATCACGCCGCGATCTTCGGTGGCTCTTCAGATCCTGAACATCGAAACGAGTACGAAGATCAGCTGATCGCCTTGATCCCAAACAACACTCTTCTTTTAGCCCTCGATTACTTGGACCGGCAGCAGGGCTGGCCAGCATTGGAAGGGCCTCACAATCACCAGAATGCGGCCTGTGCGATTGCAGTCGCTGAAGTCTTGGGCTTGGACCTGACGGTCGTTGAGCAGGCCCTGCAAACCTACCCCGGCCTGCCCCATCGCATGGAACGCACGCGCAAGCTGAACGGCGTCCTCTTCGTCAACGACAGCAAGGCCACCAATTCCGAAGCCGCCGCCCCCGCGCTCGCTGCTTATCCGCGCGTCCGCTGGATCGTTGGAGGACAAGCCAAGACGCACGACCTCGGCGACACAGCCACCCATCTCGATCACGTCGTCCACGCTTACACCATCGGCGAGGCCGGGCCGCTGTTCGCCTGCCTCCTGCGCGAGCAAAACGTCGCCGTCACCGAGTCGGAAACGCTTGAAAATGCGGTGAACCGCGCCGCGGCGGATTCGCAGGCGGGCGAAACCGTCTTACTCTCCCCCGCCTGCGCCTCGTTCGATCAATTCAAGGACTTCGAGGCGCGCGGGGACGCGTTCAAGGCGTTGGTGGGGGCCCTATGAACAAAGTTTTGGCACGAGCCTTTCCGATCGATACGGCGAACCGCTACGGGCGCGCCGACCGAAGCCAGGTCGGGCGCTGGTTCTGGGAGATCGACCGCGTCCTGCTGCTGTTGGTCGCGGTGCTGATCGCGATCGGGCTGGTCGCTGTCGCTGCCGCCTCGCCCGCCGCCGCGCAGCGCTATTCGGGCGGTGCGGTCACCTTCGCGCCGCTGCACTATTTCTACCGGCAATTGGTCTGGATCGCCCTGTCGATCCCGGTGATGATCTTCATCTCGATGTTGCCCCGCGATCGCCTGAAGCGGCTTGCGCTCATCGGAACCGGGGCCTGCATCGGCGCGATGCTGCTGGTCCCGCTGATCGGACCCGAGGTCAACGGCGCCCGCCGCTGGCTCGGCTTCGGCTTCGCGCAGGTCCAGCCGAGCGAATTCCTCAAGCCCTGCTTCATCGTCACCATGGCCTGGCTCCTCTCGCTCAAGGAGAAGGACAAGGGCTTGCCCGTGATGATCCTCTCGGGCGGCTTCACGGCGCTGGTCGCCGGGCTGCTGATGATCCAGCCCGACTTCGGCTCGACCATCATCTTCTGCGCCGTCTGGGTCGCAATGATCGCGCTTGCAGGCGTCAACTTGCGCGTGCTCGCCGGGATCGGAGTCGGCGGGCTGGCCGGGATCGTGCTCGCCTATTTCTTCTACGACGTGGCGCAGGTCCGGATCGACGGCTTCCTGTTCGGCGAGGGCGACAATTTCCAGGTGGTCAATGCGATGCGCACGCTGACCGCCGGGGGCCTGCTC
>JANPKL010000197.1:0-8039 GCA_031425975.1 Sphingomonas sp.
GACGGGCAGCTCAAGCCCGGCGGCACGATCATCGAGCCGACCAGCGGCAATACCGGCGTCGGCCTGGCGATGGTCGCGGCGGTCAAGGGCTACAAGCTCGTTTTGGTCATGCCCGAGAGCATGAGCCTCGAGCGGCGCCGGCTGATGCTGGCCTTTGGCGCGACCTTCGACCTCACCCCGCGCGAAAAGGGCATGAAAGGCGCCATCGCCCGCGCCGAGGAACTGGTCGCGCAGACGCCGGGTGCCTGGATGCCGCAGCAGTTCGACAACCCCGCCAACATCGAAGTGCACGTCAAGACCACCGTGCCCGAGATTCTCGCCGATTTCGGCGACGACGATCGCGGCTTTGATGCGCTGATCACGGGCGTCGGCACCGGCGGTCACATCACCGCCTGCGGCCGCGAACTGAAGAAGCGCTGGCCGAACCTCAAGGTGTTCGCGGTCGAGCCGACGCTGTCACCGGTGATTTCGGGCGGCGCCCCGGCCCCGCACCCGATCCAGGGCATCGGCGCAGGCTTCATCCCCGTCAACCTCGACATGGACGTGCTCGACGGGGTGATCCAGGTCGCGCCCGAGGACGCCAGGGAAATGGCCCGCCGCGCCGCGCGCGAGGAGGGCATGCTGGTCGGCATCAGCTCGGGCGCGACGCTCGCTGCGATCGCGCAGAAATTGCCCGAGCTCGGGCCCAATCCGCGTGTGCTCGGCTTCAACTACGACACCGGCGAGCGCTATCTGTCGGTGCCCGACTTCCTTCCCGAATGAGGTTAACGGCAAGTTAGGTCCGGGGGCATGACGATCCGTTAACCGGTGTTGCTTTAACTGGTCCTGCCTCGAGGGGTATCGGGCAAGGACCAGTAATGCGTCGGACCAGAGTAACGATCAGCAGCGGCGGCGGACGACGCGCGGCGCGGGTTTCGGTCCGCGAGGCGATGACGTTCGACGTCTTGCCGGCCGATAGCGACGACGATTTCACGCTCCAGTCCAAACGCATCGCGATGTGGGCTTATGCCCCTTGGCTGTTGGCGATCACGCACGTTATCATCGGCGCCATCCTTGTGATGAGCGGCCTTCAAATGCCGCAGCCAGGCGTACTGGCGCTGGCGCTGGCACCGATCGGCATTGCCCTGGCGCTCGACGGAGCGGCCGGACTGATGCTGTCGCAGCGTAAACGGCTTGGCCTCAGCCCCTCGACCACCGCGCGGGTGGTGATCGCCTGGTTCGGCGCCACCGGACTGATGTGGATGCTGTTCGGCAGCGCGGCCTCCGCCGGCCTTGGCGAATCCAGCTTCCTCCCGCTGGCGCTCGGCGCCGGGCTGGCGGTCAAGGCGATGCTCAGCATCGGCTCGCCGCCGGCCGCGATCGTCAACGCGCTCATGGCCACCATCGGCGTCAATCTCTTCTCCGACGATCCGCTGCTGACCGCCGCCATCCCGTTGCTCAGCCTCGCCACCGCGGGCTATTCGATCATTATTACCCGGACGATGCTGGCCAGCGCTCGGCGCCGGCTGATCCTCGACTGGCAGGCCCACAAGGCGCTCAATTTCGTCGAGGAGTTCGAAAATAGCGGACGCGGCTGGTTCTGGGAGACCAATGGCGGCGGCACCCTCTCCTATGTCAGCCAGCAACTCGCCGACGATTTCAAGACCGAACCGCAGGCGATGCTCGGGCGCCAGTTCACCGACCTTCTGTCGGTCGACAACGGCGGCAACGAGGCATTGCGGGAGGAGCGCACGCTGGGCTTCCACCTTTCGGCGCGCTTCCCCTTCTCCGACGTGGTCGTTCGTCCGGCGAGCGCCGAGGAAATCCACTGGTCGTTGTCGGGCAATCCCATCTTCGACGACAATGGCCGCTTCCTCGGCTTTCGCGGTATCGGCACCGACCTCACCGAACAGCGCCGTTCCGAGCAGGAGATCAGCCGCCTCGCGCGGTTCGATTCGCTGACCGGCCTGCCCAATCGCGCGATGATGCGCCAGACCCTCGACGAGGGCCTGCGCAACGCCAAGCACCGACAGAAGGGCTGCGCGCTATTCCTGATCGACCTCGATCGGTTCAAGAACGTCAACGACACGCTCGGCCACCCCGCCGGCGATGCCCTCCTCAAGCAGGTCGCGCAGCGACTGACCGCGGTGATGGGCGAGCATGGCCAGATCGGTCGGCTGGGCGGCGATGAATTCAAGGCGGTGCTGCCCGGCACGGTCGACATCGGCCATTTGGAAAGCCTCGCCAAAATGCTGATCGAGCAAGTCTCGCGGCCCTACATGCTCGATGGGCACCGCGTGACTATCGGCGCTTCGGTCGGCATCACGATCGGGGATCCCGGACGCTCCTGCGCGGACAGCATGATCCGCAACGCCGATCTTGCGCTCTACGCCGCCAAGGCCGACGGGCGCGGCCGCCATCGCTTCTACGAGGCGGCGATGCATGCCGACGCGAGCGATCGGCAAATGCTCGAGAACGACCTGCGCACCGCGTTGGAACGCGACGAATTGTCGATGGTCTACCAGCCGATCGTCCGTGCGGCGGGCGAGGAAGTTGCCGGGTTCGAGGCGCTGGTTCGCTGGCAGCATCCCAAGCGCGGCGCCATTTCCCCCGCCAAGTTCATCCCGCTCGCCGAGGAATGCGGGATGATCGGCAAGATCGGCGAATGGGTCCTCAACCAGGCGCTGACGGCAGCCAGCAGCTGGCCCGACAGCATTCGCATCGCGGTCAACCTGTCGCCGATCCAGTTCAACGATCCCAAGATCATCGACGTCGTCGCCGCCGCGCTGGCTGCCAGCGGCGTTCGGCCCGGTCGGCTCGAGCTCGAAATCACCGAGGGCGTGTTCCTGGCCGACAGCGACGTTACCGACGGCACCTTCGCCCGGCTGAAGGAGCTTGGCGTGCGACTTGCTCTCGACGACTTCGGCACCGGCTATTCCTCCCTCGGCTATTTGAAGAAGGCGCCGTTCGACAAGATCAAGATCGACCAGAGCTTTGTGCGCGGGGCGGCCAATCTCTCGAACCGCAATGCGGCGATCATCCGGGCGATCGTCACGCTGGCCGAAAGCCTGTCGATGGACACGGTCGCGGAAGGGGTCGAGACCCACGACGACCTGCAATTGATGCGCGAACTGGGCGTCAGCCAGGTCCAAGGTTATATCTTCGGCAAGCCCGCCGCGCTCGCCGATGCCACCGAACTGGCCCATTCGACCGGAGTCGAGGCCGATGGCCATCAATGCCTGCGCGAGCCGCGCCAGCGGCTGATGCGCCGCGCGCTGGTCGCGATCGACGGGGCCGTCACCGAAGTGCGCCTGCGCAATATCTCGATCATGGGGACGCTCGTCGAATGTGCGTCGCCGGTCAGCCCCGGTCAGGCGATGACGATCGACATCGTGGGGGTCGGCCCAGTCACCGGCACGGTGCGCTGGGCGCAGCGCGGCCAGTTCGGGGTGCGGTTCGACGAGCATTTCGACCTCGCTCGCCTGGCGCCACGAACCGGTCGCCGCAACGACGTCACCATGTTGCAACCATGGTATGTCAATAATGCCGCAGTCGGTTGATAAGGCCTTGGCAAACGCTCGAATCTTGGGCAGGACGTCGGTGAAGTTCGGAGTAAGCGCGTGATGAAGTTCAAGTTTTCCAATTTTTTCGCATTGGTCGGTGCGGTCGCGATGGCGACCAGCGCGCCGGCAATGGCTGCTGCTCAGGCGCAGGGTCCGGCCTACAGCCCGTGGGCAGCCCTTTCGGCCTTTGCTTCGCAAAGCTCGAGCCAGGCGCTGTGCGGCGCTGCCGCGGCTTCGGCTCAGGGATCGGCCGCGCCGGGCTGCATCCTTCCGCAGGTTGATGCGCCCGTCCCCACTCCGGTCGAGAGCGCTGCTCCGGTCGCGACCCCGGTTGCCGCGAGTGCCGGTGGCATCGGCGTGCTTCCGCTTCTTCTCGGTCTCGGCGCGCTTGCCGCGCTCGGCGCGCTGCTGCTTCGCGGTGGCAATGGCAACGACGATGACGCCATCGTGCTGCGGCCGATCAGCCCGGCCTGAGGCTGACCGAAGAGTAGGAAATCAAACAGCCCCGACGCCCATTGCGTCGGGGCTTTTTGCTGTCCCCGACGGCGGGGCTTGCGGCCCCTCGCCTTCGCCGCGCGCGGGCGCTAAGCGGTCTTCATGGGGGAATTGTCGCGCGTCGAGCAGCAACTGGTGGAGCAGGCGCGCGCCGCGCCGATGCTCGCGCACGTGCTCGACTGGGCGGCGATCAACAGCGGCTCGGCCAACCTCACGGGCCTCGCGCGCATGGCGCAACTTCTCGGCGACGCCTTTGCCGTCCTTCCGGGCGAAGTGCGGCTGATCGAGCCCGCCCCCGTCAGTGCCATCGATCCTGCCGGCCGCCAGCATGGCCTGTCGCACGGCCAGCACCTCCACCTCGCCGTCCGTCCCGAGGCCCCGATCCAGATTTTGCTCACCGGCCACATGGATACCGTCTATCCCGTCGACCATCCGTTTCAGCACTGCAGCTGGGAGACCGAGGACCGGCTGAACGGCCCCGGCGTGGCCGACATGAAAGGCGGGATCGCGGTCATGCTCGCGGCCCTGCAGGCCGTCGAGGCCAGCCCGCTGCGTGATCGCCTCGGCTATGAGATCGTCATCAACTCGGACGAGGAAGTCGGCTCGGCCTCCTCCGCCGCCTTGCTCGCCACCGCCGCGCGCGGCAAACTGGCAGCGCTGACCTACGAGCCTTCCGCTTTGCCCGACGGAACGCTCGCTGGTGCCCGCCCCGGATCGGGTAACTTCTCCTTTCGTGTCGCCGGCCGCTCGGCCCATGCCGGGCGCAATCCCGAGGAGGGGCGCAATGCGCTGACCGCCGCCGCCGACCTCGCGCTTCGCCTCGAGGCGCTCCGCCGCGACGGGCTCAGCGTCAATCCCGCGCGGATCGACGGCGGCGGCCCCAACAACGTCGTCCCCGATCTCGCCATCCTGCGCGTCAATTTGCGCCCGCGTGACCCCGCGCTCCAGGCCGAGGCCGAGGCCGCGATCGCCGCTGCAATCGGCTCGGTTGCGGCCGAGCGCGATGTCGCCATCACCGTGCATGGTGGCTTTGGTCGACCGCCCAAGCCGATCGACCCCGGCGCAGAACGCCTGTTCGCGCTCGTCCAGGCGGCCGGCGCCGACCTCGGCCAGGTCATCGCCCGCAAGGATTCGGGCGGAGTATGCGACGGCAACAACATTGCCGCCTGCGGCGTACCCGTGGTCGACACCATGGGCGTGCGCGGCGGCCTCATTCACTCCACGGAGGAATATCTGATCGCCTCGTCCCTCCCCGACCGCGCCGCTCTGTCCGCGCTGGTCCTCGCCCGCCTTGTCGAGGGCTCGCGATGAGCTTTCGCATTCGTCCCGCCAGTCCCGACGACTTCGACGCCATTTACGAAATGGCCAAGCTGACCGGCGGCGGCTTCACCAACCTCCCCGCCGACAAGAAGACCCTGGTCGGCAAGCTGGCAAAGTCCGAAGCCGCCTTTGCCAAGCCCGTTGAGGAGCAGGGCAGCGACTGCTTCATCTTCGTGCTCGAAGATCCTGTGGCCAAGGTCATCCGCGGCACCTGCCAGGTGTTCGGCCAGGTCGGCGTCACCCAGGCTTTCTACTCCTACCACCTCTCGACGCTGACCCAGTGGAGCCCGGAGCTCGGGAAGACCTTCCGCAACCAGATGCTGACGCTGACCACGGACCTCGAGGGCGCGAGCGAGGTCGGCGGGCTGTTCCTGCACCCGGCGATGCGCGCAGGCGGCTGGGGCATGCTGCTGGCGCGCAGCCGCTATCTGTTCATCAAGGCGCATCGCCAGCGCTTCGGCGACCGGCTCCTGGCGGAGCTTCGCGGGGTGATGGACGAGGCCGGCAATTCGCCTTTCTGGGACGCACTGGCGGGCAAGTTCTTCGACATGAGCTTTCCCGAGGCCGACGGCTTCAATGCCGTCAATGGCACGCAGTTCATCGCCGAATTGATGCCCAAGAGCCCGGTCTACGTCTCCCTGCTGCCCGATGCGGCGCGGTCGGTAATGGGCCAGCCGCATCCGACCGGCCGCGCCGCATTGCGCATGCTGCAGGACGAGGGACTGGTCTTCGAACGCTATATCGACATCTTCGACGGCGGCCCGACCGTGACCGCGCCGACCGACCAGGTCCGCACCATCCGCGAGAGCAATGAGGAGACGATCGTCGAGGTCGGCGAGGGCGGCAAGGTCAAAATGCTGCTCGCCACTGGCCGTCTCAAGGACTTCCGCTGTACCCGCGCCGAGGTTCGCAAGCTCGGCCGCAAGGGCATCGCTATCACCCGTGAGACCGCCGATTTGCTGGAGATCGACGCGGGCGCGAAGGTGTGGGCGGTGGCGCGATGAGCCTGAGCGAAGTCAATTTCGACGGGATCGTCGGGCCGAGCCACAATTATGGCGGGCTCAGCCTCGGCAATCTCGCGTCCGCGCGCAATCTCGGTCTAGCCAGCGCACCGCGCGCCGCCGCGCTGCAGGGGCTGGAGAAGATGCGCGCCAATCTCGCGCTCGGACTCGCCCAAGGCGTGTTCGTGCCTCAGGCCCGCCCGGCCCGCGCATGGCTGGCCGAGCTCGCCACCAGCCCGGAGGACGCCAGCCCCGCCCTCCTCGCCAATGCGATGAGCGCAAGCGCGATGTGGGCGGCCAATGCCGCGACCGTCAGCCCCGCGCCCGACACGCGCGACGGCCGCACCCACCTGACCGTCGCCAATCTCAGGACCATGGTCCACCGCAGCCATGAATGGCCCGGCACGCTGGCGCAGTTGAAAGTCGCCTTTGCCAACCCGGCCTTCGCCGTCCACGGCCCCGTCCCCGCCGCCTTTGGCGATGAGGGCGCGGCCAATCACATGCGGCTCGCCGCCCGCCACGACGCGCCGGGGATCGAGATCTTCGTCTATGGCGAGGCGGGCGGCCCCTTCCCCGCCCGCCAGCACCGCGAGGCCAGCGCGGCCATCGCCCGCGCCCACGGCCTCGACCCCGATCGCACCCTGTTCGTGCGCCAGTCGGACGAGGCGATCGCGGCTGGCGCCTTCCACAATGACGTGGTCGCGGTCGCCAACGAGCGCGTGCTGTTCGCGCACGAAAGCGCTTTTGACGAGCGCAATTCCTTCCTGTCCGACCTCCACGCGCGCTTGCCCGAGCTCGAGCTGGTCGAAGTCGCGGCCGCCGATGTCAGCCTCGAGGAGGCGATCCGCTCCTATCTGTTCAACGCGCAATTGGTCACCACCCCCGACGGCGCGAGCACCTTGATCGTGCCAGAGGAAGCGCGCGAGACGCCCGCGGTCTGGGCGTGGCTCCAGCGCCACCTCTCCAGCAATGGCGCGATCCGCGCGGTGAAGGTGGTCGACGTGCGCCAGTCGATGGCCAATGGCGGCGGCCCGGCTTGCCTCCGGCTGCGCGTGGTGTGCGACCCCGCGACGGTCGATCCGCGCTTCCTGGTCGACGAGAGCAAGCTCGACCGGCTGGCGGCGGTGGTGGCGCGCTGGTGGCCCGAGGAGATTGCGGTCGCGGAGCTGGGAGAACCGGCACTGATCCGCGACGTGGAGCAAGCGCGCGCCGCGTTGCTGGAGGAGTTGGGGCTGGGCGAGTTGCTTTAGCGAGAGCTAGAGCCCAGCCGCCTTCAACCCCGCATCGACGGCCGCCAGCGCCGCTTCGCTCGGCTCGGTCAGCGGCAACCGCAATTCGCGCGGGAAGCCCGGACGGACCTTCGACAGCGCATATTTCACCGGCCCCGGCGATGCGTCGGCGAACATCGCATCGTGCAGCAGATAGAGCCGATCCTGCAGCGCAAGGGCTTCCTCCATCCGTCCCGCTAGGCTCGCCGCCTGGAAATCGGCGCACAGCCGCGGCGCGACGTTGGCGGTGACCGAAATGCACCCGCGCCCGCCATGCGCGTTGAAGCCCAGCGCCGCATCGTCATTGCCCGACAGCTGGCAAAAGTCCTCTCCGCAGGTGAGCCGCTGCGCCGTGACCCGCCCGAGGTTGCCGGTCGCATCCTTGATCCCGACCACCGACGGCAGCCGCGCCA
>JANPKL010000198.1:0-5141 GCA_031425975.1 Sphingomonas sp.
CATCTCGAGGCCCATGCCGGGGACGAGGCGAAGCGCCTGCGCCCCAAGACCGTCATCGCCCATTTCCGCCAGTGGACCCGGCGCGAGCTCGACCTTCAGCGCGAGGCCGCGAGTGCCAGCGAACTCAAGGAGACGATGGTCGCCGAGGCCGGCTTCTACGTTCCCGAGATCGATTGGCAGCGCACCGCGCGGCGCGTGCTGACACTCGAATGGATCGACGGGATAAAGCTGACCAGGCGCGCGGACCTCATCGCCGCCGGCCACGATCCCAAGGCACTGGCGGGCATCCTCATCCGCGCCTTCCTGCGCCAGGCGGTGATCGACGGCTTTTTCCACGCCGACCTCCACCAGGGCAATTTGTTCGCGCTGCCCGACGGACGGCTGGCAGCAATCGATTTTGGGATCATGGGCCGGATCGACGCCCGCGCCCGGCGCTGGCTGGCCGAAATCCTCTACGGCCTGATCACCGCCAATTACACGCGCGTCGCCGAAATCCACTTCGAGGCGCAATATGTGCCCCCGCATCACAATGCCGAGGAGTTCGCCACCGCGCTGCGGGCGGTCGGCGAGCCGATCCGCGGGCTGCCGGTCAAGGACATCAGCGTCGGGCGGATGCTCGAGGGCTTGTTTGCGATCACCCGCGACTTCGACATGCCGGTCCAGCCGCACCTGCTGCTGCTCCAGAAAACGATGGTGATGGAGGAAGGCGTCGCGACCTATCTCGATCCCGACGTCAACATGTGGGCGGAGGCCGAGCCCTTCCTGCGCGAATGGGTCCGGACCGAATTGGGGCCCGAGGCCGCGCTCGCCGACCGGCTTGTCCAATGGACCCGCGCCCTGAAAAAGCTCCCCGACCTGGTCGACCGCATCGACCAATTCTTCCCCGCGCCCGGCGGCGCTCCGCCCGACCTGCCCGAGGTCAAGGTCGATGTGAAGCAACTCCCCAAACCGGCCTGGCGCGACGCGCTGGTTGCCCTCGTCGCCGCTGCTGCGGGCGCGGCGGCAGTGTTGATGCTTGGCTAAGGGTAAGGACTGGCAAGCCGTTGCTCTTCAATCAAAGCGCGCGTGGCTCGATCCCTCGACAGACCTGTCGCAACAAGCTCATTGATCCGAGCCTGCTCGGCCAGCAAACCCGCCTGTAATTCAGGATCGGGAGTGTAGGGTAAAGCCTTGGCCTCCAGTCGCCCGTTGCTGAACACAAAGCTATTTAAGACCGCATTGCCGTACGACCTTGAGGCCTCCCCCTCCACGTAGAAGCGATAGGTCAGGCCTAGACTGAGTGGTTGCGGTGCGGTCAGCTGTCTCGCTCCCGTCGGCACCTCGCCATAGCGTACCGGAAGGGCGAAGCTGCGGCCGGCCTCAGCCCTGACCCTCCATGTCCATCGATTTCCTGTCCAGACCTCAATCCTGCTCAACCTCAGCGGCGGTCTGTGCGGGACAACGTAGTAGCGCCATCGTCGCTCTGCCGTGAAAACGACGCCCCCGTCACGCGCGATCACGTCTAAAGGTAATGGCGGCTGAGCACAGCTGCAGAGCGCCAAGGCGGCAACTATCAAACTCGTCGCACGCCAGATCCCCGTCATGCGTAATGTCTTGCCGCTAGCGCCGTACGGCCACACGCGGAGCGCTCCCCGCAAGTGCCATCAGCACTCCCCGCAAAGCCGCCACCCGCTTGGCTGCGACCGCGTCCGCCGGCGCCACGAGGCCATCCGCAAGCGCCCGCAGCGCTCCCGGCTGCGGGCTCGCCAGCCCAGCGCGCAACGCCGCAATCTGCGCCGCGGGCAAGCTCAGGCTCCGCTCCAGCTGGTCGACATAGGCCAGCGCCACCACCGGATGCGCGGGCCAGCTGACCGGGGCCTGCTGCTGCGGATTGAAGCGGTTGCCGGGATAGATGGCCATGCTCGCCGCCGCGATCTCGTTCGCGGTCAGTTGCGCGCTCGGGGTCAGCGCTAGCACGTCCAGCCCGCGCGCGATCTCGGTCCCGTAGATGCGGCCGTTGTAATAATAAGCCGACCAGAAGCCGCCCGACACCATCTCCTGGGAATAGACCGGGCCCCGATCGAAATAAGCGATTTCGGTCGGGCGCGAGCTGTCGGTGAAGTCGCTGACCGATATGCCACCCTGATACCAGGCCTGGACGAACAGATCGCGCCCCGGGACGGGCACGATCGAGCCGTTATGCGCGACGCAATTTTCCTTGTCGGTCTGCGCTGCAGGCAATTTGTAATGGTTGCGGAAGCGCAGCCGCCCGCCCTCGATGTCGTAAATCGCGTTGGCGCCCCAATTGGTGGGGTCCGACACCAGGCAGCGCGGCCGCCCACCGCCGCCCCATTCGTCGGTGAACAGCACCTTTGTGCCGTCGTTGTTGAAGGTCGCCGAATGCCAGTAGGCAAAGGTCGGATCGATCACCTGGTCGATCCGCTTCGGCGCGCGCGGATTGCTGATGTCGAGCAGGATGCCATTGCCCGAGCAGGCCCCCGCCGCCAGCCGCAGCGTCGGAAAGACGGTGATGTCGTGGCACTGGTCGGTCCGCTCAGTGTCCTGCGTCCCCTGGCCGTGGTCGCCGCCCGCCCATAGCCCCGAGATACTGCCCGTCGCGGGGTCGCCGAACACGCGCGGCCGGTCGACGATCCGCGATGCGGCGGGGTTGGCGACCGGAATTTCGATCACGTCGATCGAGAACAGGGCAGACTTGCTTGATCCCGGATCGGCGATGCAGCTCGCATTCTCCTTGGCGCTGCGGACATTGGCGGTACCCGAGACGTAGACGATGATCTTGCCGTCGCTGCCTGGCCCGCTGACCACGCTGTGGGTGTGGCTGCCGCGGCAGGTCTGGACCGCGCCGACCTGGCGCGGGGCGGTCACGTCGGAAATATCGAAGATGCGGATGCCGCGGAACCGCTCGGCGCTGATGATTTCCTGGTTGCCCTGCCGTCCGCAGTCGACCCGCCCGCGATTCTGCTCGACCGACATGATCAGCAAATTGCCAACCAGGCTGAGATCGCCCTGCCCGCCCGGGCAGATCACCGAGCTGACCAGCGCCGGTGCGCCGCCCTGCGGGTCCATCCGATAGAGGTTGAAGCCGTGATAATTCCCCGCCGCGAGAACGTTGCCCTGGAAGGCCATGTCGGTCTGGGCAAAGCTCAACAGTGGGCTGCGGCCCTCGCCCTTCGGGGGCTTCTGCCCTTTCTTCACCAGCGCGGCGGCAGGCAGCTCATAGGGGTTCCTGGGATCGAAGAAGCCGGTCGGCTTGGGCAGCGCGGCAACCAGGGTCATTCCGCTCGCGGCTTGTCCCGCCTGGTCGGTCCCGGCCTTCAATGCGGTGCGCGGATCCTCGGCGACGGTGCCGAGCAGGGCGCTCATCCGCTTGATCTCCTCCTTCTGCTCCTTGACCAGATCGTCAACAAAGGCCGCGAGGCCGGGGTCGGCGGCGGTCCCGCCGCGATCGAGCAACTCGCCTGCCATCCGCACCGCGCCCTCGTGGTGGGTGATCATGCGCGCCAGAAACAGGCGCTCGAACGCCACGTCCTTGGCCGCGGCCATCGCCGCCAGCTGCGCCGGCGTCGCCATGCCCATGTGCGTCATGTGCGCGGCATCGTGCATCATGTGCGCGGCATGTTCGCCCGCCGTCGGCTGCGCACGATCGGTCAGCCACTTCTTCATCCACGCCATCTCGTCGCTCTGGGTGGCGTCGATGCGCTTCGCCATTTGCAGGATCGCGGGCCGGTTGGTGCGCGTGGCGACCAGCGCGGTCATCTGTGTCGCCTGACCGTGGTGCGGGATCATGTCCTGCAGGAACCGCACGTCGTAAGCGGAGAAGCTGGTGTCGGCGATGCGGCTGGCGGTTGCGGCGTCGATCACGCGGCTCGGCTGGCCCGGCGCGCCCGGCTGGATGATCGGCGCCGTCTGCGCGACCGCGACACTCGCCCCGCATACCCCGGCAAGCAGCGCGATCCGCGCCATATTCCCCATCAGACGAAGTGATTTGCGCATGCTGTTGCCCTTAACTCAAAACCCGGATGCCGAGGCGTAGCACGGCCAATCGCAAAGGGAAGCGGCACCATATTTGCTTGCCGCGCCCGCTATGTTACCGCCCACCCAGATCAATCGTTGCCAACAGGGGATTCGATACATGGCCGACCGCGTCACCATCAGCCTGACCGAACTGCATTGCGAAGCGCAGTCCGAAGAGGGCGGCTGCGAGCCCTATCTCTTCACCTCTTTCTATTCGGTCGGCGCCGACGGCGAGGTCGAGATCACCAGCCCCAAGCACAGCGATGTGCGTGGCGCCTTCGCCAATGACGTCAATGCCGGCGAAACCCTGCCCGTGCCGCAGGAAATCGGCGAGTGCGAGCTCAGTGGCGGCGGCCGCCTGGGCATCATCGCCCTCGTCATCGACGAAGACCTCGGCCGCGACGTCGCGGTCGACAAGGCGCATGAGGCCTTTCACTCGGAAGTCGAGGCGCAGCTGCGCGGGGGCCATGCAACGTTCGATCACGACGAACTGCTCAGCAAGGTGCGGCGCGCCGTCGCCAGGACCTTCGATTATTCCGATCTCCACCGCGACCAGGACGATCTGCTCGGTGTCGGCATGCACGAAGTGACCGGCAGCGGTCCGTTCGAGCTCCAGCTGGGCATCAACGACGACCGCTTCATCCTCCGCGGCGAGGTTCGCTAGTTCTGACTGCGTCGTCCCGGCCATCGCCGGGACGACGCAGTCTTTCAAAGCCCCAGTGCGTCGATATCCGTCGCGCAATGCCGCTCCTTCAGCTGCACGTCGCCATAGGTGCGATTAACGACGAACCCGCGCTTGACTGCGCGCCGCTCGCCCACCGCCCGCGCCCAGCGTAGCAGGTGCGGATATTCCTCGATGCTCAAGAATTCCGCCGAGCCCTCGTAAAGATACCCGAGCGCCACCCCGCCATACCAGGGCCAGATGGCCATGTCGGCGATGCTATAGTCCGGCCCCGCGACGAAGTCGCTTTTCGCAAGCCTTTGGTCGAGTACATGCAATTGCCGCTTGGTCTCCATCGCGAAGCGGTCGATCGCATATTCGATCTTGTAGGGCGCATAAGCGAAGAAATGCCCGAAGCCGCCGCCCAGGAACGGCGTCGAGCCCATCTGCCAGAACAGCCAGCTCA
>JANPKL010000199.1:0-8858 GCA_031425975.1 Sphingomonas sp.
TCGGCGGCGAGGCTGGGCAGCATCACCTTGACCGCGACCTTCTCGTCGCTGTTGACGTTGATCGCCTCGAACACCTCGCCCATCCCGCCGCGCGCGATGAAGCGGGTGACCTCGAAAATGTGATTGAGGACGTCGCCGACCTTGATCCCCTGCGCATGGGGCTGCGGCTTGATCGGGGCATTCTGAATGCCGCTGATGGTCGCCGAGGGCGGCCGCGTGACGGGCACGGGCTCGGGCTCGGGTTCGGGCGCTTCGCCCCAGGCCTCGGCAGCCTGCGTGGTTTCGGCAGGAGGTTCGGCGGAGTCCGTCACTTCCGGCTCGGCTGCGCCCCAGGGTGAGTCCGGAGCCGGTTCATCGGGGAGGGCCTCGGCGGGGGCGGCTTCGTCGGGTGGTGATGCTGGCGTGACCGGCACGGCGCCCGGGCCCTGCGGATTGAAGATGGTGGCGTCGTGATCGGGCTCGGAGGGCGGACCGACAGGGTCCCTGGGATCGTTCATGAGAAACTCTCGGTTCGGGCAAAGGCCAGCAGGGTCGGTTCGCCGAACCGGACCGCGACGGTGGTGACATTATCTGGGGCGCCGCGATCGAGCGCCTCGTTGACGAGTTCGGAAACGATCAATTCGGGCAGGCTGCCGCCGAGCAGGCGGGCGATCTCCTCATCCTCGACCACGCCGTGAAGCCCGTCCGAGCAGAGCAGGAAGGTGTCCCCGGCCTCGACCTCGTCCTGGATGACGTCGACTTCCATCTCGGCGACGACGCCGACCGCACGGGCGAGGATGTGGCCCATCGGATGGCCTTCCGCCTCATGCGGCTCGAGCAGGCCGCGATCGACCATTTCCTGCACCTGTGTGTGGTCGCGGCTCAATTGCACCACTTGTCCGCCGCGTAGCAGATAGGCGCGGCTGTCCCCGACCCACAGGATCGCGAAGCGGCCATCGCGCACGAACAGCAGCACCGCAGTGGTGCCCATCTGCGAGCCACGCGCGGTCGCTTCAGCAAAGATGGTGCGATTGGCACGATGCAGCGCCTCGGCGATTTCGGCGCAGGCCTGGGTGAAGTCGGGGGCGAGGATCAGCGCGTCCAACTCTTGCACCACCACCGCCGAAGCCCATTCGCCGCGTTCATGCCCGCCCATGCCGTCGGCGACCGCCCACAGGCCTTTCTCGTCGGAGGCATACCAGCTGTCCTCGTTGAACGGGCGGACCTGGCCTTCATGGGTGCTGACCCCGGTCGCAGCGCGGAATCGAGACGGGTTCATTCAGCTGTCCCTTCGCTGCGCGCGAGAATGTCGTGCCAGAAATGTGACGGACGCGCAGCATCGAGCGCGCGCGGTGGATAAAAGTCGCCGCCCAGCGTCCACCAGCCTTCGGGCGGCGGTGACGGCGGAAGGTCGACGCTCTCGGCGACTGCGGGCGAGGCAGCTTCCTCGGCCAGGCGGTCAGCGGTCCACCCTTCTGCAAATGCGGTGTAGATACGATCCTCGCTCGCGGCGGCGACCATGAGGGTCTCGCCCTCGTCGAGACCGCTCTGGCCGATCAGCACGGGATAGCGGCGGCCGACCTTATCCATCGACGGGGCCATCGCACCAGCGGTCCAGCCCTCGCCGTCCTGCCAGCGGAAGCGCCATGGCGGGGCCTCGTCATAGATGGTTTCGAACGTGTCTCCGATTACCTCCCGCGCGGCCTGGAGGTCGGCCGACAGCCAATGGTCGAGCGCGTCGCGCGCCTCGCCGTCGAGGCCGCGACAGACGAAGTCGCCGTGGGCGGGCAATTTGCCCCAGAGGAAGGCGGCGGCGGTCATGGTTCGGCCGTCATCGGGCGGCGCTCACAGGGCCGTCGGGCAGCGGAACGACCAGGTTCCGCCGCGGCTGAAGGGGTTTTCGGGGCTCGGCAGCTGGAACAGCAAGGTCGCCCATTGCGTGCCCGAACGGAAAGTCGCGCGGATGCTCTGCGGACCTGCATTCTGGACCTCGGCCTTGTCCAGCAGCCGGAACAATGCCCATGGCCCCTCCGCCTCGAGCCGGGCCGGGGCAGCGCCGGTCGCGCCGGGCGCCGGGGTCGTCGCTGCCGCCGCGCCAGTGGCGGGCTGGAAGGCGATATAAGCCTCGGGATTGCCCTGCGGCGACCATGACAAGGGCCGGGCCGTCGGCCCCGCCGCGTCGAACCGCTGGCTGCTATTGCCGCTCGAGAATTCGACCGCGCCGGTTTCGCTGCCGAGCCGCTCGACCGCCACCTTGAACTGCAGGCCGCTGACCAGCAGGTCGCGGATCTTGGCGGCCTTGCCGAATTCCTCCGGGCTGGCCGGATCGAGCGCCGCGGTGATCGGCGTGTCGCTCCGCCACCGCCACAGGGGCCCCCCGCGGTCGATCAGGGGATCAAGCCGGGTCGAGACGAAGCCATCCAGCGCCGCGCCCGGGCCGAATACCCGCTGCACGTCGAGCATCGCCGCATCCTGCGATGCGGCGCGGAAGAAAGGGTAGCGCTCCTGGGCAACCTCCTGGCAGGATTGCGCCACCTGAAGATAGGCGGTGGTGACCGCCCCGGTGACGGTCGAAACCTGCGCCTTGGCCCCGCCCCCCGAAGCAGCCTTGGCGAAGTCCTGGAGGGGACCCGGGGCGCCCGCGGCGGCAAGCCCGACCTGGCTCAAGGCCGTGCTCATTGCCGCCTGGAGCGAATCGGTCGCGGCCCCGCTGCTGACCGCCATGCGGGCGGCGTTGACGCCCTTGCCGGCCTCGCGGACCGCAGTCACGAACTCCTTGATCGGCGCGGCTCCCTTGCCGGTGCCGACATAGTCGTGGACGTCGCGGAAGGCGTTGGCGATCTGCCCGCCCGCATCGAGCCCCATGTCGCGTCCGGCACCATAATCGCCGACCGCCTGGCCGACGCGTGACTGATTGAGCTTCTGCTGGATCGCGCGACTGGCGACCGCCTGTGCTCCGCCCTCGAAGCGGGTGTTCTTGCGCAGTTCGAGCAGCACGCGTTCCAGCGGCGAGGGATCGCGGGTGAAGGCGGCGAGCGCGACTGGATTGTCGAAATAATCGCCCGGCTGCATCGCCGCGATCACCTTCTGCCAGGTTTCGATATAGTCGCGCGCATAATGGCCCGCGACACCCGGGCGGATATTGCCCATGTCTTCCTTCAGGCTGGCGGCGTCGCTGCCCAATACCCAGGCATCCTTCTCGATATCGCGCTGCACGGTGGCCAGCGCGACGGTGTAGAATTTCTCAAAGCCTTCGCGGGTGAAGAGATAGGGGATCTGGATCGACAGCACGGCGTCGGGATTGGCGAAGGCGACCGCGTCTCCCTGGCTCAGCAGGCTGGCCATCTGCCAGGCGGGCCCGGCGGTGGCGCCCTTCTGGCGCAACACGGCATAGGCGCGATCGGCCGGCGACAAGGTCTGCAGCAAGGCGCGGGTATTAGTCACCAGGCTGGCGTTGAGCGGCGCCTTGCGCGACGGCCAGGCGCTGGCGATATTCTCATCCTCGAGCAAGGCGGCGAGATGCACGCCAAGCTCACGCCGGACGGCGGTATTGTCTGATCCGGCAAATTGCTCGGTCGCCCAGTCGCCCTGGACGAAACTGGTCACCGCCTTGCGGTCCATCGGCCCCTGCCCGCCCAGCATCAGATAGATTTTCAGCGGTTCGTAGAGCGCCATGGCGTCGGTCCCGCCCGACGCCATCCGACTTTCGAGGCGCAGCAGCAGCCGCGGTAGGAGGATCCGGCGCAGGCCTTCGCGATAGGCTTCCTGGCCGCCCTCGGCGAGGCTTGCCTGATAGAGGCCGAAGCGCTGCGACCAGGGAGGGCCGTCGCTGGCCGCGCCATTGGGCAGGCCGCGCAGGGCGTTCAGGACCGGCAGCACGGCGGCCAGGTCGGGATCGCTCTCGCGCACCTCGATCATATCGACCCCCACGTTCTTAGCTTCGTCGCGCGCCGCGCCCGAGGCGGTCAGCATGCTCGCCTGGAAGCCGCGGTTGGAAAAGAAACTGACCCCCCACGCGACGAGCGTCAGCGCCGCGATGACGCCGATGCCCGCGACCATCGCCGCGAGCTGACCCTTCTGGCGGGCACGGGCGCGCGGATCCATCTGGACCAGCCCGGCCTCGGGGAACATCACTTCGCCGATCAGGCGATTGAGGAAATAGGCGCGCCCCGCGGAGCCGCTGGCGCCGGCCTGATGCGGGCGATCGTAGACGTCGGCCATGCCCGACAGGATCCGGTCGAGCGGTGCGCCTTCCTGGACGCCGCTGGTGAGGTAGAAGCCGCGCAATATCCCGCCTGGCTGATCGCCCGCGAGGAAAGCGCCGTCGAGGAAGCGCATCAGCCGCGAGCGCAGCGACTGTAATTGCGAGGGGAAGCCGAGCAGCAGGCTGCGGCGGTGCGAATCCACTTCTTCGAACAGGCGCTTGGCCTGCCGGTCGGCGACCGCCTGGGCCATGACGTCAAAGGCGGCGGCGAGCTGGTCGGCGCCCGCCTTGCCGGCGGCGAAGGGCAAGGTCGAACCGAGGACGGAGCGTCGGCCTTCATAGTCGAGATCGTCGAAAAATTCGGTGAAGCCGGCGAGAAGATCGGCCTTGGTCAGCATGACATAGACCGGGGCGGCGACTTCGAGCGTCGAGCGCAATTCGGTCAGCCGACGGCGCACGGCGGCGGCATGAGCGTCGATCCCCGCGCGGTCGGCGCGGATCAGCTCATCGACGCCGATGGCGACGATGATGCCATTGATCGGCTGCAGCGGGCGATGCTTCTTGAGCAGGGCGAGGAAGCTCTTCCAGCCGCCCGAATCGACCGCCTGGTCGCTGTCCTGCGTGGTGTAGCGGCCGGCGGTATCGACCAACGCGGCCTCGTCGGCGAACCAGAAATCGAGGTTGCGGGTGCCCCCGACCCCCTTAAGATTCTGGTCGGCGAACGGGAAGCGCAGCCCGGAGTTGAGCAAGGCCGTGGTCTTGCCGGAGCCCGGCGGGCCGATGATGACATACCAGGGCTTGGCATAGAGATAGTTGCGCTTGCCTCCGCTCGACGAGCGCAGCGAGCCCAGGGCCTCCTTCATCCTGGCCGCCAGCGCCTTGCCTTCCTCGTCGGCCGGATCGCTCTTGGTCAATTCTTCGGTCAGCGCATCCTCGGCATTCCTGGCCTTGCGAACACGCAGGAAGGCGAGCAGCCCCCAGACACCCAGGACGAGCAAGGCGAGCGGCGCACGCACCCACCAGCTGCGCATGAAGTCGACGAAAATCGGCAAACCCCACAGGATCAGCCCGAGCACGACGACGACGATCAGCCCGCTGACGACCCACCAATTGCCAAAGAGGCGCCTCACTGTCCTTGCTCCCCGAACTGCCGTTGCAGGACGATTTCGACCCGCCGATTCTGTGACTTGCCCTCCGCGCTGTCGTTGGACGCGATCGGAGTCGCGTCGCCGAAGCCCTCCGCGCTGATGCGGGCGGGGTCTCCGACGATGCCGCGCAGGATTTCGGCAACGCGATCGGCGCGCGCCGCGGACAGGGCCTGGTTGTCGGGGAAGGCGAGGCTGGCGACCTTGTCGGCATCGGCATGGCCCTCGACCGTCACCGGACCCGGCTCGACCTCGACCGCGCGGGCGATCCGCTCGAACAATTCGCGCCTTCCGGGCTCGAGCTCGTCGCTGGCGGACTGGAACAATTGCCCGACGGTGGTGCGGACGCGGACCGTCTGGCCGTCCTCCTCGACCGTGACGAGACCCTGGTCGATCTCGGGCTTGAGGAAGGTCTTGAGGCGGCCGGCCTGCTGGCTTTCGGCCTGGGGCAGGTCGCCGCCCGCGCGCGACAGTCGCAGCCGATCGTCGGGGTTGAGCGCGGCGACCGCCTCGGACGGCGCCGCGCCGCTGCTCATCAGCAGCAATTGAAGGACGACGTAGATCAGGAACAGCAGGCCCGCGGCGGCGGCGGCGGCCATGCCGACGAACGCCCAGAAGCCGACCCGGCCGAGCGGGGCCTGCTCGCCCTTCCACTGCGGCGACATCTCGATCGGCGACAGCGAGCGGACATGTTCGAGCGCGCCCTGGAGCTTGGCCATGATCTCGTGCAGCCGGCGCTGGCCGTCGGGCATGATCCGGAAACGGCCTTCGAAGCCGGCGGCGAGGCAGGCGTGGTAGAGCTCGATCAGGTCGCGGTTGTCGGCGGGATAGCGGATCATGTCGTCGACCAGCTGCCAGAAGCGATCGCCCCCGATATTCTCCTTGAAGAAACTGACCACCAAGCTGCGGCGGGCCCATTCGGCGCCGTCATTGCCCGAGCCCGGAAGGGTCTGGGCGATGTCGTCGATGGTCGCGCAGAGCGCGTAGCGCGCGCGCTGCCGCGTTTCGGGGCTGTAATGCTGCGCGACCGCATGATCGAAGGCGGCAATCGCATCGGTCGCGCGCTTGTGGAATTGCGGCATCGCCAGCCGCACGCGGCCGGAGCGGATGCTGGCGGCGAGCGCGAGCACCGGCGCGGCCTCGGTCAACATCAGGTTGCGGACAGTGCGCGGGGACGAGGGCTGGGGAACGTCGTCCTCGCGCAGCTTCGACGGAGCGAGCGCGGGACCGGGCTCATGCCCGCGACTCATCGTCGGGGGCGGCGCGAAAGCGTCGGGCGCGGGCGGCGCATAGGCTTGTGGTGGCGGCGAAGCATAGGAGGGCGGCGGCGCGGCGGGCTGACTCGGCGCACCCCATTCATAGGAGGGAGAAGCGGGCGGCGGGGTCGGCGCTGCCGCTCCCCCACCCTGCTTCAGTCCTTGCAAGGGCGAGGGGCGGAAAACCGTCCGGTTGCCGCCCTTGCCGTCCCCATTCGGAGGCCCGCTCATCGATTTGCCCTCTTCACGCACCAGAGTTCGAGCTTGAGTTGCGGCCAGTCGCCGGCGACGTGGAGGCCGAGCGCGGGCGCGGATGCGAAATCGCGCCAGTCGGCAGCGCCGCGGTCGAGCTCGAAATAGACATAGCCCGGCAGCACGCGGATCTGCGGCGGCGGGGTTGGCGTGTGCCGCAGGGGCACGCCGGGCAGCGCCGATTCAACGATCTGCCGCATCTTGGTGACCGAGGCGATCTTGGCGACGCCGGGAAACAGGCTGCGGATCTCCTCGACCGGCGAGGCGGCCGCGACCGCGAGGTAGAAATAGCCGGTCTTGAACAGATTGTGATCGGTGATCGTGCTGACAAACGCCCCCGGGCCGGCGCGGTCGAGCGGGAGCTGGATGGCCGAGCGATCGAACACCGCCGACAGCATCGACTGGAGGAGATCGAAAATCGGCTCGAAACAGACTTGCGGATTTTCGTGATCGTAGAGCGGCAGCGGCGGCGGCTTGCGCTCGGGCCGCACCAGCGTTGCGAGTTCCCCCGCCAGACTCGACAACTGCTCGAACAGGCGTTCGGGATGCACCATCGGCAAGGCTTCGAGATGGCGCAGCAGCGGCAGCCAGCGGTTGAGCGCCTGGAGCAGGAGGAAGCTGGCGAAGGTCTCGGATCCGCCGTCGGTGGCCTCGACCGCGCGCAGGGCCAGTTCCTCGGCACGCTGGTCGGCACGGCCGACGATGTCGGTCAGTCCGCCCTGCAGCCGACTGCTGGCGGCGATATCGAGGCTGGGGCTGATAAAGCGGTCGTCGAATACGACCTTCTTGTTGTTGATCTCGCGCACCCGGGCGAGGCCGAGGGTGACCCGGCCATAAGTCTGGTCGCGGGTGACGCCGAAATGCAGATTGGGCAGGCCGAAGTCGATCGGCTCGCTCCCCGCCCCGTCCGAGAAGCTGTCGCCGATGTCGGATTCGCGCACGGCGAAGCGCGCTTCGTGGCCGGCGCGCTCGGCATCGCGATATTCGACCGCGCCCGGCTGCGCCGCCGGGAGCGTCAGGTAGACGACCGCATCGCGGCTGTCGGGCGGTAGGTCGAGCGGGGGCGGCGGCGGCAATTCGTCGGGAATGGAGAAAGGCGTCCCGTCGGGCAGCACGCCCGAGCAGCGGCGAACCGAGAATTTGCCGAGGCTGGCGAGATCCTCGTCGATGACCAGGGTCGTCACCCCCCAGGCCCAGCCGCGCACTCCGTCGATTCGGCTGCGTAGCTGGGAATCGAAGAACCGTTCCTGGGCCTGAAAATGCTGGGGGCGAAGGAACATACCCTCACGCCACGCCACTCGGTTCTTGCCCGTCATCCCCACTCCCCTTGCAGGAGTTAAATAAGCACAGCTTCAACTGGAGTGAAAGCTGCGATATTGGAGACATGCTACGGCGTCGATGCAACAAGGTCGTGCGGGGGAAGTCGAAGTGAACGGATCAGGGGACGACAGGGACGCATCGTTCGATCCGCGTAGCTGGCTCGGCGGCGAAAGCGGGGCGAGTCCGGCGGCCGCTTCGGGGCGCTCGTCCGCCCCCGACTCGGAGCCGAGCTTCGATCCCTCGACCTGGGGCAAGACCGCCTCCGCGACCGCTCTCGCCACGCCCGGGACCGCGACGGCGACTCCGGCTGCGGTTGCGGCTACGGCGAAACCGCCAGTATCGGTGAAAGAACGCAAACCCGTCGACAAGTGGCGGCTGGCCACGTTCGGCGGGGTCGGCGCCTTGCTCTGCGCCAGTCTCGGCAGTGCCTATCTTACGCGCGACGAGACTCCTGAAACGGTGGTCGCCGCCGCGCCCGCGGAGCAGCCCGGCGCGACGCCGGCCGCGGCCCCGGTGGCGGCGGGGCAAAGTCGCCGCACCATCTCCATTGCCGGGCCCGAGCAATTGCTCGGTGCGCTGGTCGATCTCGGCGTGCCCGCCGCAATGGCTGCGGCGCTATCGGCGCAAGCGCTCGGCGCGCTTGGCGGCACGCCGGGCGAATTGCGGCTGATCGTCGATCTGGCGGGGACAGACGTCGCGGCA
>JANPKL010000200.1:0-4754 GCA_031425975.1 Sphingomonas sp.
GAGTTCGATGCACTGGTCGCCACGCGCAACAACCTGGTCCACGCGCGGCCGGGGACCACCGCGGCCGGGACCGCGGGTCTGTTCCGCCACGGCGATGAATGGACTCAGGAGGAATTGCTCGCTGTCGCGCGGATGTTCGAATATTGCGCGGCGCGGCTCACTGATTGAATGACGCCGGGCTAGCGCGCGTCTTTAAGCAGCGCGGCGGCCTTGGCGCCGGTCCAGTCGAGGTCGCCGGTGTAGCGCCAGATTTCCTTGCCGTCGGAGCCGTAGAGGATGCTGGTGGGCAGGATCTGCACGCCGAGCGCGGCACCGATGGCCATGTCCTTGTCCTGCCACGGCTCGAGATCGAATTTTTTTTCGGCGAGGAAGGCTGCAACCTCGGCCTGCGCGGACGTGTCCTGGCTGAGCGCGATCACCTGCGGCGCGCCGGGACGCGCGGCGAGCGCCACCAGGGTCGGCAATTCCTTGACGCAGGGCGCGCACCAGGTGGCCCAGAGATTGACCAGCAATGGCTTGCCTGCGGCGATGGCGGAGAGATTGCTGTCCTCGCCATCGGGATCGCGCAGCGCGAGCGCGGGCATCGGCTTGCCAGCTTGCGACCGGTCGAGGCCGGGCCCGCCGGGACGTGCCGCTTCCGCGCCCGGCTCGGCTTGGCTTTGGCCAGTGCTTTGCCTATCGCAGGCGGCGGTGAACAGGGCCGCCACGGCGGTCACGAGGAGAAGTTTGCGCATGGCTTCCCGCTACGGCAGCGACGGCGGCAAGGGCAAGGCCGGCCTATGGGCAGGATTGCTGGCTCTCGCCCTAGGGGCGTGCGGGCAGGTCGGCGACTTGAAGCCGCCACCCGGCCAGCCGCTGCCGGTGCGTCCGGCGATGGCGACGATCACCCCGACCCCCGAGGAGTTGCTCACGCCGACCACCATCGCGCGGCCGGTGCGGATCGACGAGATCGTCCGCCGGTCCGAGCCGCGCAAGCCCGACCGTTTCGACCTGCCGCCGCCGAGCGGGGCCGAGGCGGCTCCGGAACCGGAGGGCGACAGTCAGGCCCCGTCGCCGGAGGGCGACAGCCAAACGATTCCCAAAGACGGCCAGACCCGCGTTCAGGAGCCTCGATGAGTCACGCGTTTAGACCGGTTCGAAAAGCCGTTTTTCCCGTCGCCGGGCTCGGCACGCGGCTGCTTCCCGCGACCAAGACCATGCCCAAGGAGATGCTGACGGTGATCGACCGTCCGCTGATCCAATATGCGGTCGATGAGGCACGCGAGGCGGGGATCGAGCAGCTGATCTTCGTCACCGGGCGCGGCAAGTCGAGCCTGGTCGATTATTTCGATGTCTCCTTCGAGCTCGAGGAGACGATGAAGTCCAAGGGCAAGAGCATGGAAGTGCTGGAGCTGAGCCGGGCCGACTTCGGCGAGCTGATCAGCGTCCGTCAGCAGCAGCCGTTGGGCCTCGGCCATGCGGTGTGGTGCGCGAGGCACGTGGTCGGCGACGAGCCGTTCGCGGTGCTCCTGCCCGACGATTTGATGGCCGGAACGCCGGGCGCCCTGAAGCAGATGGTCGACGCCTATGACGCCGTTGGCGGCAATATCGTCTGCGCCGAGGAAGTCGCGGCCGAGAAGACCGCAAGCTACGGCATCGTCACGCCGGGCGCGCGCGACGGGCGGATGACGCAGGTGCTCGGCCTTGTGGAAAAGCCCGCTCCGGAGGTCGCGCCCTCGCGGCTCGGCGTGATCGGGCGCTATATCCTCCAGCCCGAGGTGATGGATTTGCTTGGGTCGCAGGAGCCGGGCGCGGGCGGCGAAATCCAGCTGACCGATGCGATGGCTCGGCTGATCGGCCGCCAGCCCTTCCACGCGGTCGAGGTCGACGCGGTGCGCCACGATTGCGGCGACAAGGCGGGTTATGTACTGGCGACGCTGGCGCTGGCGCTGGAGCATGAAGAGCTCGGGCCGGTGGTGAGGGCGGCATTGCGCGGGGTCTAGTTTCGCTCCTCCCCCAGTTTCCCGGGGGAGCGGCAAGGTTTACACCCCCACGCGCCTTTGCTCTTCCTGCAGCCGGTACATGCGGTCCTTCAATTCGCCGATCTCGATCGCCTTCATCGCCGCGCGGGCATCGAGCGCGGCCATGTCGGCGCGCATCGCCGCGACGGTGCGGGCAGCGGCGAGGCGGCGCTCGATCCGGGCGACGAGCAGCTCGAAATGAAACGGCTTGAGCATCACGTCGTCGGCGCCCGCGGCATAAGCGCGGACGGCGGGATCGGGCTCGGCGCGGCCGGCGAGCAGCATCACGGGCAGATGGGTGAAGCTCGCCTGCTCGCGGATCGCGCGGGTCAGTTCGGGGCCGCTCATGGGGGTCATGACGAGCTCCGCGAGGACCAGGTCGACACCGACGCGGTGCAATTCGCCGAGTGCGCTCGACCCGTCGGAGGCGGCGACGATGGCATAACCCTCCTCGCTCAGGCGGCGGGCGAGCACGGCCAGATGGCCCTTGTTGGGGGTGACCACGAGCAGGCGGGGCTTGCGCGCGGGCGAGGAGCGGGGCGGGGACATGGGAGGATTGTCCTCCCAAATGGTTAACGAGACGTTAGGATCTCACGCATCCAGTTCGACATCCCAATAGAGATAATCGCGCCAGCTTTCGTGGAGATAACCCGGCGGGAAGGCCCGGCCATGGTCCTGCAATTCCCAGCTGGTCGGGCGCTCGGGCCAGTGGCGGATGCCCATCCCGGCCTGGCGCGGTGTGCGACCGCCTTTCCTGAGGTTGCACGGCGCGCAGGCGGTGGCGACATTCTCCCAGGTCGTGCGCCCGCCTTGGGCGCGGGGAATGACATGGTCGAAGGTCAGCTCCCGCCCGCTCCCGCAGTAAACGCAGGAGAAGCGATCGCGCAGGAACAGGTTGAAGCGGGTGAAGGCGGGATGCTCGCTCGGCCGGACGAACTGGCGCAGCGCGATGACGCTCGGCAGCTTCAGGGTGTGGCTCGGCGAATGCACCTCGCGGTCGTAATGGGCGATGACATCGACCCGCTCGAGGAACATCGCCTTGACCGCATTCTGCCACGGCCACAGGCTGAGCGGATAATAAGACAATGGGGTGTAGTCGGCATTGAGCACCAGCGCCGGACAGCTGTCGGGATGGCGAATGAGATCGGGATGATACACGCGAGACGAGCTCCGTTCGGTCTTGCCGAACCTGCACTCTCCGGCCCCGTCGCACGCAAGGTGGAGAGACCGGTTGCGGCCGCTTCCCTTGTGACGCACCGGATGCCAGCCCGGTGTGACGCCGTGATGAATCGCAAGTTGCAGTTATGGGGTCAAGTGGTGTTCTCGCGATGACGACCGCCCGCTTCGCCCCTTCGCCGACCGGGCGCCTTCATCTCGGCCATGCCTATAGCGCGGTGCTTGGCCGCCGGGCGGGGTCGCGCTGGCTGCTGCGGATCGAGGATCTCGATCCCGGCCGGGCACGGGCGGAGTTCGTCGATGGCATCAGGGAGGATCTGGCCTGGCTGGGCCTTGCGCCCGACGGCGCGCCGATCGTCCAGTCGCGGCGCGTGGCTGATTATGCCGAGGCGCTGGAAATGCTGAAGGCGAACGGCCTGGCCTATCCCTGTTTCTGCACCCGCGCCGACATCGCCGCCTCGCTCAGCGCGCCGCATGGCGATGCCGGTAGCGGCTATCCGGGGACTTGTCGGGGGCTGGCCGACGATCCGGAGCGGAGAGAGACGACGCCGCACAGCTGGCGGCTCGATGCGGGCAAGGCGATCGCGATCGCGGGCCTGCCCGGGTGGAGCGAGGCGGACGGGACTGCCTTCGCCAGCGACCCCGCGCAGATCGGCGACGCGATTCTGGCCCGCAAGGATTCGCCTTCCTCCTATCACCTCGCCTGTGTGGTCGACGACGCAGCGACGGCGGTGGGCCTGGTGGTGCGCGGTGCCGATTTGCGCCCTTCGACTCCCGTCCAGCGGCTGCTGCAGGTGCTGCTCACCCTTCCAGAGCCGACCTATCTCCATCACCCGCTGGTGGCGCATGCGGACGGGCGGCGGCTGGCCAAGCGCGACTTCGCCCCGACGCTGGCTGCGATGCGCGAGGCCGGGGTCGATGGTCCCGCGCTTGCCGGACAACTCGCCACGGGCCTTTTGCCTACTGGTTATCGCTTCGTTGGAGACTAGATAAGGTTCATGAACATCCTCCTCATCATCGGGCTGGTCCTGGCCATGGCGGCGACCGCCTACGTCCTCGTGCGTGGGGTACTGGCCATGGCCTCGGGCAAGGTCGGCACCCAGGCCAAGCAGCAGGAATGGATGCGCAAGCGCGTCCTCTATCAGGGCATCGCGATCTTCATCGCCGCGATCATCATGATCGTCGCCGGCAGCGGCCGCTAGCCTTGGTCAAGCTGACGAAGATCTACACCCGCACCGGCGACGGCGGCGAGGCCGGACTGGTCGACGGCAGCCGGGTCAGCAAGGCCAGCGCCCGGATGCACGCGATCGGCGAAGTGGATGAAGCCAATAGTGCGATCGGGCTGGCAATTGTGAAGGCCGAGGGCGCCTTGGCCAAGGCGCTGGTCCGCATTCAGAATGAGATGTTCGACCTCGGCGCGGACCTCGCAACCCCCGGCGAGATCGAGGGGGCGTTGCGAATCCTGCCCGGCCAGGTCGAACGGCTCGAGGAGGAAATCGACGCAATGAATGCCGATTTGTCGCCGCTCACCAGCTTCATCCTGCCCAGCGGCGGGCCTGCGCAGGCGGCGCTGCACCT
>JANPKL010000201.1:0-2987 GCA_031425975.1 Sphingomonas sp.
CGAGCGTGGCGACTTCGCCGGCGACATAGCGGATGGCGAGGCCGGTCTCTCCGGCGTGGGTGCGCGCGGCCTCGATCAGCTCGGGCGCGGCGTCGATGCCGGTGACATGGGCGCCGAGGCGCGCGAGGGGCTCGGCGAGGAGCCCGGCGCCGCAGCCGACATCGAGCGCGGTCTTTCCGGCGAGCGGGCGGAGGCTGCGCTCGTCGAGCGAGAAGTGGCGATCAAGCTGGTCGCGGACGAAAGCGAGGCGCACCGGATTCAATTTGTGCAGCATCGCCGAGCTTCCCCTGGGGTCCCACCAGTCGTCGGCCATGGCGCCGAAGTGGGCGGCTTCTTGGGGTAAAATGCTCTTGTGCGCTCCGGCGGAGCCTGCGCTGGTGCTTGTCTCGGTCATGGGGCCACCCTAACAGGGCGCTGCATTTCGCAGAAGGACCCCGCCCCCCTCCAATGGCCCGTATCGTGATGAAATTCGGGGGCACGTCGATGGCCGGGATCGAGCGGATCCGGAGCGTGGCGGCGCGGGTCGGGCGCGAGGCGGCGGCGGGGAATGAGGTGCTGGTGGTGGTCTCGGCCATGGCGGGCGAGACCGACCGGCTGGTTCAATTGTGCCGCGAGGCGGCGGCGCTGAGCGATCCGCGCGAATATGATGTCGTCGTGGCGAGCGGCGAGCAGGTGACGGCCGGGCTGCTGGCGATGACGCTGCAGAATAACGGAGTCGCGGCACGCAGCTTCATGGGTTGGCAGCTGGTCAGGGCCAGCGGGACGCACGGCAATGCCCGGGTCGAAACGGTCGAACAGGCCGCGCTTGGCGAGGCTCTGGCGGCGGGGAGGGTGTGCGTCATCCCGGGCTTCCAGGGGGTCAGTGACGAAGGGCGGATCGCCACGCTCGGTCGGGGCGGGTCGGACACCAGCGCGGTGGCGATCGCGGCCGGGGTCAAGGCCGACCGCTGCGACATCTACACCGACGTCGATGGCGTCTACACGACCGACCCAAGGATCGTCCCGCGCGCGAGCAAGCTTGCGCAAGTGACGTTCGAAGAGATGCTCGAGCTGGCGGGGGTCGGCAGCAAGGTGCTGCAAGTGCGCAGCGTCGGGCTGGCGATGCGCGAGAAGATGCCGCTGCGGGTCTTGTCGGCGTTCGAGGACCGGCCGGGCACCGAAATTGTTGAGAAGTTGGAGAGCATGGAAAGAAACGAGATTGCGGGCATCGCGGCCGATCGGGGCGAGGCCCGGATCACCCTGTGCAAGATCGCCGACCGGCCGGGAACGGTGGCGGCGGTGATGCGGCCGCTGGCCGATGCGGGGATTGCGGTCGACATGATCGTCCATGCCGCGGCGCCCGGTGCCGGGGCCAGTGATCTCACGTTCACGGTCCCGCGGGCAAACCTGGGGCAGACGCTGGCTGTGCTGGAGGATTGGAAGGGCGACATCGGCCATTCGGTGGTGCTGACCGACGACCGCGTGGCCAAGGTGTCGATCGTTGGGGTGGGGATCCGGAGCAACCCGGCGCTGGCGGCGCGGATGTTCGACGTCCTGGCCGAGCGGCGGATCAACCTGCTGGCGGTGACGACCAGCGAGATCAAGGTCAGCGCGCTGATCGCCGAGGAGGAACTGGAGCTGGCAATGCGGGTGCTGCACACCGCCTTCGGGCTCGATGAAGCGGGGGTCGCGGCATGAGCCGGCTCGATGATCTGATGGCGCGCGGCGCCGCGTTCCTGGGCGCACGCTACGCCATCATGGGCGGTGCGATGAGCTGGGTGTCCGAGCGCAACTTGGTCGCCGCGATCAGCAATGCGGGCGGGTTCGGTGTGATCGCTTGCGGGGCGATGAACCCCGAGCTGCTCGACCGAGAGATCGCCGAGACCAAGACGCGGACGGACAAGCCGTTCGGGGTCAACCTCATCACCATGCACCCGCAACTGGCCGAGCTGACCGAGGTCTGCGGCAAGCATAAGGTCGGGCATATCGTGCTTGCCGGGGGCTTGGCGCCATCGGGCGCGATCGACCGGATCAAGGGGACGGGGGCGAAGCTGATTGCCTTCGCACCGGCGCTGAGCCTGGCCAAGAAGATGATCCGTTCGGGTGCCGACGCGCTGGTGATCGAGGGGATGGAGGCGGGCGGGCATATCGGCCCGGTTTCGACCAGCGTGCTGGCGCAGGAAATTTTGCCGCATGTCGCGGGCGACATCCCCGTATTCGTGGCGGGCGGGATCGGCCGGGGCGAGGCGATTGCCGCCTATCTGGAGATGGGCGCGGCGGGCGTGCAGCTGGGCACGCGCTTCGTCTGCGCGACCGAGAGCATCGCCCATGCCAATTTCAAGAAGGCGTTCATCCGGGCGAGTGCGCGCGATGCGGTGCCGAGCGTGCAGCTCGATCCCCGGCTGCCGGTGATTCCGGTGCGCGCGCTCCGCAACAAGGAGACGATCGCCTTTGCCGCCAAGCAGCGCGAGATCGCCGATCATCTCGACGGCAAGCGGCTGGAAATGGCCGAGGCGCAATTGCAGATCGAGCATTATTGGGCGGGCGCGCTGCGCCGCGCGGTGATCGACGGCGATGTGACAAGCGGCAGCGTGATGGCCGGGCAATCGGTCGGCATGGTGACCAAGGAGCAGCCGACCGCCGAGATCGTGGGCGAACTGGTTGCCGAAGCCGAGGCGGCGCTGGCCCGGCGATAGGATGAGCGCGAATCTCTACCGGATCCTGGGGGTCGATCCCGACGCCGAGCCGGTGGTGATCCGCAGCGCCTATCTGGCGCTGATGCGGCTTTATCATCCCGATCAGGCGGGCGGCGGCGGCGATCCGCGGCGGGCGCAGGAGATCGGTGCGGCTTATGCGGTGTTGCGCGATCCCGATCGCCGGGCGGCCTATGATGCGGGGCGGGTCGCGAGCATCGGCCCGGTGGCGGGCGCTTCGACGATGCCGGCGGCACGGGTGCGCGGCGGAGCGATCGGCCGCAACGCCTTCGTGGCTCTGGCGCTGGCGACGGC